>CAYUKM010000134.1:0-7172 GCA_964445255.1 uncultured Acidimicrobiales bacterium
CGGATAGAGAACTGAGCTACCTCCACGTTCGCTTCGGACGTGGAGGTAGCGGCGGGATCGTCGCAATTGCCAAGCGCTCCGGCGGCCTGGCCCCTAGTTCTGTCGGTGCTTGGGCCAGCGGAGTTCGTAGTCGCCGTCGGTGCGTTGGCGCAGGCGTGGGCCGGCGCCTTTGTGTTTGTTGTCGGGGCCGCAGACCATGTCGAGGTTGGTCAGCCTGGTCTTGCCATCGGCTCGTCAACGCCTTCGTCGAGGCAGCCACGAAGCTCGTCGACCTCCGGTGATGGGCGAGCTCCGCTAGCGAAGCCGCTGTTTCGAACTCAGGGGCTGGTTACTGGATGGGCGTTCGCGTCCCGTAGAATTTTGTTATGCGAAAGGCAAGGCTTCAGAAGGGTCTGGGTTTGACGGTTCTGGCCCTGATATTGCTGAGCGTTCTCTCTCGCTTTGTTGTTGGATTGCCGGTGGCAGGTGCACCGAGCAGGAAGCTGCTCGAGTGGGGCGTCGAAGCATTCGACGCCATGTTTGCCTTGGTATCGGCGCAGGCCGAGTCCTTTCAGACAGAGAGCCAACTGCTGATTGGAGCCGCAGTGGTGTCCGGTTTGGTGAAGGCTCTAGAAGTCTCCGGAACTGGCTCTGGCCAGATTCCATTTTGGATTGCCGCGCGACGCGTGTTCGCTATCTTGGCAGCTTCCGCGCTAGCGGTCGCCGTCCTTTTGGCATCGGCGGGCAGCCTCGTCCTACTGCTCGGTATTGCCACCAGTGAAGAAGTGATCGTGGGGTCGGTGCTCGTGAAGACTGTGGTCGCGTCGGTAGTCACGGTCGGGCTTTGGTTCGGGTCGCGCTGGCTGCTGGAAACGTTCACTACTCGCGGCCCGCAATTTCGTCAGCTGCCGTTCCCTCAAGCTAAGTCGAATGAACCAGAGACCGGCGCCACTAAGCCCCCTCCGTCCGAGGCATAACTCCTGATTGAAGCCATTCATTTCTTGGCCCCCACAGGCGCTTCGTTTTAACAGAAGCGTCAGGTCTCAACAGCGAACAGGCGCCTGTCCGAGGTCACCGCATAGGGTGTCAAAGGACACGCCGCCAAATGCCGAGTCGCCGTTCGGAGCAAGCGCTCGAATCTGATAGCAGTCTCGGGCAGCATCACCCCAGGTCAACGTCGCCGTCGACTTGCTTAACTCCGCAGCGCCTTTGCTTCGTCGAACAGCTCTTGCAGACGTTGGCGCAACAGTTCGGTGTGTTCCTTGATGACGCTTCTTGGGACGCGACCCTTTTCATTCTGCTCGGGTGGTGCGATGGACTTGCCGATGACGAAGACGAGCTTGACCGGGTAGATGAACTTCTTGCCTTTGGGCATGGCCTCTTCAGTCGATGCGATGCCGACCGGCACAATCGGTACCTGGGCTCGACCTGCCACAAAGCTCGGACCGCTGTGCATGTTCTCAGGCAGGACAATCGGGCCACTTCGACGTCTGCCCTCTGGGAACATCACCAGCGTCTCGCCACGGGCGAGAATGCCCTCCGCAGCTGCCATCGCTGAGCGGTCTGCGGTTTCGCGTTCGACAGGGAAACCGCCCATCAGCGTGAGGAACCAGCTGGAGAAGGCATTGACCTTCCACAGCGATTCCTTCCCCATAAACCGGATCTGTTCCTTGCGGATCAACGTGACTAGCGGAGTGTCGAGGTTCGAGCGGTGGACGGGGCTCAAGATGAACGCATGATCGTCGGGAAGGTTCTCCCGCCCATGCACCTCGTAGCGGAACCAGAGCTTCGCTACGCCCGACAGGGCGGTCTTCGCTACGTCCCACGCAATCCGGTCACGCTTGCGGAGCGATTCGCCGTAGCGGTCAATCGTGTGCTGGCTCGACGCGGTCATCGCCGACCCCAAGCATCGGCGATCGCGTCCATCACCTCATCGGTATTGAGGTTCGTTGTGTCGATCACGATCGCACCCTCGGCAACCGTCAACGGATCGGCCTCGCGAGTCATATCCAAGCGGTCGCGTTCGGCGATCTTTGCTTCCATCGCGGCCAGGTCGGTGTCGCCGGTCTCGGCCGCTCGTCGGCGAGCTCGTTCCTGCACGGTGGCGTCGAGGTAGATCTTCACCGTGGCGTCGGGGAACACTGCGGTGCCGATGTCTCGCCCTTCCAGCACCGCAGCACCCCGAGCTCGCGCCCAAGCGCGCTGAGCGTCGACGAGGACCCTGCGAACACCGGCAACTGCGGCAACTGTCGAGACGTTTGCGGTTACCTCGGGCTCGCGAATAGCGGTGGTGACATCGACCCCGTCGATGACCACGGCGTTCCGGCCGATCACGATCGTCGCCGTTTCGACAGCTGCTGTCACGGCGTCGTGATCTTTGAGGTCGACGCCCGCTTCGAGCACGGCATGCGTGACGGCGCGGTACATGGCACCCGTATCGAGGTGCGGCAGGCGAAGACGTTTAGAAATCCGCTTCGCGACGGTCGACTTACCGCTCCCGGCAGGGCCATCGATCGCTAGCACCTGTGGCGTCGTTGTTGCGGACGCCCGGAGGTCGTCGACGAAGTCCCAGAAGCCAGGGAACGTCTTGGCAACGCAGCCCGACTCCTTGACGATGACCTCGTCATGGGTCAGGCCCACCAGGGCCATCGACATGGCCATCCGGTGGTCTTCGTAAGTGTCGATTGCTGATGGCGTGTGCGCGCCTCCGACCACGGTGAAACCGTCGTCATCTACCCGCGCCTCTACGCCGAGCCTGTTCAGCTCGTCTACCGACGCCTGCACACGATCAGATTCCTTGGTGGTGCGGATGAACCCGATCCCGGTCACGCTGCTGGTGCCACGGGCCTTCGCTGCGAGCGCAGCAAACGTCGGAGCGGTGTCGCTCATGTCGCCAAGGTCGACGTTGAGCGCATCGAGTACGCCGCTCCCCCGGACCTCGATCGAATCCTTCTCCACCCACACGTCGGCACCCATCGGCGCCAGTACCCGTTCGGCGAACTCAGCGTCGCCCTGGGTCGATCGAGATCCAAGACCCAACACCTTCACCCGACCACCCACAATCGCCGCTGCTGCGAGTGGGTACGTAGCCGTAGAGGCGTCGGGCTCGATGTGGTATTTGGTTGGCCAGTAGCCAGAACCCTCGACAGTGATCCGGTTCGGTTGCGCATCGACCTCAGCTCCGAAAGCACGCATCACCCCAACCGTCATGTCGATATAGGGCTGTGACACAGGTGTACCTACAAGGGTCAGATCCAATCCGTTCGGAAAGGCTGGCGCAGCTAACAACAGCCCAGAGATGAACTGGCTCGATACCTCGGCACCTATCGACACTTCGCGGCCGGTGACCTTCCCAGAAACCGTCATTGGCAAGTTGTCGGTGTCGACCTCTGCACCCAGGTCCCGTAGCGCTTGCGCCAGTTCGCCCATCGGGCGGGCCCGCATCTGTTCGTGACCGGTCAGCGTTCCGCCACCAGCGAGGGCAAGAACCGGCAACAGGAACCGTGCGCTCGTACCCGACTGGTTCGCGTCAAGCGGTTCGGTCGGAAGGTACGGCTCGCTTCGGCCCGCAATCGTTACCGTGGTTCCCTCGACCGAAACCTCAATACCGATTGCCTCAAGAGCGCCAATCATTGCTCTCGTGTCATCGGATAGGCCCACCCCGGTCAGCACCGAGTTCCCGTTCGTCAACCCAGCGACGATCAACGCACGATTGGTCAGACTCTTCGAGCCGGGCAGCACCACATCGAGGTCGAGCGCTCCCTCGATTGGCGTAACGGTCTTGCGCTCGCTCATGACAGCGGACGTACCGACGGACGGTACCCCTGGGCCAACAAGCCGCCCTTGAACACATCAGCGACATCGGAATCGACCAACAACACGATCACGCCGGTCGGGCCTTCGGCCGAGTGCGCGATCTCGAGGTCGAAGATGTTGACGTCGAGCTTCGCGGCCAATCCGGTAACCGCAGCCAATTCCCCACGCTGATCTTTGATCCGTACCCGCACCTCGGAAAGCCCTGGGGGCAAGACCGAGGCCGTTGGCAAGCTCACGCGGGCTGCACGCGCATCAGCAAGCGCTTCACGAATCGCCTCGGCGTTCTCGCTCGCGATCGCGTCTCGCATTTCGGAAAGGCCAGCGATGACCTCATCGAGCGCTTCGTTGATCGCTCGACTGTTCTGCAAACAGATCGGCGGCCAAATCGTCGGCGACCCAGACGCTATCCGGGTCATGTCTCGAAAGCCCCCGGCGGCCAGACGCAACATGGCCAAGTGTTCATCGGAACGCTTGCTCGCTACGTTCATCAACACGGCCGCGGTCAGGTGCGGAACGTGCGACACGGTGGCGACCATACGGTCATGGGCCGCTGGCTCCAGTGTGAGCGGGTCAGCCCCCAGCGCCACCACGAGTTCGTGCATCGCGGCAAAGGTTTGGTCGCTCGTTTCGATCGTGGGGGTAATTACCCAGGCAGCACCCCGAAACAGGTCAGGACGTGCCCCGCCCAGACCACTCTGTTCTGAACCTGCCATGGGGTGAGACGGCACAAATCGTTCGTGGCTGACCGCTTGTGCGATGGCGCCCTTCACGCTGCCGGTGTCGGTGACCCAGCCGGCCGTCTCGGCCAGGGCCTGCTTTACGCCGTCTGGAATGTGATCGACGGGCGTAGCCACCACCGTCAACGCTGCATCAGCCGGCAAACCCTCGCGGTCGATCACGCCATCGGCGAGCGCACGCTCAACGGCAGCTTCGTCCTGGTCGATTCCGCCGACCACATAGCCAAGGTCGCGCAACGCGAGCGCTACGCTTCCCCCGATCAGCCCAAGGCCGATCACCCCAGCGGTCCTTTGGCTTGTGACCACGTCAGACATAGCCGATGATCCTACCGGCCGGGCGCCTGTGGCCGTCATCGACGACGTCGTTCTCGGAGAGGGTTAGGCGCTCGACGCTCAGGCCTGCGCTGCATCAGTGATGGCTTGCTCCAGTTCCCGCAACTCGGCGGCTTCTAGGTCTCGCCACTCCCCTGGGCTGAGCGTCGTGTCGGTGATGGTGCCGATACGTGTGCGCACCAACCGGGTCACCGGATGCCCGACGGCGTCGCACATGCGTCGGATCTGGCGGTTGCGGCCCTCGTGGATCACAAATCGCAGCAGACCGGGCTGAAGCTCCGACACCTTCGCAGGCGACGTCTTGCCATCGTCTAGCTCTACGCCCTCGCGAAGCGTCCGCAGAGCGCCCGGCTTGGGCGAGCCCTCCACGCTGACCAGGTATTCCTTGTCGACACCAAACGACGGGTGTGTCAACCGCTGGGTGAGCCCACCATCGTTGGTCAGCAGGATCAGCCCCTCGCTATCGGCATCGAGGCGACCGATCGGAAACAGTCGTTCCTCGGCCCCCACCACATCCACAACCGTCTCCCGGCCGTGCGTGTCCTCCGCAGTCGAAATCACCCCAACCGGCTTATTCAACAACACCGTCCTTCGCGTCGGGTCGACGGTGACCACCACCCCGTCTACGCGAAGCTCGTCGACCAACGGGTCGACCTTGTCCCCCAAGGTGGCGATCTGGCCATTGACGGTGATCCGCTCGTCCTCGATCATGTCCTCGCAGACTCGCCGCGACGCAACACCTGCGGCCGCCAGCACCTTCTGGACCCGCTGCTTAGGCGCTGGGTCGACTTCGCTCATTCCTCAGACGAGTCTGTGGCGACACCGTTCGACGCCACGCCCGCCTCATCACGCAGATCGATGACCACTTCGTCGTCAGCGCTCACCTCGGAGGGAGCAGCGGGAGCCGACTCATCCACAACAACGTCCGGGACGTCCGGATCGAAGCGCAGACCGTTCTCGAGAGCCTCAACCACGGCGGGCTCGGGCACGAAGTCGCCCAATTCGGGCAGGTCGACGATCGAGTCGATGTTGAGGCGCTCCAAGAACAGCGGCGTCGTTCCGTACATGATCGCCTGACCGGGCCCCGAGTCACGAGACACCTCAGCGATGTAGCCCCGCTGATGCAGCGTTCGCATTACGGCATCGACCGACACGCCACGAATCGCCGCTACCTGAGCTCGCGAAATCGGCTGCTTGTAGGCAACGATTGCCAACGTCTCCAATGCCGCGGCCGAAAGGCGTGCGACCTGACCCTCCAACACGAAGCGCTCGACGTACGCGGCCTGCTCTGGGTGGCTCTGGTAGCGGTAGCCACCAGCGACACGTGCCAGCACGAAGCCGCGCCCAGAATCCCGGTATTGCTGGTCGAGGGCAGCACACGCTGCCTCGACGTCTTCGATCGTGGTTTCGACCAGCTGGGCCAACAAGCGCGGCTCGATCGGCCGCTCAGCGACCATCAACACCGCCTCGATCGCTGCCATCATCTCGTCGGGCAGAACAGCCGTGCTTTGCGCGCTGCTGCTATTCACCGTGTCGTTCATCCGTCGTACCTATCAATTGCCAGTGTTTGGAGTGCATCGGCGGGCTCGCCACCGATCCATTGCAGTTCAATATCGCCAAACGCCCGAGCCTGGGTGATGTCGATCATTCCCTGCTTGAAGAGCTCGAGAAGCGCAAGGAACCGAACCACCACCTCGAGCCGGTCGACCAGGTTTGAGGTGAGCGACCGGAAGGTCACCAACCCGGCTCCGGGCAACTCGTCCACAAACTCGCGGACCGCGTCCTCGACCGAGGCCGTAACCGCGCTCACGTGATACAGATCCAGCACCGGCTCGGGCTTTGGCGTTAGCGCCCGAATGCAGGCCGCACGCAGATCGTGCACGTCCAAGCCCTCCAAGAGGTCCGGAGCCACGTGGATAAATCGTTCTTCGATACCCGCTACACGCGGATATGTGCGACGCCCAGCGTCGTGCAGTTGACGCAGGATCGATGCGGCGTCTTTGAACGTTTTGCATTCAACGAGGCGAGACAGCAGAAGGTCGCGCTCTTCGAAGAGCGCGAGCTCGTCGTCGAGGTCGATGTCGTCGTTGTCGGGCAGTAGGCGACGTGCCTTCAACTCGACCAACGTGGCGGCGATCAACAAGAACTCGGTCGCCACCTCAAGGTCGAGCTGTTCCATCCGCTCGATCTCGGTCAGATACGCGTCAACGATCCTGGTGAGCGAGATGTCGTACAGCTCAACTTCTTCAGACAGGATGAGGTGCAACAACAGGTCGAAGGGACCGTTGAAGACTTGGGTTTCGACCT
>CAYUKM010000135.1:0-7160 GCA_964445255.1 uncultured Acidimicrobiales bacterium
GGCTCGTCGTCTGAAGCGGGTTCTTGCCGATGAGCAAAGCCGCGTCATGACCACCCTCAAGGGGAGCGATGACATCCCGACGATCCACGAATTGTTGGGAAGTGCCAGCGACCAGGTCGATCAGTACTGGTCCGCGAGCGGTACCCACCTCGGCGGCGGTCCGAGTGCACCTGAGCCCGTAGCGGACTTCGTCAAGGAGATTCGGCGCAGGGTGTCTGATGCTCTAGCCGCCGGCGATTACACCGATGCCGCAGTCGACTCGATGCGCAGTATTTACCGAGAGATCAAGACCACCGCGGTTGAAGTCTGCGTCGAAGACATCGCCAACTCCGCTTCCGCTGCCTCCTAGAGACTCGCTCGGACGTGGTGGAGGTCATGCGATGTTCACCTCGCGCGACAAACGGTAGGTCGCTCCCTCCGGTAGCCTTGGTCTGACCATGAGTACCGAAGCCGTGGAACCCCCAACTGAAGTGGTTCACTCGGGTCGACGCCGGGTGATTGGTGCGGTCTTTGTTGTCGTGCTGCTCGTCTTGCTTGCGTCGCTCCGGGGGATCCTGACCCTGTACACAGACTTCCTCTGGTTCGAGGACCTGCAACGAACCTCGATCTGGACGGGGATCCTCAGCGCGCAGGTTGTGCTGTCGGTGATCTTCGTTGCCATCTTCTTCGTGCTGGCGTGGATCAATCTGGTTATCGCCGACCGGATCGCCCCCGCCCTTCGCCCTCCAGGGCCAGAAGAAGAACTCCTCGTTCGCTGGCACGAAACGGTCGGTCGTCGAAATGGTCTCGTTCGTTTTGCCATCGCAGGCTTCTTCGCACTCGTAGCTGGCGCTGGCGCCGCTGCCCAGTGGAACGAATGGCTTCTCTTCACCAACCCGATCTCCTTCAACGAAGTCGATCCGGTATTTGGCCGCGACCTCTCGTTCTACGTCTTCCGGCTTCCCTTCTTGACCTTCGTTGTCTCGTGGTTCTTCGCGGCGTTCATCATCATCGGCATCATCACCACGATCTGGCACTACATCAACGGCGGTATCCGCATCCAAACGGTCGACCGCCGCACTACCCCGCAAGTGAAGGCCCACATTTCCTTGATCCTCGCGATTCTCGCTGGCCTCAAGGCTGCTGACTACTGGCTGCAGCGCTTCGAACTCCTGGGGTCGACCCAAGGCTTCAGAAGAGGTGCGTTCTTCACCGACTTGAACGCGTCGCTGCCCGCGATCGAATTGCTGTTGTTGATCTCGCTGTTCTCGGTACTCCTGTTGGTCGCGAACATCTGGCGGCGCGGCTGGGCGCTACCTTCGATCGCTGTCGGCTTGTGGGCGCTGATCGCGGTGGTTGCGGGCAGCATCTACCCGGCTGTCATCCAACAGTTCCAAGTGGCGCCTGACGAACTTGCCCGCGAAGGCGAGTTCATCGAGCGCCACATCGCCTCCACCCGCGATGGCCTTGGTCTAGCCAATGTGATTCCAGGCGACTTCACCTTCGACGAAGCTCCGCTGACCCGAAATGAAGTACTTTCGAGCGGCGACATCTTGTCGAACGTGCGCCTGTTGGACCCCCGCATTGTTGACGACTCCTTCACCTTGCTCCAACGAGACCGCGAGATCTACAACGACTTCGGCCAACGCGTTGACATTGATCGTTACGACATCGAAGGCACGACTACTCCAGTGGTTGTAGGCGTTCGCGAGCTCGGCGATCAGGAGAGTCTGTCGTGGGAGGTCCGTCACGCCGTCCGTACTCATGGCTACGGGCTTGTGCTCGCTCCCGCAAACGACGCCAATGCAACGGGCGAACCGAATTTCTTGATCGGCGATGCTCCGCTCAATAACAGTCTCGAAGAAACGGTATTTATCGATCAACCGCAGGTGTACTTCGGCGAGGGGATTGATCAATACGCGGTTACCGGCACCACCTCTGGAGAGTTCGACCCCGACGGTGCCGAATACACCGGTGATGGCGGCATCCCGATGTCGAGCTTCTTGTCTCGCCTGGCCTTCTCGTTCAGGTTCGGTGCGATCGAGCCGCTGATTTCGGGCATCGTTACCGACGAGACCGAGGTCATCTTCGCTCGTGACGTGACTGAACGAGCCCGGCGAGTGGCGCCGTTCTTGCAGTACGACTCGAACCCGTATCCAGTCGTTATCGATGGTGGGATCTCCTATGTCATCGACGCTTACACCACCTCGGACCGGTTCCCGTACAGCGAGTTCGCCGACACGCAGCAGCTGCCGAGTGACTCGGGCCTGGTCCGCAACTTCAACTATGTGCGTAACCCGGTAAAGGTTGTCGTTGACGCCTACGACGGCGACGTCGACTTCTATGTCGTAGACCCAGACGATCCGATCCTCATGTCGTACCGCCAGGTATTCGGCGACCTCTTCCAAAGGCTGCCGACATGCCAGAGGAAGTCAGCACGCACCTGCGTTACCCCGAGGATCTCTTCATCGTGCAGACCGGCATGTGGGGCCGCTACTACCTCGATAACGTCCAGGAGTTCTTCTCCGGCGACCTTGCCTGGGCTGTAGCCGACAATTCCGACTCGCAATCCGCGGGAACCGCTATCACCCGCATCGATCGGAGCGACCCAGCGAACCCTCGAATCGTTCCCGACCGTAGCCGCCCCGTCGACCCGTACTACCAGCTCACCCGTCTTCCCGACGAGGATGACGTGACCTTCCTCATCTCGCGTCCATTTGTGCCTGCTGGTGGTCTGCGTGAGTTGACGTCCTACTTCGTTGGACGAACCGATGAGACAGGTCAGCTTGAACTGCGCGAATACGAAATGAGCGCGGGCGGCAACGTTTTGGTGACTGGCCCGTTCCAGGTTGATGAAACACTCAACGCTGACCCACGTATCTCTGAGGAAAGCACCGAACTTGGTCAGAGCGGCTCGCAGTTCCTTTCAGGCAACCTGCAGGTGCTGCTCATCGAAGACACCGTCGTGTACGTCCGACCATTCTTCGTTCGTCGTGAGCCGCCAGCGGAGAACCCGAACCAGATCACCGAACCCGAAGTGACCTTCGTGGCGGTTGTCCAAGGTGACCGGATCGGCTTTGCCCCGACCTATGCCGGTGCATTGGCCGAGCTGTTCAACCTCACGGCCGAGGAAGCCAATGGACTCCTTGGAGACGCACCGCCGCCTCTTCTCGGGCAGGGAGCTGGTGACGAGCAAGACGACGGACCCGCCTTCAGTTTCGACTTCGAAGATGCCGACGGAGCAGTGGCCGCCCAGGTCGCCGAAGCTCTGCAGCTGTTGACCGAGGCCGACGAGGCGCTGCCTGATTTCGCCGAGTTTGAGCGCCTGCAGAACGAGGCACGCCAAGCTCTCGAAGAGCTCGAGGAACTTCTTTCGAACGATGCCGGAGAGGCTGAGCTCGAGACCGTCGGCGACGAGGAACAGGACACCGAATCCGCCTAAGGCCCCAGGGGCTTGGTTTCCGTGGGACTGGGCCTTGTCTGGGCCGCTGCTGGTGATCAGTCGTCAGGAAAAATAGCAACACCGCGCCTAGTGGCGGGAAACCAGACGCGGTGTTGTTAGTGTCAATTGTACGTACATTGGCTGGGATGCAAACCCCCTAAGGTTGGGGTACTTGCAAAACAGCTCTTTGGCGGCGATTCAGCTAGCGGCGCGTGGGTTGCCAGCCCGTTTGGCGGTGCAGATATGGATCCCGGCCTCGAGCCGGAGGTGACGGATGGGTGATAGTCGTTCGAGAATTTGCCTGCTTGGCCTCGAGGACGGCGACGCGATCGGCGAGTTGCTTCAACTGTGTCAGGGCAGCTTGAAGCAACATGGCCTGATCAATGTCCGGCGTCGCTGCGCCGGGGGTGGATTCGTTGATTGACATTTGGTGAGGCTCTCCTGCAAACGCCCGCATGCGGCCCTCTCCAACGTCGGCCACTGTAGTTCGTGCGATCCCACGATGGGTGCGATCCCGGCTGGTTGATCAAACGCCGAGTGCATCGACAACCGGTGCGGTTGGGCAGGCCAAGATAGTGGAGATGTGGCGGAGGGCCCATGGACGTACTGGAACATTTCAACTTAGCGTTTCAAGAGATCGTCGATGCGTGCGGCGATGAGCAGAACCTGATTTGTGAGTGGGTCTTCGACCAGACGAACAGCGAGACCGGGGCCTTGCTTGCGAGCTGGTTCGTCGATCGACCGCTCCGAATTCTGTTCGTGCTCGTTCTGGCATGGTTTGTCAGCCGAGTTCTTCGGCGCGTTGTTCGGCGCTTCGTGGCCGAGATCGGTGAGCGGAGCGCTGGTGGCCGAGCGGGCGACGACGTCGCTGTTGGTTCACTGCGACGCCGGGTGAGTCTCATGTCGTCGTCGGGGGACGACCCGACCGATCGCTCGCTTCAGCGGGCCGTCACGCTGGGCAAACTTCTCGAGAGTCTCGTGACGATCGTGGTGTGGACGACGGCGGTCTTCGTGATCCTCGGCGAGGTTGGTATCTCGTTAGCACCGCTGATCGCCAGCGCCGGAATCGCTTCGATCGCGGTTGGCTTCGGAGCGCAATCGATCGTCCGAGACTTTCTCGCTGGCATCTTCGTGGTGATCGAAGACCAGTATGGCGTCGGTGACATCATCGACGTCTCGTATGCGACAGGCAAGGTGGTGGAGGTGGGATTTCGGACCACGCGGCTGCGGGACAACGACGGAGTTTTGTGGACTATCCCCAACGGTGAGATCCAACGGGTTGGCAATTACTCCCAGATTTGGGCGCGTTCGGTGTTCGACATCAGCATCTCCTACGACGATGACATCGATCATGCGTCAGCGGTGATCAAGGCAGTGCTCGACGACCTCTGGCTCAATGGGGCGCCGGAAGCCACGATCATCGATGAGCCTGAGGTGCTGGGCGTTGAAGAACTGGCTAGCAGCGCGGTGGTAATTCGGGCCCGGGTGAAGACCGAGCCGTCGGAACAGTTCGCGGTAGCGCGGCGAGTGCGCGCCGAGATCAAGAAGGCCTTCGACGCCGAAGGGATCGACATCCCCTATGACCATCGAGTGTTGGTCATGAAAGGCGACGGGCCCTAGTCCCATACTGGGTTGAGGCGTTCGGCGCGTCCTCTGCGGTGATCTTCGAGCGCCTGACGGCCGGCCTTGAGCATCGGCGCCATGGCAACGACGAAGAACACGGTGGCAAAGCCAAGGTCGCCGCCCAAGACGACACCCAGCACCAAGATTCCTAGTTCAAGTACCTGACGGACTCGGAACGCGTCATAGCCACGGTCCTCTGCGGCGTGCATCAGCAATTCGATCGATCCACCGGTTAGCCCGGCGTGAACCACAAGGGCGACGCCCATGGCGATCGCCGCGGTACCGAACACGACGAACAGCATTCGGACGGCCAAGGGGTCAGGGTCGTTGATCAGATGAATCCAGATGTCGACGGATACGCCGGCCGCGAGCAGGTAGAAGATTCCGCTGATCTTTGGACGTCGGCCGAGTGCGGCTGCCACGAGGAAGAGGGCCCCCGTGACAAGCCAACCTGCTTGGCCGTGGCTGATACCGAGTCGGTCTCGCACGGCGCTGAGAAGGACGTCATATGCGGGCACACCGAGGCCACTGTGAACGAAGAGCGACACACCGAGGCCGATGATGATGGTGCCGGTGAACAAGCTTGCTACCTGTCGCGCACTCGTGCGCGTCTGCGGCTTCGCTGCAAATCGCTCAGCGGCGACGACGCCGTGGCGCGACAAGCTGACGAAGCGCCGCTTGGAGGCTTGCGCTGCACTTCGGCTCGCGCCGACGCCAGCGTGAATTCGAGTTGCTGTCTTCATGATCTTCCTTAACGGCGCGATGGCCATATTTGTGTCGCGTTCGAGGGTGTGCGGCCGTCACATCGGGGTGGTCAGCCGTCACGTCGACGGCATCACAATTGTCAGTCTTCGAGCGAGGGACGTCGACGGTTGGCTTTCGTCTGACTTCGTTGTCGCTTGGCTTCTACCCGGCGTTTCTGTGAGCCTCGGGTCGGTTTGGTTGGGCGACGCTTCTTTTGGGTTACCAGCGCTCGCTTGACGTTGTCGGCGAGTCGCTCTTCGGCGATCTCGCGATTGCGAAGCTGTGAACGTTCGGCATCGACGACGACCCGAAGCACCGGGCCAATCCGCGAAAGGAGCCGAGAGCGTTGGGCGTCTGTAAGGACGACTGACTCTTCGATGATCCAGGTGAGTTCTACCCGGGTTGCGGCCTTGTTGGCGTGCTGGCCTCCCGGTCCGCCCGAGGTGGTGAACTTCCAGGCGAGCTCATGATCGGGGACCGTGAAGTGCGGAGCGATCACGATGGCCATGGGAAGATCCTAAATGCTCGATCACCGGAGGTCGGGTGACGTAGCTAGGCAGCCGGCGCGAGTTCCTGGCGCGCCTGGTTGAGCTTGGAGCGCGACTCAACGAGGGCCGAGATCGGCGCGCCTTGCTTGCGGAGGTCCTGATGTTGGTTCCAGGCTTCGAGTAGTCGCTGGAATTCGGAATTCTGAGATGCGGTCATGTCGCTGCCTTTCTGGGATGACGGGATACATGACACAATGACCCACTTTTCGCTGCGTTTGGCACTGGTTTTCAGAGCCTACGTATCGCCGTACAGTGATAAACACTGTGATCGATGATATTGACAGAGAAATACTCGGAGTAGTGCAACGCTCGGGTCGAATTACCCAGCGGGAGCTGGGGAAGAAGGTGGGGCTCAGCCCCAACGCAGCCGGCGCGCGATTGCAGCGGCTGATCGATCGCAAGATCATCGTGGGCTTCGTTGCCCAGGTCGATCACGCCGCCCTTGGCAAGCCCATCGAAGCAACGATCGACGTGTGGCTGTCAGACGGTTCGAACCGCCAGCCGTTCCTAGACCTTGTCGCAAGTGATGGCCGTGTGGTCGAGGCGTTCCATCTGACCGGACCACTCGATTTTCGAGCTCGGGCTCGAGTCGCATCGACCGATGACCTAAATGAGCTGCTCAGCCTGATGCGTAACGAAGCGGGCGTGCGCCAAACCGACAGCCGTTTGATCCTCGAACACCTCGATACATAGCTGATCGCAGACGCCCGCGGCCCGGTTGCAACTGTAAGGAACACCGCTATCGTTGTCAGTCGCGGGGTGGAGCAGTTTGGTAGCTCGTCGGGCTCATAACCCGAAGGTCGCAGGTTCAAATCCTGCCCCCG
>CAYUKM010000136.1:0-7096 GCA_964445255.1 uncultured Acidimicrobiales bacterium
CCAACCCGTCGACCTGGCCACTGCCCGCAAGCAATGGCAGGGCTATGTCGACACCATGGCTGCCGAGGGCTGGGCGATCGTCGACGTAAAGTCGGCCGATGACTGTCCCGACGGCATCTTCATCGAAGACGCAGTTGTTCTGTTCGGGGACCTCGCAGTTCTTTGCCGCCCTGGAGCCCCCAGTCGCCGCGCGGAGGTAGCCGGGGCTCGAGCCGCCGTCACCGCCCGCGCCGATGCCTTCGCCAAAGTCCACGTGTATGCGCTGCTGGGCTTATCCACTGCCTCTAATCTGTTGCGGTTGAAACGAGCCCGATCCGTTTCAGGTAGCGATGGGAAGCCGACTGGGGAGGACTGCTCGACGCGGAACCCTCGTGAGCAACAGGCGCGAAGTTCGCAGGACAATGCAATGACCGACCTCGGCATGGTGGCCGTGGCCTCCCTTCTAGCGGCCGGATCTGAATGAGATGCTGTCGCCGAGCGGCTAGGGTCGGCCCATGGCGGTCGAAGACTACCTTGCAGCTGAGGCTCGGGTCCTGCGGACCGAGGGCGTCGACGACTTTGTTCGCACTGCGGTTCCGCTCACTCGCCTTGGCGGCGAGCTCAACGTCGTAGAGACCGGCACCGGCCAACCGGTGTTGTTTCTTCCGGGCACCATGACGACTGGCGTAGTGTTCGCCGGACTCCTCGGCGGATTGCAGGACTGTCGGTGCATTCTGGTCGAGCGACCGGGGACCGGAACGTCGGCTCCGCTCGATCCACCAACCCGCACGCTCGCCGCACAACGGGAGGCTGCCGACGCGCTGCTCGTCGACATACTCGATGGGCTCGTCATCGAGACCGCCGATGTCGTATCGACGTCGTTTGGTGGGTTCAGCACCTTCCGGTCGCTCGCGGCCCACCCGGATCGATTCGGTCGGGTGTTCGCGTTCGGGTTCCAGGTCGGGGCGCGCCTCGGCGATATACCCCTGTCGATGCGCGCCCCCAGCCTTCCGCCGCGGTTCATGCCAAAGCGTGTGCCAGCAACCCCGGCCTTGGTCCGGTCGATGTTGAAGACCGCTGGAGTGCGGGGCGCCATCGAGAGCGGACGTTTCTCCGATGTCATGGTCGACTGGATGGTTGCGCTCCTCAAACACACCGAGACGTTTCGCAACGAGTCGCTCGACAGCGCCCGCCCCGCCGACCTGCGCGGCGAGATCGAGACCGTCCGCCACTCAGCTGAACTGCTGGCCAAGGTGACGCATCCCGTTCACTTGTTCTGGGGCACCGACGACTACTTCGGTGGTGAGGCGGTGGCTACCGAGTTCGCCAACCTGTTGCCGAACGCAACGCTAGAGATGGTCGAGGGAGCCGAGCATGCTCCTTGGATCGACCAACCCGACAAGGCTCTGGCTGCCCTACGCAGCCACCTCATGGCCGAGACCTAGTTCGAACACATTGCACAGATGTGTACCACTTGTCTATGATGTGGGATGTTACGTCATAGGCCGCTGGTACGTTCGGCGGCATGATCTCCATCGAACTCACCGAGGAACAAGCGGCCGTTCTTCTCGACACCGTGAAACGCAATTACCGAGCGATCGCCGACCCAACCGACGCACGGAGGTTCGCTCTCGGACTGATCGAGGACACGCTCGTTCAGGCAATGAAAGAGCACTACCGTGACTAACCCAAACGACGACCCAATAGATGTAGAAGCAGTCGAAGCGCATGAAGCGGGCCTCGCCGCACGGGCACTATCTGACGATCCGCTCATCGCCGCGAGCTTGTCGGTGGTCGATGCCTACTCGCTCGACCTACGTGACGCGACCGAGAACCAACGCTGGGCGATCAAGGTTGCGCATAAACATGGAGCGTCACTGCGCCAGCTGGCCGAGGTCAGCGGCCTACACCGCAACACGATCTCCAAGATCGTCAACGCTGAGGACCCTGCCGCCGCATAGCCCAATGGCCGTACCGACATACTTCTAGCTCAGGTGGCGATCGGCGATGCCTGAGATGTCGAGCTCAGCTTGGGGGCCTTCGGCTCCGTCGGCGAAGACTCGCGCCGTTGCTTCGCCCACGGGTACGACTGCGCCGAGTTCCTTGGCGAGGGACACGAGACAGGTTCGCGGGGACATCGACTGCGAGATCGTCCTCGATGCGATCTACGGACCTTTGTGGACACGGCTCCTCATCGGGCACCTGCCACTCAAGAAGAAGCCTGTACGTCGATCACTTCGAGTTTGTCGCCGAGAGCGATTGAACCACCGCTGATCGTTCGGTAGACGACACCAGCTTTCTTCGAGAGTGCGAGCTTGGCATCGCGACCGAGCGTGTCTTCGAGCAGCTTGCATGGGGCGGCGTCACGGACCACCTCCAGCTCTACCCAACCGTTCTCGTCTGAGCCGATGCGGATGCGGGCACCCGGGGTTCGGTCGAGCAGGCCGGTGTCGACGGTGATGTTTCGACGGGTGAGCACCGCATCGAGGTCGCGACCTACCTTTTCCTCCGCCACGGCGATCTCTTCCAGGGACTGCACCGTCACCTGACGGTGCCGAGCGTTCTCGTAACGGTCGCCGGTGATGCCGTGCCCGTCCAAGATTTCGATGCTTTCGAGTTCGCGCATCGGCAACCGAGAGGCCAACGCGATCTGCAGCCCTACAACCGTATTCATCACTCTCAGCCTACGTCTCGCTGCAAGCACGCGACGATTTTGTTACAAACCACAGACTGGTAGTGACACCGCGCATAGGTTTACCTAGTCTGCCCTCATCAGTAGTTGACGGGACGCGCTGGGTGATTATCCCCCATTGCATTCCGTTGTGGAAAGAAGAGATTGGGGACATTCATGCGATTCGTATTTGCAGCTATGAGTTCTGCCGCAGTGGCACTCGCCGGACTGGTCTCGGTGCTCGTGAGCGAAAGCGCCAATGCCGAATACGGCTTGGCTGACGTCGGTTCATCGAAGCGCTAGGGGCAACGCAATAACCAAATCATCGACGAGGCATTCCCCACTCACGCCCTCGATCGCCACGCGTTTGGCGTCGGTCGACTAAACACGTTACGTGCTTCTCGCGCAACAGGACGGAACAGAACTCATCGACTGGGTACCGGCGCTTGTCGTCGTCATTCTCACGCTCATCGCCATTCTCCTTGTTCGATGGTTTCTTCGGCGACGAGCGATTACGGACGAAGCAGACGTCGGCTTTCGTTCCCAGCTAGGTACCGCAGCAGTAATCCTCCTGGGTTTACTGATTGTCATCTTTGTCCTACCGGATGGGACCGACTCCGACCTGGCCTTCTCAGTCTTTGGTCTGATCGTCACCGGCGCCCTCGCCATCTCGTCGCAATCGATCATCGCCAACGCGATGGCGGGACTCATGCTGCGAAGCTCAAGCAGTTTCAAACCTGGCGACTTCATCGAGGTCGCTGATCAGATCGGTCGAGTGACGGAACGAGGCCTCTTTCACACCGAGATCCAGACCGCCGACCGCGACTTGGTCACCATGCCGAACTCGATCATGGTGAACCAGGCGGTGCGAGTCGTTCGAGCATCGGGAACGATCGTGTCAGCAAATGCCTCCATCGGCTACGACGTGTCGCGCCACTTGCTCGAAGAACTGTTCGTGTCCGCGGCCGAGAAGGCCGGGCTCATCGAACCCTTCGTCCAGGTAGTAGATCTCGGCGACTACACCGTCAACTACCGAATCGCTGGCTTCCTGGAAGACCCTCGGTCTCTGCTCGCCTCCCGCTCACGACTGCGGGGAGCGATACTCGACACATTGCACGGGGCCGACATCGAGATCATGTCGCCGATGTTCATCGCGCGCCGAGAAGATAGTGGCAACCCAGCTATCCCCGCACCCGAAGACGAGCGACGTGAATCATCTCGCAGGACCGCGGAGTCGCGAGTGTTCGACAAAGCCGATGCCGCAGCGCAGATCGAAGAGACCAAGACCAGGCTTGCCGAGACCACCGAGAGCCTCGACCTGCTCCGTCTCGAGGTCACAAACGACGACCCCGAGATCGCTGAAAAGGCTCAACGCGCTGTGGAACGTGCGGAACGCCGAATCGAGCTGCTAGAGACCCGAATCGCATCTCTCACCGAGACGCAACAACAGGACTAGCCCGGGAACCGTTCTCCGAAGTCGTCAAACGATGGGCAGGCGCTGTCCAACGCGACTGCGAAGTTCCCCGGGTCCGCCGGGTTGTCGACCACGCCGGTCCTCGCCGTGGCAGTCCAATTGAACTCACCTGGCAGAACGCCGAGATCGCCGACGGCGAAGGTAATCACGATGCTGTCGCCGTCGAATGCGATTTCACCGTCACGGCGATTGTTCTGCAGCGAAGGACCCGTTCCGGTGACGAAGGCAGTGACCTCGCCGAAGTCCAGGTCTGCGATCAGGTTTACCCGCCGAATGGGCTCTTCGGCCGACACAATGCCCGGGTCTTCGCTCCACAGCATTACCGTGTACGAGCCGACCTCAACGGGTGATTCCCCCGCTTGGCCGAAGTTCGCCGGCACCTGACCAGCGGTCTGGAAGCGGACGATCACTTGGGTCGCTGACACTGTCAACTCCACCGAAACCAAGTCCACAGCGTCCGGGGCATCGAAGGCCGGTGTCGGCGCCTCGAGTTCGAGCACCACATCGCCGGCCGGATCTTGGCAAACCGAGGTTCCCGTCACCGAGCCGATCAACGAGGATCCAGCCGCTGCAGCAGGTGGGATCGACGTTGTCGTCGTGGTGGTCGTCGTCGTTGTAGTGGCCTCAGTTTCAGCCGGGGCAGCTTCTGCTGGTTCGGCTTCGGCTGGCTCCGTGTCGGTTACGTCGGCTTCGGTTGTATCTGTCGCAGTTGCGCCGTCAGCGGCCGCGTCGTCGGGATCGGGGTCGGGGTCCCCATCAGCATCGGCTGGCTCTGCCACTGCGGCCTCATCCGCGGGGTCTGGATCGTCGCCGGTTTCGTCGACTGCGTCGCCAGGGTCGGCTACTCCCTCGTCAGGCGCGTCTTCGACGCTGCCCGCATCATCACCGACGTCCTCGGCCTGCTCGGCTTCGGCCACTTCTTCGGCGGTAGTGGTTGCTGTCTCCCCTGCGACCTCGGTGTTGGAGTTTGCGCGTTGGAAGCCCACAAACCCAGCGAGAGCAATAACCCCAACCATTGCAAGCACGGCGAGGACGCCCGTAAGCCATCGCCGCCTCGGCTTTATTGGATCTACATCGATCGGACCAACCGGTTTTGGGTGCTCAACCAACTCCTCGGAACGCAAAGCATCTGCGGTCGCGATTTCAGGCAGGACTACCGTCTCGGCCGGCACTGTGCCCGTCTCCACCGCCAAGACCGGTGCAGCTACAGATTCTTCGGGGACTACGACGTCCCGGAATGTAGGTCCAGGGGAAACCTCTGGCGCCAAAAACGGTGCTGCTGCAGCGGCCGCGGGGGTCGGAGCAGGTGGACTCGGGGGAACAACCTCAGGAGCCGGTGGCGTGATCGGCGCTGGCGAAACTTCAGGCGCGAACGGCGCTGTGCCAGCAGCGGACGCCCGAGCCGGCGGGCTCTGTGGAACACCCTCAGGAGTCGGCGCAACCGGTGCCGTCGGTGTGGCGGCAGGCGGTACCCCGGGTGGATCGGACGGAACCGCTGCTGGATCTGCGGGTACGCCCGCTGCCTCTTGGGCGCGTTGTTGGGCAGCCATGATCTCTATTTCGCGACGAATGGTGTCGCCAAATAGAATTTCGAATTGCTCCGGTGTTAGCCCGTGGTTCGCCATAGATAGTTAAAAGTCGTCCCGGCGCTTTTCTACCATTTTAGTTAACGATTTCCCATAGTGGCCAACGGGCAACGGTCACATCGACGCAGACCACGTCCTGCGAACCGCGCAGGCACAGGTAACCTCGCACCTATGTCTGATGAACCCATGCTGGGCCGCCAGGTCGACCAAGACGAGTACGGTCGACTCGACACCTTCCCCGTCGACCGCCCTGTCCGGGTCGTCTTCACCACCGAAGAACTACAAGCACTGTGCCCGGCGGTTGAAGGCATCCAACCAGACATCTACAAGGCGACCATCAGCTACACCGCAGTAACCCAAGCGATCGAGTCCAAGTCGCTCAAGCTGTGGCTCACGACGTATCGCGACAGGCGCATCTTCGCCGAACACCTCGCAGGCGAGATGGCTGACCACATCGCGGCGATCGGCGGCGGCGTGACCGACATCGAAGTCACGCTGTCCCAAAACGTCCGTGGCGGAATCGCCACCGAGGTCACTGCCACTCCTCGGGCCTAGAGGCCCTTGTCGTTAACCGAGTTTCTCGCTGCGCTCCAAACATCGGCCGCCCCTGAGCCGAACCTACCCAACTAGGGGTCGAACCGCTCGGCTGATCGTCGACTCACGACCAACGGTTGGCGGCCGCATTGGCATGGTCACCCAAGCCGACATCCAACGAGCGAACGAGGTGGGCCTCATCGCGCTCGACGGCGCAGACGTACTCGTTCGCACACCCGAGTTCCTGGAGATCGGCCCTGCCGTCGCTGCTCACGGTGTTCCGATCTCGGTGATGCTCGACGAGTACGACGCCATGCGCAAGTCGACCAAGAAGACGGCCAAGCGCTTTCAGGCGGTGTTCGATGAGCACCTCTGGGCCGAGTTCGAAGCCAACGGCATGGACGCGGGCGACATCGCAGCCCTCACAGAAGCCGCGACCCAACTATCCCAGCTCGCAACCGCGTCGATCACCGCCGAACTGCACGCCCACTTCGCCGAATTCGTCCAGAGCTATATCACCCGCGCCGAGGACAGTTAGGGACTGTCCCTAAGTGTTTAGGCTTCGGGACTGAGATAGGTAGGTGCGGTTGGCTTGAGGGGGCGGGCGTACCAGAGTGGGCGACGCAGGCCGCCGGGGCCTGGCGCTGGGCGGGTCTTTTCGAGCCATTCGAGGTAGGCCTCGCGAGACTTGTTGGTATCGACCACGACATCGCCGTATTGGTCACCGGGCTCGGCCGGGGTGACGTGCACCCGCTGGTGCCAGCACTGCATACCCGAGATCGGGTCGGGCTGCACCGAGAACGTGAGGTTCTGATGCACGCCAGTGTCGGTCCACCAGATGCGGTTTGTGTC
>CAYUKM010000137.1:0-6924 GCA_964445255.1 uncultured Acidimicrobiales bacterium
TTCGGCATTGCCGAGGGCGATCAGGGCGTCTGCGTAGTAATCAGCGCGACTCATGAGGCGTTCACCTGCTCGATGTAGGCGTCGATCAGGTCGGCGTGGGTAGCCGAATCGAGGTTTGCGTTGACAACAGACTCGGTAGCCGCTGCAGCTTGTGCGGCTGCGGCTGCCTGGATGTCGGCCGATGCCTGACCTGTTGAAGCGGTGAGTTCGGCGGTTGCCTTGCCCTTTGCGTCAACAGCGTCCGCATCGGCGCGAGCCATGAGATCGGTCTTCACCTGCGCAGCGGTGTCTCGAGCTTCACTGGTGATCCGCTCTTGTTCGGCTTCGGCTGATCCGAGCTTTGAGCGGAGCGCACTCAATTCGGCTTCAGCGTCGACCCGAGCACGCTCGGCTTCAACCAGTTCGTCCCGGATGTTCTCAGAGCGAGCCGCCAGGCCCTTCTTCATCACCGGCAAAAGCTTGACGACAAGAGCAAGGAAGACGATGCCGAAAGCGGCAGCCGACCATGCGAACTCAAGAATATCAGCAGGAAAGAAGCGGCCGTTTGGCCCTTCAGCAGCAAGTAACTGAACCATTAGTTATCTCCATCCAGCGCTGAGTCGATCGCGCTCTGCTGTGCAGAACGGTCGAGGTCCTTGCCAAGCACAGCTGAAGCTGCGGCTACGGCGATGTCGCCAACGTCGCCTCGCATCGAAGCGAGTGCGTTGTCGCGGGACTCGTCGAGACCACCAGCAGCTTCAGACTTCACTGTGGCGGCTTCGGTCTGAGCGTCTGCGATCACGTTGGCCCGGTACTCGTCTGCCTCTTCACGTGCTGCGTCGACGATGCCGTCGGCTTCAGCGCGTGCTTCGGCGAGCGAGGCGTCGTAGTCGGCTTGCACGTCGATCAACGCTTGGCGCGCCTTGTCGGCGGCCTCGCGGTCGGCGCGAATCTTTTGTTCACGTTCCTCACGCGACTTCAGAAGCGGTGGCAGAAGCACGTACTGCATAAGCGCCCACAGGACCAAGAAGGACACGAGTGCCCAGATCACGTGGTTGGGTTCAGGAAGAACCGGATTTGGTGGCGGTCCCTCCTCCAACTCTTCGCCTTCTTCTGCCTCAGCAAATGCGAGGATGATGACTTCTTCGCCCAATGAAACTACATAGTCATATTCCACGGTCGACTTCTCCTTTCTGTGCGGCCAATCGAACCCGAGTCGGGGTTGACTAGGCGAACTTCAGGAGAATAAAGACAACGAAGCCGATGAGGGCGATCGCCTCGGTGAATGCCACACCGAGGAACATCGTGGTCTGAACCTGCGAAGCAGCTTCAGGCTGACGTGCGATTGCTTGGACGGCCTGGCCGACCAGGTATCCGATTCCAATGCCAGGACCGATTGCTGCGAGGCCGTAGGCGAAACCTGCGCCTTCAGCGGCCGCAGTGTCTTGGTCAACCTGGGCGAGAATCTGTGCTGCGATGCTCATTTGGGGATTGCTCCTTGTTTTTCGGTGAGGTCTGGCGACCTCGTCGATCTGTATTTGTTGTTGTGGTTGGAAAGTGGACTAGTTAACAGGGTCTGCGCCGAGCTAGTGAGCTGGGTGCAGGGCGCCACCGATGTATACGGCGGCAAGAATGGTGAATACGAACGCCTGAATAAAGGACACGAAGATCTCAAAGGCGGTGAAGGCGATGAGTCCGCCGAAGGCGAACGGCCAGATGATCAACAGCAATCCGCTGAACGTTGCGATCGTGAGGACCGAGAACGTGACGAGCAGAATGTGACCGGCCAACATGTTGGCGAAGAGACGGACGCTGTGGCTGAACGGGCGCAGCAGGAACGTCGAGAGCAACTCGATGAAGCCCACCAGCGGACGCAAGAAGACCGGGACGCTCGGCGGCCACGCGATCTCTGCGATGTACTTGAAGCCGTTGTGTTTGATACCGACGGCGGTGAACACCACCAGGGTGATCAACGCCAAGACGAGCGGGCCGCCCATTCGGCCATTCGCTGGCATCTGGAAGAACGGGATGACCTCGGTGATATTACCGATGAAGACGAACACAAAGAACGAGAGCAGCAGCGACAGGTACGGCAGTCCATCGGGACCGATCGCCGGAAGGATGATCTGGGTCTCCACAAACTCGATGATCGACTCGGCAATCGAGCGGATACCCGATGGCACGAGACTCTTCTGCTGGCCGGCCATGATGAACATCACGGCTGGGATCAGCGCACCGAGAATGTGCGTAAGGCCGATCTTGTCAATATCGAGCACTCCACCGATCTCAACAATCGGCGCCCATTCGATCAGATTCGACAGTGAGGGGAACGCGAGTCCGCCCCCTTCGGCTTCTGCGGCGAACAACAGCATCAGGTGAGCTCCTGTAGGTTCGTGTCGGACGCCTCAGGCGACGACGCGTGATTGATAGGCAACTTGGTGGTCGGCTTGAGGCCAGGGTTGGCCAGCGACCCGGAGATGTAGCGCATCTCCCAGAACAACAATCCGACATGAGCGATGATCAACGTCAGCCCGAGGGCGATGAGGTTGACCCATCCGGCGTCACGAACGACCAACACGGCAACGGTGATGATGCTGAGTCGAGTGAAGAATCCAAATACTGCCGCTGCGCCCATGGCTGCAACCGAGATGCGACCGGCGTAGGCGAGCATGAATGCTGCCATCAAGAAGTTGATAGCCACGAGAGCCAAGCCGTAGGCCACCGAGTAGGCGCCTTCGCTCTGCCAGAGGAACGCACCGATCGCAATCGCGATGGGTGCGAGGATTGCGCCACGTCGAACGAGATCCTTTGCAATATCCACCACCGGCGAATCGCCTTCGAGGCGCAAGGTGTTGGGATCGTGTTCGACCGGGCGCTTCATTGTTCTGCGATCCGTCCTGGTCGTGGTTTGGTGAAGTCGATCGACATGTCGACCTCCACCGCTTCGACACGCCCGAAGGAGCGACCAACAGCCGGCGCGCCCTCGCCTGTCTTTGGGAGTTTGGCAAGACGCTCGGCGGTCGCGATTTCCATGGCGGCTTGGTAGCGGTAGTACTGGTTGGCGACCGAGCCAACGAGGCCGAGGACTGCACCGATGATCAAGAAGACCGGCACGGTTCCGATGGCGCTGTCGAGTAACCAGCCGAAGCCGCCGAGGATCACCGGCGAAAGAGCGATCTCATAACCGCCGTGGCCCTTCCACATGCCATCACGTAGCGCTTGTTCATGGGGTCGTGGGTTATCTACGATGATGCCGTCGTCGGCGGCCTCCTCGATTCTCCCCAAATCCTGTTGCACGTACCTAACCCGTCTCTCCAAACTCATTACGAGCTTGTGAACCGTTTCTCAAAGTATCGGGAACTCAGCTAGAAATTCCAACTTTGCCCTGGGAGAATCTATAACCATTGTCACAGCTTGCGCGCGCCTTTAGGAAAGCTTTTTGCAATCACCCGCCCAAGAATCATGCTGTGGCGAAATTCGCGCCGATCACCACTCTTCGCGACGGGTCATGGCCCGATCTTGGCTAACGGCCGACGACTACTAGCGTGCGGTCATGGTCCTCAAAGTTCTCACCACCCTCGCGCTCATCGCCGCGCTGGCGTCTCCGACGACGAGTCTCGGTGCCCAACAAGACGACACCCAGCCCACCGCGGCGATCTCCCTCGGGGATTCGTACCTGGCTGGCGAGGCAGGACGCTGGCAAGGAAATTCGCCGCGCAGCTTTGGCGACCGAGACGGAACCGATCGCGCCGCGACACCCCTGCGCTTCTTCGGCTACCGCTACGACCTCGAACGTGTCTATGGCGATACCGCAGCAACAGGATGCAACCGTTCCGATGTCGCGCCATTACTCTCCGCCGATCTCGACGTCGACGCCGTGTTCAACCTGGCGTGCTCGGGAGCGACTACGGACAACGTGATCTCCGCTGCGAGCGGAGGTGTGCCCCAAAACGGTGAGGGCCCACAGGTCGATCGACTCGCGGCACTCGCAGAGGACTACGACATCGAGGTGGTTGTGCTGTCGATCGGCGGAAACGATCTCGGCTTCTCGAGCATCATCGCCGACTGTGTAATTCGCTACGTGACGAGCAGCTCGTTTGCGCCGAACACCTGCGCGGAGGGCCAAGCCGAGAACGTCAATACAGCAATGGGAGACATGCTCCAGGGCGTGGCGCAATCGATCACCGACATTCGCGAAGTGCTCAAAGTTGCCGGTGACCATGACTACCGGATCATCCTGCAGAGCTACTCGGTGCCGATCCCAAGCAGCGACGAGTTCCGCTACCCCCAAACCGGTTTCCGGCGCACGTTCACCGGCGGCTGCCCGTTCTGGGATACCGACGCCGACTGGGCGCACGACGAGTTGCTCCCCGCCATTCGAGACAACCTCGAATTGGTCGCTCAGGTATTCGATGTCGAGTTCCTCGATATCTCCGAGGCGCTCGCCGGTCGTGAAGCATGCGCCGAGGGTGTAACTCATGGGCCTGGGCCAAACGCGGAATGGATCCGTTTCGTAACGACGGGGATCACCCAAGGCCAAGCGGGCGAGAGTGTCCACCCGAACTTCTATGGCCAGCAGGCCATTGGACAGTGTTTGGCGCTGCACATCGAGGCTCGTGAGGGTGACTCGGAGTGCTTTAATACGCCCGGCGAGGGGCCCGAAGCAATGATTCTCGACCGCTAGGGCTGAACAACTCCCTGCACTGCAGCGTTCGGATGCCTTATGGCTGTTCGACGGACGCTGGTTGAACCGGGCGTCGACGAACACCGGGGTTGAAGATCGTGAAGAGGATCAGAGCTAACGCCCCACCAGCGAACGGCAACGCCGCTTCGCCAGATCGGGTGAGCGCCGAGTAGAGCACGACGCCGCACAGCAACGCCGTCCATGCCCACAGAATCAGAACCGTGCGCCGGTGACCGTGCCCAAGTCGCATCAGACGATGATGCAGATGCTCCTTGTCCGCCGAGGCGAGTGAGACGCGTCGTGTTGCTCGCCGGAGCACCGCCATCGACATATCGACCAGAGGTACACCCAAGAGCAGCAGTGGAATGATGAGCGGAGCGAAGAAGAAGAACACCTGACCCGAGACCGCTTGGTCGATACGGCCACCGACCGAAACCGTCGATGCTGCGAGCATGAGCCCCAACAGAAGCGCGCCGCTGTCACCCATAAAGGTCTTGGCGGGGTGCATGTTGAAAGGCAGGAACCCAACGCACGCGCCAACCGTCAAGATGGCGAGCAGCGGACCGGGGTTCGATGCGAACAAGAGCCCTTCGCTACCGAGTTGAACCGAGTAGAGAAAAAAAGTTCCAGACGCGATCGCAACGATCCCGCCGGCCAGACCATCGAGGCCATCGATCAGGTTGATGGCGTTCGCTATCACTAGGAGCCACACGACGGTGAGCACGACCGAAAGGTCGGCCGACAGCTGAATGAAGCCGGTGAACGGCACGCGGAACCACAGCAAAGAAACACCGGCGAGTGCGAGAACGACGCCTGCCAAAACGATGCCGGCGACCTTGGCCGGAGCGGACACATCACGGATGTCATCGAGAAGACCGACAGCGAAGATGATCAACGCCGCAACGGCGACACCGGCAATATCGGTGAAGGACCTAAAGATTGCATCGAAGGAACTCATCGCCCAGGCAGTGCCGAGACCGGCAGCGATACCGACCAACATGGCGAGTCCGCCCAGGCTGGGGGTCGGCTTTTCGTGGACTTTGCGCGAACTCGGCGCTGCGACTGCGCCGATGCGGAAGGCAAGGATCCGAGTCAACGGCGTGGAAAGGAGCGTGACCACGGCGGTAACGCCGCCCACGATCAGAAACTGCGCAACGCCAGCCATGGTGTCAGTATCGTCCGTTCTGGGGCGTGTTTGACGGATGCAAGACGCAAGTCACCCGATGCCCCTGAGTTCTCGGGTGCAGTCTGCCCGAGAAATATCGGAACTAGCAATTCTATGGCCGGGGTGTGGCCCCGAGTAGCGCTAGGTGGCTCTGGATATTCCTATGGATACGGCGTGAATCCCGAGCACAACTCGGCGACTTCGTTCCGCAATGCCGCAACAGCATCTGCGTCGTCGCGTTGTTGGAGTGTGCGTGCGATGAGATCGGCGATCTGATCCATCTCTGGCTCGCGCATTCCCTGTGTCGTCACCGCTGGCGTGCCGATGCGGATACCGCTCGTCACAAACGGCGAACGAGGATCGTCGGGGATCGTGTTTCGGTTCAACGTGATTCCCGCGTCGTCGAGGACGATCTGCGCCTCTTTGCCGGTCAGTTCCTCATCGAAGCTTCGAAGGTCGACGAGCAACAGGTGGTTATCGGTTCCGCCCGACACCAGGCGGAAGCCACGGGTCGCCAACGCTTCCGCGAGAGCGGCGGCGTTCTTTACGATCTGTTCGGCGTAGTCCTTGAACTCGGGATGTTGTGCTTCTCGGAAGGCAACGGCCTTGGCACCGATGTGGTTCTCCAACGGGCCACCCTGCAGGCCAGGGAAGATCGCCTTGTCGATGGCCTTGGCGTGCTCCTCTGAAGACAAGATGCAGCCGCCGCGAGGGCCGCGCAACGTCTTGTGCGTGGTGAAGGTCATCACGTCGACGTAGGGCATCGGGTTGGGGTGTACGCCGCCCGCGATGAGACCGGCGATGTGGGCGGCGTCGAACATCAACAGCGCGCCGACCTCATCGGCGATCTCTCGAAACGGCTCAGGTTCGATGATGCGCGGGTAGGCGGTGGCGCCTGCGATGATCATCTTCGGCTTGTGCTCGCGGGCACGATCACGGAGCTGGTCCATGTCAATGCGCTCGTCGGACTTGGTGACCTCGTAGCTCACGAAGTTGTACAGCTTGCCGCTCGCGTTCACCGGTGAACCATGGGTGAGGTGGCCGCCGTGGTCAAGACTCATGCCCATCACGGTGTCGCCAACGTCGAGCATCGAGA
>CAYUKM010000138.1:0-6877 GCA_964445255.1 uncultured Acidimicrobiales bacterium
TTCGCCCCGATATCGACCTCACCGAACGAGCAGAAGCCCACATCGCCTCACATCAACCACCACAGCTAAGCCTCGTCGAGGATGAACTGCGATCCCAACCAGGCATCACCCGTCTACGCGAACGTGCGAGGCGCCCCTTTGGCCCTAAGGGCTCTTCTCTTCGGTAAGCGTCGAACCCTCGTCGTCTAGTTTCTTTTACGTGGGAGAACGCCAGCGCCGCGCTTCCAAGGGCCAGGAAGGCGTAGCCGAGTACCTCGACTCCGGACTGGTCATCGATGAACACGCCCCACACGATGAACGCCGCCGCCGCCAGGTTGAGTACGATCGAGGAAAACCTGAACTTCTTCGCGTGTTGTTCCATGATCTCCCGGCCTTTGCGCTCGTTCGAAAGAAACTTAGATCAACCTCGCTGAGCTTCGCCTGACGTAGCGACCGCCGTTCCTCGGCGTGTGGCCTCGTCTCTAACCTAGTTTGTCGCTGCGCGCCGAAACATCGCTAGGTGGCAGCATTGTGGGGGAGCGGAGCTCGCGTAGCGACCATGTAGGTGTCCGCGGATCTCGACCGGAAGTGGCCGTTCGCTTCACTCTCTAACCGAGTTTGTCGCTGCGCTCCAAACATCGCCTTGTCACAGCGTCTTGGGGGAGCGGAGTTCGCGTAGCGACCATGTCGGCTTCCGCGGTTCTCGACCGGAAGTGTCGAGCGGTTGCAGGGAGGCGGAGCCGGGAAGACAGCTCTCCATTCGGCCAGCAAAATCGGCAGGCCGATAAGCTGATCCGAATGGACGCTAAGCAGGTTCGACGTACATTCACTGACTTCTTTACCGAGCGCGGCCATGAGGCGGTTCCGTCGGCGAGCATCATCCCGCACGACGAAACGTTGCTGTTTACCAATTCGGGCATGGTGCCGTTCAAGCCGTACTTCCAAGGCGTCGAGAAGCCCTCGTACAAGCGAGCCACGACCGTACAAAAGTGCGTGCGTGCTGGCGGTAAGCACAACGATCTCGATGAGGTCGGGCGCACGGCTCGCCACCTCACGTTCTTTGAGATGATGGGCAACTTCAGCTTTGGCGATTACTTCAAGGAAGACGCCATTCCATTCGCCTGGGACTTGCTCACCAAGGGATTCGGACTGGACCCCGACAAGTTGTGGGTCACGGTTCACCTCTCCGACGACGAAGCTGAAGAGATCTGGGCGACCAAGGTCGGCGTTGCCCGCGACCGAATTCAACGTCTTGACGAGGACAACTGGTGGCGCATGGCCGACACCGGCCCTAACGGTCCGTCCTCGGAGATCTTCTATGACCTTGGTCCCGAATATGGCCCCGAGGGTGGTCCGGAGAACCCAGAGGCCGACGCTCGATACGTCGAGATCTGGAACCTCGTGTTCATGCAATTCGACCAGCAGCCCGGCGGGGAGCAGATCCCGCTCCCGGCGCCATCGATCGATACCGGCGCTGGTCTCGAGCGCATCCTGACCGTCTTGCAAGGAGTCGGTTCAGTGTGGGAGACCGATGAGTTCGTGAAACTGCTCGCCAAGGCCAGCGAGCTGTCCGGTGTCGCCGACGGCGCGGACGCTAAGACTGACGTGTCGCTGCGCATCCTGGCTGACCATGCCCGTTCGACCACGTTCATGATCAACGACGGCGTCTTCCCATCAAACGAGGATCGCGGCTATGTGCTGCGTCGCATTATGCGCCGAGCGATTCGTCACGCGTATCTGCTGGGCATCAGGGACGCCGCCATGCCCGCACTCGTGTCGACGGTCGTGGAGATCATGGGCGACGACTACCCGGAGATTCGCGAGAACGAAGCCAAGATCAAGGAGATGGTCGAGCGCGAAGAGGTCAAATTCCGCCAGACCATCGAGACCGGCCTCAACATCCTCGACACCGAGATGGACAGGGTTGGTGATGGCAGCACCCTGCCCGGAGATGTGGCATTTAAGCTTCACGACACGCACGGTTTCCCGCTCGAACTCACTCAGGAGATCGTCGAGGAGCGCGGCGGCAACGTTGACGTCGAGGGCTTCAACGCTGCGATGACCGAGCAGCGAGAGCGAGCTCGCGCCGACCAACAATCCAAGGCCGTTACCGCAGACGTGTCCGAGTTCGTGGCGATCGTCGATGGCAATGGAGCCACCAACTTCGTTGGCCGAGACGAGCTCGTCGATGTGGCCGCAACCGTTCTTTGGGTCGGCGCCGAGGGCGTCGTCTTGGACTCGACCCCGTTCTACGCCGAGAGTGGTGGCCAAATCGGCGACACCGGCACTATCACCGGCCCTGACGGCGCGGTTGACGTCATCGACTGCACCTACGCGGTGCCAACACTGCATCTGCATCACGCCCCGGGAGCCGACAGCATCTTGTCGGTCGGTGATTCGGTCGTGGCGTCGATCGACACCGACCGCCGTGCAGCGATCCGTCGCAATCACACTGCCACCCACTTGCTGCACTCAGCGCTTCGCACCGTACTTGGCGACCACGTGCAACAGCAGGGCTCGATGGTCGGACCCGACCGGCTCCGGTTCGACTTCAGTCACTTCGAGCAGGTCACCCAAGTTCAGATCCAGGAGATCGAGGACCTCGTGAACGCTGACGTGCTCGCGAATCCGACCACCAACCACGAAGAGATGGCGATGGAAGACGCCAAGGCCAAAGGAGCAATCGCGTTCTTCGGCGACAAATACGGTGACGTCGTTCGAGTGCTTGAAGCCGGCCCAAACTCGATCGAACTCTGTGGAGGCACCCACGTAGAGGCACTGGGCGACATCGGTCTGCTCAAGATCGTGTCGGAGAGTTCGATTGGGTCGAACGTCCGCCGCGTCGAAGCGGTGACCGGTTCGAGCACCGTCGATCTTCTCCGGAGCGAGCAAAAAAAGACGGCAGCTGTTGCTGACGGACTGGGTGTCCCAGTCGACGATGTCGTTAACGGCGCCGACCGACGGATGCAGGAACTGGCCGACCTCAAGAAGGAACTGGCTGCATTTAAGCGCCAGGCTGCGGTCGGTCGCGCTGACGAACTGGCAGCTTCGGCCGTCGATGGCGTGGTGATCGCGAGAATCGATGGCCTCGACCGAGATTCGCTCCGCGATCTTGCGGTAGCGATTCGAGACAAGGGCGCCTCGGCAGTGGCCCTCGGCGCAGCCCTAGAAAAGGGCGTTGCCTTGGCTGGTGCCGTCACCGATGATTCACCGTTACATGCGGGGGAGTGGCTGGCACCGGCCGCCAAGATGGTCGGCGGCGGTGGAAAGAAGGCGCCGGACCTGACCGTGATGGGTGGACGCGACGCCGAACAGCTCGACGCCGCACTCGATCAATTGCGCGAGGCCGCAGGGATCGAGTGATACCCGAATCTGGCCGGGCTCTCGGACTCGATCTGGGCGAGGCACGAATCGGGGTCGCGGTTACCGACGACTCGCGCACTGTCGCTACTCCCATCGAAGTGATTCCCGCCGAGAACCGTTCACACGCCGACGCTCGAATTGAAGAACTTGTTAACGAGTGGGAGGCAGCTGTCGTGGTGGTTGGCATGCCATACGGTCTCGATGGCGGGGAAGGACCTGCTGTTAAGCGGGTGCGAGCCATTCTGAAAAGGCTGGGTGCCACCCTTTCGGTGCCGCTGGTGACCTACGATGAGCGTTTGACGACCGTTGAGGCTCACCGCATCCTCGACGAACAACAGGTTCCCCAGCGCGACCGCCGCAACATGGTGGACATGGTGGCCGCTCAAGTGATTCTGCAAGGATGGATTGACAAAACACGTCATGGTTGATGACACACCCCCCAACAACGAGAACTCCTCCGGCGTCGACAAACTGTTGAGCCGATTTGGTCCCGTCCCGTCCGAACCAAACCGCTCCGTACCTGGGCCACGGCCCCGCGGAACGGGCGTGAGTCGCCCGAAGCCTGGGCCGCGTCTACCGCAACAAACGCCCGCCGAGCCAGCGACTCCCGCAGCGCAACGTCAGCAGCGCGCCGAGCGTCAGAAGGTGGGTTCGGTCGTCGGCGCCGAACCGTCGCCGCTTTTTGAAGCGGCACCCGACGATGTCTTCGGTGCCACACCCCTCGTTGTAGAGCACGTTGAACCGGCACCCCAAGTGGTTCACGCCACATTGGTGCAAGACACCATCGAGCCACCGGTCGAGGTCATCGATCGCCGGGACTGGGTGCGCGTGCCTCGCCGCATGGGGCCGACGCTGCGCTTTCTGCTCGTGGGGTTCGTCGCCGTTGTCGGCATCTTCACGGTGACGACCCGTGTGATGACTTGGTGGGAGAACCAGTTCGATCCTCCGGGTGAGCCGGGTGCGGCTGTCGAGTTCGAGATCGCGTCTGGTGCGACCGCGAACGACGTAACACAGGAACTGTTCGCGCAGGGGATCATCGCTAACCCGACCTTGTTCCGCTACTGGGTTGCCGACAACGCGACGAGCGATTTCCAGGCTGGTGAGTACACGTGTCTGCAGGAGAACATGTCCTTTGACGAGGCGCTCGCCTGCCTCGACGGACAAGGACCCGTACCGCCGAGCTTCTTCTCCGTCACCATTCCCGAAGGTCTGCGCCTGACAGAGATCATCGATGTGTTGAACCGTCAGAACCCCGAATGGGAAGAAGCGAATCTCCGGCAGGATCTTTTGGCCGACCTGGTCGCGGTAGATCTTGAAGGCGTTCCCGAGAATCCGATCATCGACAGCCCGGACTCGACCAACTCCGGCCTCGAAGGATTGTTGTTCCCGGCTACTTATCAGATCGATGAACGTGACATCGACGACACCCGAGACATCTTGCGACGCATGGCTGACACCATGGAAGAGCGCTACACGACCCTCGTCAATGAGGTCGGTAAGGCTCCGGTGATCGCAGAACTCGAACTGACCGACTACCAGATCATCACCTTGGCCTCACTCATCGAGGAGGAGTACCAAGTCGACGCAGACCTCGGACGAATCTCGCGGGTGATCTACAACCGTCTGCTCATTGGTGAGAGCCTCGGTATCGATGCCAGCTCGTGTTATGCGGCGCAAAAGCCGTGTGCTGACCTCACCGCGGACGATCTGGCGAGCAGCTCGCCGTGGAACACTCGTAACCTCTCGAACGTCGGTCTGCCACCAACGCCGATCGCATCACCAGGTGAAGCATCGCTTCGGGCCGCGCTGCAGCCCGAAGATGGCGACTGGCTCTTCTACGTGCTCACCGGTGAAGACGGCAGCCACTCGTTTGCTGTGACGTCGGGAGAACATGCGCAGAACGTCGCAATCTGCCGCGAGCGTGGCCTCGGCTGCTAGGCCTGGCGAATGCTTGCAGGTGTAATCGGTTGGCCCGTTGAACATTCGCGCTCGCCCGCGATCCATCTCGCTGCGGCACAGGCAACAGGAGTCGACCTTGACTACACCCGCTTCGCCGTAGCGCCTGGCGATAGCGCACGGGCGGTGGCAGCTATGCGCCCGTTGGGTATCCGGGGCCTCTCGGTCACGATGCCGCACAAGGAAGCGGTGATGTCGGCTTGCGATGAACTGAGCCCGTCAGCCCAGCGCCTCGGCGCGGTGAATCACCTGACCAATACCGACGGCACGATCGTTGGCAACAACACCGATGGGGACGGCTTCGTGTTGGGGTTCGAGCACACGACCGGTGAGACGCTTCAGGGCAAGACGGTCGCCGTTTATGGGTCGGGCGGTGCAGCTCGAGCGATTATCGATGGTTGCGCCCGCGCAGGCGCTTCACGGATCCAAGTCGTTGCCAGGTCAGCCGAACGCGCCGAGATAGCGGCATCGGTGTCACCAGAGGTGGCCGCAGTGGCTACGGTCGCTGCGTTGGCCGACGCCGAGCTCGTAGTGAACGCCACCCCAATCGGTATGGCAGAGACGCCGGGCGAGGGCCGATTGGCTTTCCCCGTTGCTGAGTTTCGTGACGATGCTGCGGTCGTCGACATCGTGTACTCACCGCTCGACACCCCGCTCCTCGTTGCAGCACGGGAACGGAAACTATTAGCCGTCGACGGATTGGCGATGTTGGCTGGGCAAGCCTCTGCGCAGTTCACGGCATGGACGGGCGAATCACCTCCGCTGGAAGTGCTCATTCACGCTGCACGCGGTGATTGAGCCAGTCCGTCCAAGTCCTTGAACTTTTAGCGCTTGTGCCGATGGGGTCCTTATCGACCAGACCGTCGGAGTACAAATACATGTCACTGCAAGGAACATTGAAGACGCTCGGCATAACCGAGGTGCTCGAATTCCTCGCCAACCGCGAGGCTACTGGACAGCTTGAGATCACCACGGAGATGGGCTCTGCCACGTATCAGTTCTCTGATGGCGGTGTAGTCACCACTGACTACAGCTTCATCCGTGAGTCGGGTAACGATGCGGCAGAGGCCACTTACTACGTTCTGGCTGAGCTGGATGGTTCGTTCTTCTTCGATGAAGACGTCGTGCCGACCCCAGGTAAGCCTGAAGAAATCGAGTCCGTGCTCGCACGTACCGCAGAGATCGCCGAGCGATGGACGCAGGTAGAGACGGTCATTCCAACGCCTGGCCACATGCTCAGCCGCAATCCTTCCCTTGATGGTTCGGTGACAATCCAACCCGAGTGGTGGGATGCTCTCGATCGAATCGGTAACGGTGCCACCCCCTTGCAGCTCGCATCTGAACTGGAAAGTAGCCTGCTCGATGCCTCGATGATGGCTTACGAGATGGCCGAGGCTGGGCTGATCGAGGTCAGCGCCCAAGATCCGATGGAGATGGGCCTCGAAGCTCCGCTTGCACCTGCAGATATGTCCGCTATGGAGGCCCCCGAGCCTGCCGTAGAGGCGCTTGCTGCCGCAGAGCCAGCGGCAGAACCAGCTCCCGCACCCGTTGAGCCAGTCGCTGAGTTTGCTCCGGAACC
>CAYUKM010000139.1:0-2456 GCA_964445255.1 uncultured Acidimicrobiales bacterium
GCGACGGCACCGGTCTCTGTCGACGCCCAGTGGAGCGTTCCATCCCATGAGGGAGTCCGAAGCAGCGGCGATGCAAAGAGTCTTTCCGGCGAGGTCTGCTGTTGAGCGATCAAAGGACGCGCAGACGTGATCCCCGACGAGCCCGACCGCGCATGGGCCGAGCGGTGGCTTGTCGACTTCCGGCGTTCGAGCCTGACCTAGCCAGCTCGGCTCGGCGGGCGCTAGTTGTAGATGCCGATTTGGTAGAAGACGCTGAATGGGACGTGTTCGGTGTCGAGCGGCTCGTCGCCATCTACAAAGGCCTCTGCAACCAAAGTGGTTCCGTCCGGAAACGGCAAGGCACGCACAACTTTCACCGACTGTTGCTCGTCGACCGACAGGAATATCCACTCGGTTCCCGTAACGGTCGTGCCATCGTCGAAGCCAACAGTGAAGGTGTCAGAAATGCTGAGCTCTCCGCCCATGGAATCCGGCATGAACAAGCCCACTTCGGATCGCGAGACCTCCACGATCGACCCAGAGTCGAAGCTCACAACGGCAAGCGATGAGGCACCCCGGTCGACTACCCAACCCTCCGGGATGATGATGTCGACCAGGTGGACGGGGTCGATCTCGGTCGTGGTTCCTACCACTTCCTCCACCTCGGGAGGCGGAGACACCCTGCCACGTTGCAGCTCAGCGAGGTCTGGCCCGAACGGGTACACATCTCGACCCATCGTGAACGTCGCTCCCGTGTCTTGGTCGAAACAAGTAAGACTCTGGCCGTCGGGGCTGCTGCAGTTGATCGTTCCAAATCCGAGCTCGACGCCATCGGCTAGCGGCTCGAAGATCGCTGGCTGCCCGTTCGCGTCGAGCAGGTAACCCGAGACGTCGCTCACGCACGTGAATTGCGGTTGCCCGCCGATCGAGAGTTCGATTTCGGAGCCGAAGTCAGCCGGACAGGTGCCACCTTCGGGGATGTCGGCGTCGCGGATTTCCCACGTCTGATCGAGGATCCGGCAGGTGAGCGTCTCCAACCGGTCGTCCCACCCGCATTGAATGTTGCCATCGGGCGTCTCGAATCTGGAGAAGTTCAGTTGCGCCCGCTCGGCTGGCACCTCACCGGCAGCGACGTTGTCGCCGAACTCGTTGCTCTCGACGAATTCGAATCGAATATCGGGACCGATTAGGACGAGGGTGTCTTCGTCGGTGATGCCCCAGGCGGTTGCGGCGGCGATTCCGTCGGCAAAGGCCCGATTGAACTCATCGTCCTCGTCACACGAGTCGAGGACCGCCTCGAAAGCGAACGCGTTGAACGCACCCGAGGCGTCCCAGTCGAACGTACCGAACTGCGAGCTGCACGAGTCAGTGGTACCGACCAGGTTCTCTTCGGACTCAATGAGCGTGACCGGGTCCTGCACGTTCGCTCGACTGAGCGACAGCAACGGCCCAAAGCCTCGGTCGGTCGGGATTGGGCTGTCTGCCCCCCGGTCGAGATCCACGGCCAACCAGAACCCCAGCGGGTTCGCGTCAGTTGCAAGAGCCTCATCGACCGGCTCGGCGTCGGAGTCCACCACCGCCGTAGTCGTTCCTGTGCACGCGGCGGCTGTTAGCGACAGCACAGTCAATACGATTTCCCACCTTCGAACGCGGTTTCTCATATCTCCGTGTCAGTTGCGCGGCGTAATGATCCGCCCACCCATGCGTCGGTCGTTGTCATGGCCATGAGCGTACTCTCCTAGAGATTCGCCTTGCGCAACACGACAAAGCAGTTGTACGCCCGGTGCACTAAACCGGAACCTGATAGCGCTAGAGAGACGGGGTAACCATGACGGGATTCTTCACAACACTAACCAACGAGAACATCTGGGAACCCGACGGGCCCCACAAACACGGTGGATCGTTCCTACCGGGCCTATCGACACAACGAGTGTTTCTGTCCAAAGAGCCGAGCCTGGTAGTTGCTGCTTCCAACTTCGAGGCCTACCCAAGCGGCATCCAGTTCAGCGTGCATGTCGAGGGAATCGGATTCACGCACGGGCGCTTCAGCTTCATCTGCTCACCGGGCCACGATGACGACGACCCGCGTTTCAATACCCCAGAGGACATCTTCCGCGTCGGCATCGAATTTTCCGACGGCCGCCGCTGGCAGAACCTGATCGAGCCAGGCGACAACAGCATCAACGCTCGAACCGGCGGTGGTGGCGGCTGGCATGGGGGTAATCACGGCGCATGTACGACGAAGTTCTGGATTGGCGAACTTCCGCCGCCCGGCACGCTCCGCATCTATGCGGCATGGCCAAGTGTCGGACTCGAAGAGTGCAGCGCGAACTTCGACGCCGATGAACTTCTGAAGAGCGCAAGCGAAGCCGCTCCCCTCTTCGACTCAACTCCCTAGCCACGACCGCGCCAATTCCACCGGTCTGCCGTGGGGTGTCGTGCATGACGACCATCTCGATAGCGGTCTGTTCGGTAGT
>CAYUKM010000139.1:2556-6793 GCA_964445255.1 uncultured Acidimicrobiales bacterium
TGTCCGATCCGGAGACGGGCGCGAACGATGCTTCGTGATTCGGGCCAATCTCGACGTGTGCTAGCGGAACTGGCGCCAGGTCCGCACGACCGGGCCGGTCGTTTGCTGGCTCTTGCGTTGTTCGTCACGGATTCGCCGGGCTTCGTCAGGCGACGTGGGGACCCGCACACGGTCGAAGAGAGGATTTTGGACGGTCCACGTCTTTGTGCGAGTCGGGTTCACGAGGTCTGGGCAGAACGCCGTGGCAACCGACTCGCACCCAGCGAGGATCTGTCCTGATGGAAAGATCTCACCTCGTTCGCCCGGTAGCGCCGAACCCTCCTCGTGCACGATCACTTGGCCTCGGCCGTCGAGGCGATCGTCCACGATGAGTTCACGAACAAGTTCGCCTTTCTCGAAGAGATGCAGCGTGTAGCTGTCGTCAATGTCGCCCACGGAGTAGGAGAGAATCCGGTAGTCGCTGGCCAACTTCCAAAGACCCGGGCGGACGCCGGGGCAATGCCACATGGTGTACGCCCAGTCACTGCTGATGAGCTTCCACGACCGTCCCTCGGCGATCACTACTTCGCCGGTTGCAGGGTGGACGCCTTTCCTCGCAGTTGAGCGTGACGAGACGAGGCCTAACGCGGCCAACAGGTCTCGATCGGACAGTACATGTCCGCCATCGACAACGATGACGAACGGGGACCACCATGCTGTTCCAAAGTCGTGAGCGCTCATCACGGCAAATTTCGGTCGTTGAACTCCTGGCTTGAGGTAGAGCCGTGCAATTAGGCGGCCATCGATGTTGGATCAACATCACGTTGAGAGGGGCTCTGAATTGCCGCTTACTCGTAGTGCTCCGCTTGAACAGCTTCGCGGAGGTCGTCGTCCTGGCATGCTTCGCCTAGTACCGAGAGGCACTCCTCTGACAATGAGGTGTGGAACAGAGTTCCCCGGTGGTCGCCCATGGCTTCGGCGATGGTCTCTGGGTCGGCGTCATCCACGAGAAGGAACAGTGCCGAGTTACCCGGGCTCAATTCGGCGCTGAGTGAATCGATAAAGCCGTTGTCGATACCGAGGTCGATCTTGCTTCCGAGTAGCCCGGCTGCGGCGTAGCCAATGAGCAGACCGATGAGTGGCCCGCCGAAGAGGATTCCGATGAGGAAGCCCCAGAATCCTCCGTAGATGATCCGCGTCCCCTTCGCCGAAGACTCGAGTGTCTGGCGAACCTTGACCTTGCCGTTCTCTTTCTTGATCGCAACAGCGGCATCTTCGATCGGGACAAGTGGCTTATGCACGTTTTCTTGTTCTTGTTTCGAAACGTGTGCCAAGGCCGCGCTGGCCTCTGGCTCTGTCTCGTACATAAATACAACTAGGTCGCTCATCCGAACCGCTCCTTACTTCGCTGGGCCGACAGGTGGCCAAGAATGCGACCCTAATCCATTCCGACGCACAAGCAAACCCAACATGATCGTGTGCATCACTTTGTAATCACTTTTGGATCTGGCTTTGGCGGCTGTCGCCGTAAGGCCAGCAGAAGCCACCTGAGATTCGCCTGGACGCTTGCGCGTTTAGATGCCGATCGTACGTATGTAGAAGCTGACGTTGTTGGCGGCGATGACGAGGTCGGGGTGCTCCAGCACCAAATCCTCAAGCGCCTCGCGAAGAGCCGAGTGATGTTCTTCGGCGTCTGGATTCGCCCGGTGCGCCTCGAGCGCTTGGTGGACCCCGGTGAGGTCGACGTCTTTATCGTGTCGGTCGGCGACCTCAACAAGGCGGTCGACGGCGCAGTCGAGCCCCGACGCCCGGCGCGCAAGCTCGGGAATTAACAGGACTGGCCTCGGTGATGACTTGACGAGACCCGATACGACCGATCCTTGCACGACTCGGTGTGCGAGTGAGTGGTGTCTGGCTACGGCCACGATCATTGCAACGTCACATGCCTTGGCAGCCTCGCAAATGCCAAAGACGGGGTCGCCGAGAGTCACCAATGGTTCGACAGCCAGATCATACGATCGAAACGCTTCCGCGATTTCCTCCAGTCGAGCCTCAGCTCCGTCGGTTTCCACCGGCCCCGGCGGCAAGAAGCCGCCAAAGTCCGACTGGAAGAACACTGGAGGCGGGCTCACCACGTGGAGCAGGGTGATCTCCCAGTTGCCGCCTGTGGCGACAGCGGCAATCGCCTCTATGTCTTGCGCTTCAATGTCCAAGTCGACGGCAACGATCACGTTCACGGAAATGTCCTTGTTGGTTTGGTAGCTCGGTTCGGCTGCGCCAAGTCTCGTACAGCTCGACGCCAATTGCACGTTGGTCAATGCCTGCTAGACAAGAATCCTCTAACCCACCAACCAAGCGAGGCAACCATGAGTACCCCAGAAGACATCACCCTCGTCACCGAGGCCATCCACAACCCGAACGAACCTCGCCACTTCATGCGAGTGACCCCCGCACGACCGAGTCACGCCGTGTCGAATTGAGGAAAGCGCTCGATCACTTCTCGCGCCGGGACGATGTCGCGAATTGCAGATACGCCTTCGCCCGCCCAGAGAACTCGTCGCGACATGTTCGATTCGTCGTTGTCGATTTCGTATTGCTCACGTAGCTCGTCGAGCTGTGGGGCCATTTCCGCTTCCCGTCCGGCCCATTCGTTGGTGAGTTCGTTCGTGACCGACCGACCCACATACTGCTCGGGCCAAAGCGGTCCACGGATATGGTCAAAGACGGTGCTCTGAACCGTGTCATCTCCCTTCGAATCGACGAGCTTGGCCTTGGCCAGCTCGGTGTCATTTGCTTCGAGCGTGCCGGCGAGAGCCGACCCAAGGGCCACGCCCCAAGCCCCAAGCTCGACAGCGGCTCGCAATCCCTGCGCGTCGTTAATCGAGCCAGCGGCGACGAGCGGAGTTTCGGGGAACGACGATGCGATCTCGGGTAACAACCCAAACAATGAACGACCCTGCCTTCCATGCCCTCCGGCTTCGCTCCCCTGCGCGACGATCACGTCGGCTCCAGCGCTGATTGCTGCCTCGGCTTCAAAAACACGGGAGACCTGCGTGACCGCGAGCGCGTCGCTCTTTGCAATAACTGGGAGATGCGGTGTGGGATCGCCGAAGGAGAGCCACACCGCTCGGGGCTGTAAGGCAAGTGCTTCTTCGAGGGCATTCTCGGCCATATGCCAGGTGATCAAGCCAACCCCGACCCGACACCCCTGCGGCACATGAGCCAACTCGGTGCGCAGCCACGGGATATCTCCGTAGCCGCCACCCAAAAATCCGAGGCCACCGGCGAGACTCACTTCCGAAGCGAGCTTGCCGCCAGCAATGCTGGCCATTGGGGCCAGCAATACGGGACGGGTTATTTCGAGTGCCTCACAGAGAAGCCGCTGACGTTCTGCACCACTGTTCATTCATGGCTCCCCCGGTCTGCCCTGACTCTAGTTGCAAGGCGCCCTTTGAGCGGTCGGCCACCTTCGCTAATGCGCTGGCTATTTCTTGTTTTGGTTGCCTGACGCTCCCCGCACGGGGCCAGTGCGTCTTGCCGATTTCTCCGCGTCTCGCTTTCGCCGCTGTTCTCGACGAACTCGACGATCGCGTTCGGCGGTGTCTTGTTTGTAGAAATCCCTGAGCGAGGCATAGAGGTCTGGGAGATCGCGCTCCATTCTTGCGCCCTTGTCGAAGAACACTTCGGTGACGACGGCGAAGAACTCTGCGGGGTTCGTGCCCGCGTAGTCGCGGAGCAACTTCGGGCCGTGTCCGTCGCGCACATCTTCGTAGAGCCTGCTGCAAACGGTGATCCATCCGTCATAGCGGTCATCGTTCATGGACAGTGGCGATCCGTCGATCATGCCGTCGAGCAAGTCCAGGCGATGAGCAAACTCGTGGTAGGTCACGTTGAAACCCTGGCCACTCAGGCCAGCTCCTGCTTTCACCGAATCCCATGCGAGGAATACCGGGCCACCCTCTCTCGTGTGCCCGAGTACTTTGACCGGTCCGCTGGTCACCAGGCCCGGGGCGGGTCCCGCTCGGTCTTCGTCGAGGACGATCGTGGTTTCGCTTACGACAACCGAACGCATGCTTGCGTACGCGTCGAAGTCGAGTTCGAGCACGATGATCGACGCTGATGCAGCGATGAGCACGATCATTTCGTCGGTGAGCGTGAAGCCGTGCTGGGCCTCCCAGCGCCAATGGTTCATGTAGTAGAGCGTGAGATCTTCGAGCCGCTCCTGCTCATCTTCGGTGAGCTGGCACCAATGCATCAT
>CAYUKM010000140.1:0-6776 GCA_964445255.1 uncultured Acidimicrobiales bacterium
GCGTGGTCACCGCGCTGCCCCCATCCGATACCACCCTCAACGAATACGGTTTCCATCTCACCCGTCACCTCGCCGCCCTCGACGGGGTCGAGGAGGTCATCGCATTTCACGAGGATGGCGAGGCGCAACTCCCGCCCGGTGTTCGTGGAGTCGAGAGCTGGAAGTTCAACGACCTCACGAACGCCGTGCGCCTCGTTAGTGCGCTGCGTCGGGAACGCCCTGACGCGGTCCTGTTCAACATTCACTTCACCGCCTTCGGAAACAAGAAGGTGCCCGCAGCGCTCGGCCTCTTCACCCCAATGCTCGCCCGGCTTGCTGGGATCCCCTCGGTGGTGCTGCTCCACAACCTCGTCGACACCGTCGACTTGCAGGCCGCCGGCTTCGGAAGCAGCTCGATCATCGAACGCGGGCTCCGGGCCATCGGCACCGCACTCACCAAGATCGTCTTGCGGGCTGACCGTTTGGTCACCACCATGCCGAACTACGTCGAAATCCTCGCCGACGCCTATAGCGCCGAGAACGTATTCCTCACGCCACACGGCACCTTCGACGTCACCGACTACGAAGGCTGCGACCCTGCAGATGGCGGGCGCCGCATCCTGGCGTTCGGTAAGTTCGGCACCTACAAGCGAGTCGACGATCTCATCGACTCCTACCGCCAACTAGCCGCCGACCCAGCCTTCGCCGACGTTGAACTCGTCATCGGCGGAACCGACAGTCCGAACGCCCCCGGCTACCTCGACGGTGTGGCACGAGCTAACGACGACCTTCCCGGCCTCCACTTCCTCGGCTACATCGAAGAGGAAGACGTCGAGCCGCTGTTCAAGTCGAGCTCGGTCGTGGTGTTCCCCTACACCTCCACGACGGGCAGCTCCGGCCCATTGCACCAGGCCGGCGCCTTCGGTCGGCCGGTCATCGTGCCCGAGGTCGGCGACTTCATCGGCCTGATCGAAGACGAAGGCTTCGTCGGGTTCCCATTCCTTCCGGACTCGGTCGAGTCGCTCAGGGGCGCTATCGAACATGCGCTCTCGAACGACGACCTTCGAGATCAACAAGCCGCCACCAATCACGCTGCGGCGAACAGCCTTCCGCTCGCCGATATCGCCGCCTGGCATCACCATCACCTCCTCGTCGCCTGCGCCTAAACGCAGCCTCTGAAACCGCCACCGCAAACCACTTATAGAAAGCCACCACACATGAACCTCTCCACCAACACCGACCCAACAACGGTCCCCTCGCCAGAAGCCTCGCTCGTCGCACTCGACCAGCTGCAAACGGTGAGCGTCGTCGAGCTTCCGCAACGTTTCGACGTGCATGCCGACGTGGATCTCGGCGGCCTCGTCACGACGCCTGGAACGACTCTGCTGGTCGACGGTTCGAGCGTGGCCTTCGCCGACATGGCTTCGCTGCAATCGCTGGTCGACGCTCGCTTGGCCGCGCTCGACAGTGAGGGCGACCTGGTGATCGCTCTTCCGAGCGACGAGCTTCGTGCCACCCTCGAACTCACCGGCTTCGACACGCTCGTTCCTGTATTTGCCGGGGGTGCCCAATGAGCCCCCGAGCGAACACCATCACCCTTTCAGGCGTCATCGGCCCCGACCGGTTGGGCTCGATCGAGCGGGCGCTCACCGAATTGCTCAACACGCCGCGGCCACAAGTTGAGGTTCGTCTGATCGACGTCGATTCGATACACCTCGGCGTGGTGAACGTGCTGGTCAACGCACGCAACACGGCGCGATCACGATTTGGTGACATCAACGTCGTCGTCGACGCAGGAAGCCAGGCCCAGGGCCTTCTGGCAGCGGTCGGAATCGTCGGAACGATGCGGCCATGACAACCATGAACAAACCCCGGATCAAGGAGCAGCCCGAGCGAGCGTCGTCGCTCAAGAAGCTCGGCGGCGGAAGCGCCACGCTGGTCGCCGCAATGATGGTCGTCAACGCAGTGAACTTCGGCATCAACATCTGGCTTGCGTCGGTGCTCGCTCCCGAGACCTTCGGCGACATCTCGTTGATGGTCACCTTGTTGTTGGTCGCCGGCGTGCTGGCCAGCGTCCTTCAGCTGACCACCTCGGTTGCCGTGCTCGACCCGGCACGAGACTCGGCGAAGGACCTGCGGACAATGCGGTTGCTCACCAACCGGCTCGGCAACGGCGGTGCCTTTCTGCTGGCAGTGTGCGCAACGCAACTCGCCGAGTGGCTTCGTATGGAGAGCCCGTGGGCGTTATTGGTCATGGCGGTCGGATTGCCCGTCCATCTACAACTCGCCGTAGAGCGGGGACGCCTTCACGGCGAGATGGCATTCGGAAGGCTCACTGCCACCCTCCTCGCCGAAGGCGTCGGTCGGGCGATCGCCACGGTCGCCGCGGTGCTGTTCTTCAAAGACCTCGTCGGGTTGACCATGGCATTGAACGTGGGCTTCGTCGTGAGTTATGCGGTCTGTAGGCCACGTCTGGGACGTTGGTCGTGGTGCGACATGTCGTCGCCGACGGGACACCCGCCGCTGCGATCCGTCGGTCTTGGCCTCATCGCCGTGACCGCCCTCACCAATGTCGATCTAATCATCGCCAAGGTCGCTTTCGACCCGGTCACCGCTGGTGGGTTCGCCGCACTCACGTTGGCTGGTCGAATCGTCTTCTTCGGGTCTTGGACGATCCAACAGGCAGTGCTTCCGTTCGTCACAGCGGAGGACGGTCCACTCACCGCTGCCCTGCGACGGCGAATCTTCACCGGCGGAAATGTCGTCGTGTGTTCCGTGCTGGTCGCCGGGGCGTGGCTCACCGCCGACCTCTGGGTCGACATCACCTATGGCAACGCTTTCGCCGACCTGGCCTTTCTCGTCGGACCCTACGCGTTGGGCACCGCGTGTATTGCTGTGGTCGCCGGTACCGCAATGCACTCGTCAGTAGGCGGAAACTCTCGCCCGGCCATGGTGCTACTGGCTGGTGTGGTCATTCTCGGAGTTGTGTTGGTTAGCAGCGCTGGATCTCTCGAGTCCTTTGTTGGTGCACGCACGGTGGTGGTCGCGGTCTTGGTTTTCACCACGTGGGGCGTAGCGCTGGTTGGCAATGGTGCTACTCAACGAAATGGCGCCCGCCGCCGATTGATTAACGGAGGTTGATCGAGATGACGGAGCGATCCTCGCCGAGCGACGAAACGTTTATGGCGGCGGTAAGCCATGAGCTGCGCGGCCCGCTTCACGCGTTCCTCGGGCTGTCCGAACTCCTCCTCAACGGCGATCTGAGCGACTCCGATCGACGCATCGCGCGAAGCCTCTACGACGAAGCCACGTCGATGCGAGTCCTCGTCGACGACGTGATCACCTACGGCGAGTTCAGCTCCACGACACCGACCCTCGACGAGGAGCCGTTCGCTCCTCGAACCCTCGTAACCTCGATCGCCGATCGGCTGCGTCCCAAGGCCGAAGAGGCAGGCCTGCGCCTACTGGTCGACTTTGCCTCCGACGTGCCGCTACGAGTGATGGGCGATTCAGTCCGCTTCGGCCAGGTCGTGCACAACCTCATCTCCAACGCGATTCGTTACACCCAGATCGGATCCGTGCAGGTCACCTTGGCATCCGACGATGCGAACCTGTCGGTGCAAGTCCGTGACAGCGGCGTGGGCATCGAACCCGCCGACATCGATTCGATCTTCGACCCGTTCGTTCGGGTCGGGAAGTCCGGGGTGCAAGGGACCGGCCTGGGCCTGGCCATCGTCCGCCGACTCGCCGATGCCATGAACGGAACGATCGCCGTCGACAGCACCGTCGGCGTAGGCAGCACCTTCGTCTTTACGATCCCCTGCGCACCCGCAGAGCTCAAAGCCGTTGAACGAGTGGTAGCGAACGGCACTGCCTCTGGCACGGTGCTCGTCGTCGAAGACTCAGAGATCAATCGAACCCTTGCGCTCAAGCAGCTCGAACTTCTTGGCCTCAGCGCGGTGGCCGTGGAGAGTGGTGAGCGCGCCCTCGAATTTCTCGAAGACGAGAGTGTCGACCTCGTCCTCATGGACTGGAACTTGCCCGGCGCAAACGGAATCGAAACCACGCGTGCCATCCGCTCACAAGGCCTGCTCTCGTCCGAAGTTCCCATCATCGCCATGACCGCAAACGTGCTCGCCGGGGACCGCATTGCGTGCCTCGATGCGGGCATGAACGACCACTTGGGCAAGCCGGTGAGCCTCGATGACATGCGGGCCATGATGACCCGCTGGCTCGGTCACGAGGATGCTCCCGGAGCCGGAGCCCTCAAAGCGAACGGCGACGGCGACACCATGCACGACGCAATCGAATCGCTCATCGAAGACCTCGGCGATGCCGACACGGTTCGCGTCGTGCTCGAAACGTACCTCGATGAGCTCGGCTCCCGGGCAGCGTTGCTCGTCAGCCCAAACGGTAGTGAGACCAGCGACGAAGCTCGACGTGCCGCCCACACGCTCAAGTCCACAAGTGCGCTGATCGGAGCCGACCGCCTCGCGCAACTCTGCGCCGAATTCGAAAAGGCGGATAGCCCAAACGAAGACCTTCGGGCCCGCCTTACAAAGGAAATTTCTCACGTGGAAGCACAGCTTCACGAACGACTGGAAATGGGGATTGCCGCATGAAGGGAATCATTTTCAACGTGACCGAAAAAGCGGTCACCGAACTTCTGGGCGAAGACGCCTGGGACGACCTGTTAGACGACGCCGGCCTCGACGGCGACTACACGGCGCTCGGCACCTACGCAGACGAGGACCTCCTCGCGCTGGTATCGGCTGCGGCCACAAAGACGGGCCATGATCCTGCCGATGTGCAGCGCCTCGTCGGACGTCATGCCTTGCCGCATCTCGTCGCGTCGATCGAGGACTACCTCGATCTCGACACCGACGTGTTCGACTTTCTGGCGTCGATTCACAGCATCATCCACGTCGAGGTCAAGAAGCTCGACCCAAATTCCAAGCCGCCCGATGTGATCCCGGAAAGAATCAGCGATGACGAGCTACATCTCACCTATCGATCCGATCGGGGTCTGTCCCCGCTCGCCGAAGGATTGATCCTGGGCGCTGGTGACCATTTCGGCCAGCCCGTCGCAATCGAAGTCCTACGCACAGGTGTCGACGGCACCGAGGCGGTAATTGCGGTCCGACGAGATGACGACTGACGAACAGAAGAAGATCGAACGCCTCGAACGAAAGGTCCGCCGAGAGCGGTCCGCGCGCGAGCAGGCCGAGCAGATCGCCGAAGACGGCATGCGCCGGTTGTTCCTGGCTAACCAGGAACTCGACGACCGTGTCGCCAGGCGAACCGCCGAGCTCGACCAGGAGCGAGCGGTGGCAGCGCGCTCGGCTGCCGAACGCGCCGAGTTCTTGAGACTGTTGTCCCGAGAGACCCGCTCGCCGCTCAACGGTGTGCTGGGTGTGATGGAGGTGGCGAGCACCAACGCACAGACCGAACAGATGCGAGCCTGGTTAGACGATGGTCTGGCGTCCGCTCAAGCGCTCGAGGTCATCATGACCCGGCTGCTGTTGTTCCTCGAACTTGAGGAACCTCACGGTGCCGAGGCCGCACCCATCGATGCGATGGACGTGCTTTCCGCTGCGGACACTAGGTGGAAGCACAAGGCTCTCCGCTCAGGTCTGCTGCTAGCGACGGAGTATCGCTGCGAGAGCGACGGTTTGGCCCTCGGGCATCGGTCGGATCTCGACGCGATACTCGACGAGATCATCGGCAATGCGATCAAGCACGGCAAACCGGGTCTCCTGCGAATCAGTGCCGCCGACGCAGACGACGGTGTCACGTTCTCGGTCACCGATGCCGGCCCCGGGATCGACGACGTGAGCCCGCTGCTCGACCCGAAGTTTCACGACTGGTCAAACTCCCAAGCCCGCGGCATGGGCTACTCGCTCATCAAGCGTCTCGCGGCACACACAAATGCCACCTTGGGCATCGTTTCGTCATCCGGCGAGTCGACGACCGTGAGCGTTACGCTGCCGTTTGCCCCGTAGCGGCGGTGCCGGCGAATCGGTAGCCGACACCGCGGATTGTCTTGATGTGCTTGGTGCCGTTGCGGTCGATCTTCTTGCGCAGGTTCGCAAGGTGCACATCGATCACGTGGGTATCGCCGACCCAGTTCGGGCCCCACACGTGTTCGAGGATCGACTCTCGCGATCGCACCACGTTCGGGTCGATAGTCAGCGCGTCGAGGATGTCGAACTCGATCTTGGTCAGGTCGACCTGTTCGCCATCGAGTGAAACCTCTCGGGCCGCGGGGTCGACGACCAGGTCACCGAAGTCTCGGTTGGAGGACTCGCCCTCTCCAAGTGTTCGCGGCCGACGAAGCAGCACCCCGACTCGGGCGACAAGTTCACGATTGCTGAACGGCTTGGTGATGTAATCATCCGCGCCAGCGGCAAGGCCCACGAGCTTGTCGATCTCGTCGCTGCGGCTCGTGACCATGATGATGTAGGCGTCGGTGAACTTGCGGAACTCTGCACACAGTTCCATGCCGTCGACGTCGGGCAGAACGAGATCCAAGATGATCACGACCGGCTCGGTCGACCGGGCAATCTCGAGCGCCCGCGCCCCATCACCAGCTACCGAGACTCGGTAGCCCGCCTTCGATAGAGATTCGCGGTGTATGTGTTGGAACTCCGGTGCGTCCTCAACAACAAGAACATGTTCCTGCATACCTCTCTATCGGTGCCCCGAGTCCTCAGGTTGACCAACAGAACAGTTAGGGACAGTCCTCGTGTGCGCTTCGTTGCCGCTGCCTTGGCGTCGTTGTTGCAGTCGGTGACTTC
>CAYUKM010000141.1:0-6737 GCA_964445255.1 uncultured Acidimicrobiales bacterium
AGCGCTTCGGTGTGAAGCACAAGGAGACGATCAAGACGCTCAAGACCAACGTCGACGTCTTGACCCTCACCGCTACACCGGTGCCGCGCACGTTGGAGATGAGCCTCACCGGCATTCGCGACATGACGCTGCTCCAGACCGCACCGTCGGAGCGCCAGCCGATCCTCACCTATGTGGGCGAGCAGAGCGACCGAGCCATAACCGAAGCCATCCGTCGTGAATTGTTGCGTGAAGGCCAAGTCTTCTTCGTGCACAACCGGGTCATGGACATCGAACACACCGCCGCCAAGGTGCGAGAGATGGTCCCCGAAGCTCGGGTCGCCATCGCCCACGGCCAGATGGACGAAGCAACCCTCGAACAGGTGGTGTTCGACTTCTGGGACGGCGAGTACGACGTGCTGGTCTGCACCACGATCATCGAGTCGGGTATTGACATGCCATCGGTAAACACCCTCGTCGTCGACCGTGCCGACTTGTTGGGACTCGGACAGATGCACCAGCTCCGTGGCCGTGTGGGTCGATCCGGGCAGCGTGCGTATGCCTACCTCATGGTGCCGCCCGACAAGACGCTCACCGAACAGGCCTACGAGCGTCTCAAGACCATCGGTCAGGCAACCGACCTCGGTTCGGGATTCAAGATCGCCATGCGCGACCTCGAGATTCGCGGCGCCGGGAACCTGCTCGGCACCGGCCAGTCCGGCCACATCGCCGCCGTCGGCTACGACCTGTACTGCCAGATGGTCACCGAAGCCGTAAACGAATTGAAGGGCGAGGAAGTCGAAGAGGCTGAAGAGATCACGATCGAGTTGCCGATGAAGGCCTTCATCCCCGACACCTACATGGAGACCGAGGATGCACGCCTCGAGGCATACCGCCGACTCGCAGGCATCTCTTCGCTCGACGAGGTGGAGAACGTGCGAGCTGAATGGGTTGACCGCTACGGCCCCGTTCCCGACCCTGCCAGCAACCTTCTTGACGTGGCGATGGTTCGTGCCCACTGCAAGCGCATCGGCATCACCGAGCTAACCGTAGCGAAGGGGCCAGGATTCGGTGGCCCGGATTTGAACGTACGGATGTCGCCGATCGAACTGCCGGCCTCGAAACAGATCCGTCTCGATCGGATCTACAAGCACTCGATCTACAAACAGGCAGACGGCGGCTTCTTGCAGCTGGGCATGAAGAAGGGCAACCTCGCCGAGAACATCGTGCTCGCCCTCACCGACCTCATCCCCGTGGAGGAAGCAGAGCCGGCTTCGGCATAGTTCGCACGCATTGTGTGGACGGTGGAATCAGACTGATACGCAGCCGTCGGCGAAGCTCACGAGAAGATCGTCCATGACCGATTCGTCAACGAGCGTCGTGGTGTCGCCGAGGGCCTCACCCTCGGCCATGTTGCGCAGTAAGCGGCGCATGATCTTGCCGCTGCGGGTCTTGGGGAGTTCCTTGACGATGTAGACGTCTCGGGGTCGCGAGATCGCTCCAAGTTTGGTCGCCACATGAGTGGCCAAGTCCTTACAAAGATCGTCGGTGACCACGGCATCGTCAGCAAGGATTACGTAGCTGACGATGGCCTTGCCCTTCACGTCATCACTTGCACCGACGACGGCAGCCTCCACTACGTATGGGTGGTCTACGAGTGCCGATTCGACCTCGGTCGCCGAGATGCGGTGACCGGCTACGTTCATCACGTCGTCGACACGTCCGAGCAACCAGAGGTAGCCATCGCTATCAATCTTGGCTCCATCGCCGGCGAAGTAACGGCCGGGGAAACGCTCCCAATACGTGGATCGGTAGCGCTCGGGGTCGCCCCAAATTCCGCGAAGCATCGCGGGCCATGGCTTTGCGATTGTGAGGTAGCCGCTACCTTCGGTCACTCGATTGCCAGCATCGTCAACTAACTCGGGAAATACTCCAGGGATCGCGTGACATGCAGATCCGGGCTTGGTTGCTGTTACCCCAGGTAGCGGGGAGATCATGTGCGCACCGGTCTCGGTCTGCCACCACGTGTCCATGATGGGGACGTTTCCCTCGCCGATGTTGTCGTGCAAAAACATCCACGCCTCAGGGTTGATCGGCTCGCCCACCGACCCAAGTACTCGCAGCGACGAAAGGTCGTACCTTCTGAACGCTTCTTCGCCCCACTTCATGAAGGCTCGGATCGCGGTGGGCGCAACATAGAGCTGGGTCACGCGGTAGCGGTTGACGTTGTCCCAGCACCGACCCTTGTGCCAGTCCGCTCGTTCGGCTCCAACTCGTTCCTCTTGTCGAGGGGTGTCGGGGGTGCCTTCGTAGATAACACTTGTGACGCCGTTGCTCAGCGGGCCATACACGATGTAGCTGTGCCCGGTAATCCACGCAACATCGGCTGCGCACCAATAGACGTCGGATTCGGGTTTGATATCGAAGACGAACTTGTGGGTGAACGCGACCTGGGTGAGGTACCCACCGGTCGTGTGCATGATGCCCTTGGGCTTGGCTGTAGTGCCAGACGTATAGAGCAAGAACAGCAGCTGTTCAGCGTCCATTGGATCGGCTGGGCAATCGAGCGAGGCGTCGGCCATCAGTTCGTGCCACCACAGGTCGCGTCCTTCGACCATCTCAACATCGGTGCCGCAGCGATCGAACACGATGACGTGCTCAACCGTTGGCGCGCCTTCGGTGAGTGCTTGGTCGACCTTAGATTTCAGGGGGGATGGCACGCCGCGGCGGTACCCGGCATCTGCGGTGATGACCACCTTGCAATCAGCGTCTTCGACGCGGTCTCTGATTGCCTCAGGGCTGAAGCCGCCAAAGATCACCGAGTGTGCGACACCGATTCGAGCGCAGGCGAGCATGGCGATCGGCGCCTCGAGAATCATCGGCATGTAAATGGCAGCCCTGTCGCCCTTCTCGAGTCCGAGGGACTTCAAGACGTTGGCGAACTTCTTGACCTCGTCGAGAAGCTCGGCGTAGGTGAGCGAACGGCTATCGCCCGGCTCGCCCTCGAAGTAGTAGGCGACCCTGTCGCCGAGTCCCGCTTCGACATGACGGTCGAGGCAATTCTCGCTCACGTTGAGCTGGCCATCACTAAACCATTTGGCGTCGGGCAGATCCCATTCGAGGACCTTCGAGAAGGGCTTTTGCCAAGTCACGAGCTCGCGAGCCTGCCGGGCCCAGAACGCAACGTAGTCAGCCTCGGCCTCGTCGAACAGGGACATGTCGGTCGTCAATGCGGTGGCCGTGCAGGCGACGGGCGGAGGAAACGTACGATCCGAACCGTCGAGTACTTCGATCGGCGCTTCGCTCGCAGGTAATTCACTCATCGCACTAACTGTAAGAGCCACTTGCTGGCCAAAAACTCCCATCGGCCTCAAGTCACACATACAATCTCGCCCAAATGTACGTACAGCCGGACATGGTGAACTGGCATCTTCTCGAACTACAGGCCCCTACGCTGGGCGGCGATGTTGCCTGTTGTTGTGTGTGTTGGGCTTGGCCCCGCCGGCTCTGAACTGATTACCGACCAGACCCGTCGAGAGCTCGACGGTGATTCGCCGGTGTGGCTACGCACGCGGATCCATCCGGCGGCGGTCGGTGTTGAGGCTGCAGGTTCGTTCGACGACGTGTACGAATCGGCCGACACGTTCGAGCAGGTCTACGCCACGATCGTCGATCGCTTGGTGAGCGAAGCGACCGAGCACGGCCGCATCGTGTACGCGGTGCCTGGGTCGCCTGTTGTTGCCGAGCACACGGTGGAACTGCTTCGAGCTGACGAACGGGTCGACGTTTCGGTGCTTCCATCGATGAGCTTCCTCGAACTGTCGTGGACTGCGCTCGGCATCGACCCCATGGCCGTAGCCGTCACCATCGTCGATGCCTTGCAACTGGTCGACCAAGCAGCGGCTCGTCGAGGTCCGCTGCTCATCACCCAGGTGCATTCGGCGACCGTTCTCGACGATGTGATCCTGGCCCTCGATGACCTCAACCCAGAGACGGTCATCATCCTCCAAGGTTTGGGAACAAGCGCGGAGGTTGTCACCGAAGTTGCGTGGACCGACCTGCGCGACGCTTTCGAACCCGACCACCTCACCACGTTGTGGGTGCCGCGGCTTGCCGAGCCGATCGGGGCCGCGTTCACTCAGTTCGAAACATTGGTGCACCGACTGCGCCAGGACTGCCCCTGGGATGCTGAGCAGACCCACAGCTCGCTGCGGCCGTACTTGCTGGAGGAAACCTACGAGGTGCTCGAAGCCCTCGACGCCGTCGAGGCCGCCACCGACGACGAGTTGCTCTCGGCATACGTTGATCTCGAAGAGGAACTCGGCGACCTGCTGTTCCAGGTGTTCATCCACACCGAGTTGGCCGGTGAGCATGGCGCCTTCACCCTCGCCGATGTGGCCACCGGAGTGCACGACAAGCTGTACGAGCGGCACCCCCACGTGTTCGGCGATGCGGACGCATCCGAGACGATCGGCAACTGGGAGCAGGCCAAGCAAGCCGAGAAGGGCAGGGAGAGTGCCCTCGATGGCATACCGACCGCACTTCCAGCGCTGGTACAAGCACTCAAAACGCAGCGCCGGGCCGCGTCGGTGGGGTTCAGCGGCCCCGACCTGGCATGGGCATTCGCCGACGTCGAAGAGGAACTGGCCGAGGTTCGAGAAGACCCTTCAGAGCACGAGGTTGGTGACCTGTTGTTTGCCTCGGTACAGGTCGCGCGAATGCTCGGAGTCGACGCTGAACAGGCGCTTCGAGGCGCAACCGAGCGCTTCGCATCCCGGTTCCGACACGTCGAGATCGCTGCGAAACAAGCCGATCTCGACCTTGCCCAACAACCCCACGAAACACTTCTCGAACTCTGGCAACAGGCCAAAGCGACGGAATCCAGTCCCACTTTCGGCGATAGCTGAGCCTGTCAGTATCACCAACTGATCGCCAAACATCGGTACATAACGGCCCGGAGACGTGTAGTTTTGGCCGACGTGGCAAACATCGAATCAGTAGTAGGCATGGAAGTAATCGACTCTCGCGGTAACCCAACCGTGGAGGTCACCGTAACCACCGACTCCGGTGCGTCTGGACGGGCACTCGTCCCCAGCGGTGCATCGACGGGCCAGTTTGAGGCTGTCGAACTCCGGGACGGTGGCGATCGTTACAAGGGCAAGGGCGTGCTGACCGCCGTTGGCTTCGTCAACACCGACCTTGCCGAAGCGGTCATGGGCATGGACGTCACCGCCCAGCGTGCAATCGACGCGGCCATGATCGCCGCCGATGGGACCCCTAACAAGGGTCGCTGTGGCGCCAACGCGATCCTTGGCATCTCCCTCGCCACCGCACACGCCGCGGCCGCCGAACTGAACATCCCGCTGTACCGCTACGTCGGCGGCCCAAACGCCCACGTCCTTCCCGTTCCGATGATGAACGTGTTGAACGGTGGCGAGCACGCCGACAACAACATCGACCTCCAAGAGTTCATGCTCATGCCGATTGGTGCAGCCAGCTTCTCCGAAGGCCTGCGCTGGGGCGTCGAGACCTATCACACCCTCAAGGGCGTGCTCCACGACCGTGGCCTCGCCACCGCAATCGGCGACGAGGGTGGCTTTGCCCCAAACCTCGGCAGCAACGAAGAAGCATTGCAACTGCTCGTCGAAGCGATCGAGAAGTCTGGCTTTACCCCAGGTGAAGACATCAGCCTCACCATGGACGCCGCCGCCTCCGAGTTCTACAAAGACGGTAACTACGTTCTCGCCGGCGAAGGCCGCACGCTCAGCTCCGAAGAGATGGCCGGCTACTACACGGACCTGGCCGACAAGTACCCGATCGTCTCGATCGAAGACGGCATGGACGAAGAAGACTGGGACGGTTGGAAGGCGCTCTACGACGCCATCGGCGACCGCGTTCAGCTCGTTGGAGACGACCTGTTCGTCACCAACACCGAGCGTCTCCAGCGCGGTATCGACGCTGGCGTTGCGAACTCGATTCTCGTGAAAGTGAACCAGATCGGCTCGCTCACCGAGACCCTCGATGCGGTCGGGTTGGCTACGGCCAACAGCTTCACCTCGGTAATGTCGCACCGTTCCGGTGAAACCGAAGACGCAACCATCGCCGACCTCGCCGTCGCCGTGAACAGCGGCCAGATCAAGACCGGCGCTCCAGCCCGTTCGGATCGTGTTGCCAAGTACAACCAACTCCTGCGCATCGAGGCTGACCTCGGCGAAGCCGCTGCATACCCCGGTAAGTCGGCGCTCGCCTGTTAATGGCTACCCGTTCGACCAACGGGGCGCGGGTGCGGGGTCCTCGGGACGCTGCTTCACCGCGCCGTTCGAGGCCTGGCCCCCGTCATCGTCCTGCCCGAGAACCGGTTCGCTCGGTTCGTGCGAAGCGTCCGACCAAGGCCGAGCGGGTGGAACACGAACCGCGCCCGATCCTGCGTATGCTCGCCGGGTTCGCCGGGAAAGCCCTGCTCGGGCTGGTCATCCTCGCGGTCTTCATCTTCGGTGTTTTCCCAACCGGAAGCTACGTTGACCAACGTCAACAGCTTGAAGACGCCGAGGTCGAACTCGCCGAGCTTCAAGCCGAGAACCAAGAACTCGAAGCCCAGATCGTGCGCCTAGAAAGCGATGCCGAGATCGAACGGGTCGCACGCGAGGAGTTCAACCTGGTACTCCCCGAAGAAGAGAGCTATCTCGTCCTCCCTCCCGGCGACTAAAAGATTTGTACGTAAAAACTGACCGTATAGGTCTGAAATTACGTACAAATCT
>CAYUKM010000142.1:0-6732 GCA_964445255.1 uncultured Acidimicrobiales bacterium
CTCGTGTGCGCTTCGTTGCCGCTGCCTTGGCGTCGTTGTTGCAGTCGGTGACTTCTCGCCAGACGCGAACCGCCAGAGGAATGCTGCAGCGAGCACGAGTACCACCGCCATGAGCCCGAGATTCACCAAGACGGCGCCGCCTACTCGTTTGCTGAGCGCTTGCTCTGACGAGGAAACCACCAGACCGCTCCAAGAACGACAAGTCCGACGACAACCGCACCCGCAATGAGTGGGGCGCCGATGCCGCTGGACGATCCGGGCGCTGGCACGAATGTCTCACACATCTCGAGGGGGCCGATTGCCGTGCTACCAAAGGTGCGTTCTTGTGGCAGGTAGAAGACCGATGAACCCTGGGGCACCGGGACCACAGATCCATCTGGAAAGAATGCGCTCTCTCCACCGTCGACAGTGACCTCAAAGGGACCGCCAAAGTTGATCCGCAGGTCGCACGTATCGTCTGGGCTCTCGGCCGGTTCAAACTCCACGGAGCTTTGCTGTTCTGCGGCCACGCCGCTGGGAGCGAGCGCCACAATGCAAAGAACGACCGCCAGCAACAACTTGAGTGCCTTCACGCCGATACCCCCTTGCGATGCGCGCCGTTGTTAGGACGCTAGTGCTTGGGCCTAAAGCTATCGACCTAGTCCCGTATCGGTTCAGCGACAGCGAGATCCTTCTGTATCCGTTCAGAGCAAAATTCAGGACATTCACCAGCAGCGGACGTCCAGCTGTCCGCGCCGCCATTGCGAATGCGGATGCATAGCAACTCGTATTTGGAATATCGTGCAGTGTGATCAAACGAGAGAAATCCAAAGACGGCACCGTCAAGGTGACCTTCGTGCTCTCACTTGAGGAGGCCCCAACGGCGACTTCAGTGGTGGGAGACTTCAACAATTGGGACCCGATGGCAACCCCTTTGAAGAAACGCAGCAACGGCACGCGCAGCGGGTCGGTAGAAGTCGGCGATGGCGAGGTCGTGTGCTTCCGCTACCTGGCCGACGGAGGACAGTGGTTCAACGACACCGACGTTGACATCGACGAGGCCGGCAATAACCAAGCCACCGCATAGGGCTCGGCCATGTCGGCGCCCGGCTATCGAGTGATACGAACCCGAGACAAGACTGCCAGCCGAAAAAGATATTCGCCCAGTCGATTACCCCAAGCGCGAAGGAGCCCTCGACCTCCCCGGAGATTGGGAGGTCGAGGGCTCGAGGTCTAGTGCTTAGCGAAACACTGCGTCGAGCTCGGAGGTGAGCTGGTGCACCATTTCTTCCGACATGTGCAGGTGTTGCTTGTTCGTCGCATCACCAATGACGAGGTCAAAGGCTGTTGCACCAACAGGGGTTCCGTTTGCGCTGGTTTCCCCAATGATCGCACTGAAGGTCGGGATGAAACATGCCCGACGTTCGATCGGCCGAATGTTCACGCCGCTCCAGGTCTTATTGAGTTGAACGTTCAACTGAGCTACGACATCATCCACAAGAGCCGTGCTGTGAGCGCATGGAGCATGCTCAAACTCGTTGATCAAGAAGTCGTCGAATCGCGGGTTTCTCTCAAAGTAGATCGTCTTGTACTCCGGAATCCAGCCATCCAAAACAAATGCCTTGTGACTCAGCTTTCCGTAGAAACCGGCATTGTCTCCAACCCTTGGAATCTTTGCGTCAATTTCAAGCCGGACGTCGATCGCTGTGGCATCTCCGGTGTCAACCGAGAAATAGCGATCACCAAGGTTCGGACCCTGACCCGTGATCGAACCGCTGGCGATAGCAACATTGCGACTGCTCGGAAGGTCTCGGTAACGATCGCGGAGGTAGCTGAAGTTCGGAGAACCGTAATCGTAGGCAGCATTGACCAGAAGCGTGTCCTGCGCGAGAGGACTTCGCAGCAGCAGGTTCGACACGCCCCTCGCGTCCCTCTGGGCATCCTCGAAATCGTCAATGAAGAACGGGAAGTTGCCGTCAGCCCACCCAAACGCACCCTCTAAGAAGACCGGAAGGTGCTGCAGTCCCGGTGGGGCGTAGGCACCGAAGTGCGGCGAGTCGAAAGAGATGTAGGTATCGACGCCATGGTCAAAGCCGTCATCTTCAAGCTCAACGAGTGCGATCTTCGCCGCTACGCCTCCAATGCTGAGGCCAATGAGAGCCGTTGCCTCGGGTTCATGACGAAGCGTTGCTTCACGTCGGGTCTCAAAGGCTCGAACGGAGTCCTTCACTGCTTTGACCCGTTGTTCGACGCCTTGCTCGCTGTCCTCGAGGTTACCGAAGCCGATGTACACGACCGAGACATTGAGGGTGGCGAGGTGACTTTCGACGGCGGAAAGCTCTGGCACGATCCCCCGAACCGTTTCCCGTTCGTCACTGACGTTGTCGTCGTCGTTGGCTTCGTCAGTCGCGCTTAGATAGGGCCCCACGATGTAGATGACGTTCTCAAGCGGTTGAGAACCGCTTGGGAAGTACTGAACTTGAGCTCCGACGTTGGCCGAGCGCGAGATTCCGTTCTGGTTAGCGAAATCGGCAAATGCACTCGTCCATTCTCCGCCGGACACGTCGCACCCGTTTTGGAAGCTGGGCAGCGATGAGCATGTCGACCCCGCTGGAATCCATGGAGTGACATTGGTGATGCTGTTCAACGTCGCTTGGATGGCCTGCACAAGGTCCGACTGCTGAGGAGCGTTATTGGCAACCGAAACCCGACAACTCCGACCGTTCTCATAACCCCAACCGTCACCGTCGGGGTCCGTCGCCGCAGACGCACACGTCGGCGTGCCACTCGACGAACCATTGCTAGCCCCAGAGTTTCCAGAACTCTCAGAACTCTCAGAACCCGTCGGAACCCGACAACTCCGACCATTCTCATAACCCCAACCATCGCCGTCGGGATCCGTCGCCGCAGACGCACACGTCGGCGTGCCACTCGACGAACCGTTGCTAGCCCCAGAACTCTCAGAACCCGTCGGAACCCGACAACTCCGACCATTCTCAAAACCCCAACCATCGCCGTCGGGGTCTGTCGTCGCAGATTCACATGTCGGCGTTTGGGCACCTGCCGGCGACGCCTGCAAGGCGGTTGCAAATAGCCCCAACACAAGTAATGCCAGCAGCGCCGCGCGCCCTGTTCCTATTCGATTCGAAGTCTTCATGATCTTCTCCCTTTTCCATCTGGTTGACCACTAACGCCACCGACGGCAGAGGGGTTCCAAAAAGATCCCGAAAATTTCAACTTCGACGCGTTTGACGACTTGGTCCTCGGCTAGCTGGCTACGTAGCGAGAATCCCCAGCACCTCACGAACCAGCTTCGCCCCGACCATTGCGGTCATGTCGTGAATGTCGCGTTCGGGATTGATCTCGACGATGTCGGCTCCAATCAGCCGCACCCCGTCTTTCTCCCCAACCTGCGCAGCAAGCTCATGAATGATGCCGAGGACCTGTCGCATCGTTAGCCCTCCGGGTTCGTGGTGGCTCACCCCTGGAGCGAACGCAGGATCTAGACCGTCGACATCGATCGTGAGGTAGACGGGCCCGTCGAGTTGAGCGAGCGTTCCATCCCAGGTGTGGATCTCGTGCATCTCCACTCCGAACCGTTCGACCTGCTCGCGCTGATGGGTAGTGGCCGTGCGGATGCCGTACTGCACCAGGCGGGTCGCGAGCCCGGCTTCCATAATTCGGGCGAACGGACATGCATGACTGAACCGGTCACCGTCGAGTTCGTCGTAGAGATCTGGGTGCGCATCGATGTGGACGATGCTGATGCTCTCGTGGCGCGCCGACAGCGCCTCGACGATTGGCCATGTAACGAAGTGGTCACCGCCGATCGCTAACACCGCGGAGCCATCGGCGGTTGCGTCGGAGATCGCCTGCACGATCTGGCCATGAGCGGTCGACGCATCAGGCGCAAGGTCGACATCGCCAAGATCGACCCACCCCGGTCCCCCATCGACCGACGGGCGAACCTCGACTCCGAGTTCGCTGAAATAGTTGGCAGATCCTGCGTGCAGCACCCGCCGCACAGCCTCGGGAGCCTTCGCCGGACCCTGAAGAAACGACGAGGCTCCATCAAAGGGAAGACCGATCAACTTTGCGAACATGGGCCGACGCTAGCGCTGCGTCAAGATCTTCGACCTACTCGCGTTCGGTCCGTTCAACGTCGATGTATTCGAAATTCGACTTTCCCGGTGGTGTGGTCAAGTATCACGGGTCGTCCTGAATCCCCTCGCCCTCGATGTGTTCAGCCATCACTTTCTCCTTGTTGCCTAGGAGCATCCTCGCGCAAACATCGAAGATCGGCGCTCTAGGGTCATTCAACCCATGACCGGCTCAGATGTTCAGTTGGAGCTACTCGTCGGCGACGGGGACTTCCGAAGCGTCCGGCTCCTCAAAATCACGCTCGTCGGGTTCGACGGGCGCCGCTCGTTCGACAGGCGCATCGGGTTCCCCGGGTGCGGCTCGTTCGACAGGTGCAGCGGGTTCGACGGGCGCCGCTCGTTCGACAGGTGCCGCTCGTTCGGCAGGTGTCGCGGGTCCGTCCGAAGTGTTCGCAACGCCTCCTCCGTCGCGAACTTGGGTTTCCGCCAGAGTCACGACCTCGTCGGCCGCCTCGTCCGTCTCTTCTTCGGTCTCTTCTAGCCCCTCGTCCAATTCGGCGAGCTCGCTCAGAAGTTCCGCTGTCTCGGCGTCGGGTTCGGCTTCGGCAATCGCGTCGTCGGGGATTTCAGGTATGGGCACGTTTGGATCGAACGTGTTTGCGGTACCGTCGCTCCAGTGCCAAGGCTCAGACGGCAGGTTCACGAACCCAAACTGTGGCGCGTTCGCTGCGAGCCATTGGAACGGAGCACTAGAACGAGATCCGATACTTCCACCGTTCCACTGAAAGTCGATCGCTCGACCCTGTTCGTGCTTGGAAAAGCCGGGTCGAGCAGTTGGAGGTGAACACTCGCTTGCGGGCCGTAACCAAATGTCATAGCTCGAACTACCGCAATGGGCCTCGCGCAAGAGGATCTGGCGATCGGTCGTGCGGTAGCCCCACCCACCGAGGTTGATGCCTTGGGAGAAAGCGACTTCGTAGAGCCCGCGTGTTTGTTCTTCGATGTCTTTGTGCACCTGAATCTCGAAGATTGGCGACGTACCATCGCCTTCGAAAAAGGACAGCAGAACGATGTCCGCTCGGTTTACCGGCGCCGGCGATCCAATCCCCTGGACCGCCTCGGCCAGGCGCCTCTCCAAATCCTCGATAGCGAGGTCCAGTTCCACGGTTTGCGCGGCCAGCGCATCGGCCTCAATACGTTCCGAGCTAAGTCGTGCCTCGGCCAACTCCAACAAGGCTTGCTGTTCAGCGATCGATGCCGTCAATGCAGCGGACCGGTTCTCCATCTCCGCAAGGCTCTCCTCTGCCAGCTGTGACGCTTTGTCTCGTTGAACAAGGAGCTTCTCAGCCTCGATTTCCAACGCCCGCAACCGGTCCAAGGAGTCTGCGAGGTCTCCGGTTTGTTCGTTCAGCAGGTGAATGAAGCGGACGGCGTCATTGAGGTCGACTGATAAGGCCAATTCGCCATCGTTGACGCCGACCTCGCCCGTGAACGCAGCCAAGGCCAGGTCTGACACCAGCTCCCGCGTCACCTTGATGCTCTCGACGATCTCACCGCGGTCCGCTTCGGCCTGGGTGACCTGGGCGATCGCCGAGTTGTAGCTGCGTGTGGCGTCTTCAAGCCTGATCTGTTGCAGTTCGGTAAGTGCTGCCAGCTCATCTAAAGCCTGTTCGACTTCGTCGATGGTCGCTTCGGAAACATCGATCGAAGCAGCTGCCTCGGCGGTTTCGAACGCAAGGACTTCTCGCTGTTCCTGCAACTCCTCGAGCGTCAGTACCTGCTCGGGATCGTCGTCCTGAGCTTGAGCTAGCGATGCGGAGAACGCTAGGGCGAGAGCCACGAAAACAGCCCAGACGACGATCGCAGACGAAACGGATTTTCGCTCGGATCTCATCGTGAACGGCCCTACTTGACATCGGTCCGTGATCCATCGGCCGTTTCGGGGACGTTGTTCGGTCGCCGACTCAAATTGGGGTAATCCTTAGCGTCGTGGCACCCGTGCCGGTCCGCTCGCACCCAACTCGACCCGGACGCAGAACCCGACCCCAACTCGACAGCCCTCAACCTCGTCATAAACGAATGGAGCTGTGCCAGCGGTCAGGCACCGATCGACCGCGACGTCGTGCTGCACCGCTCACTGTGTAACTAGCAAGTCCCGGCGTCCGGGTCGTAGTCAAAACGCAGACTCCCTTCGCCCTACCCAGGCGGGCGGAGCGAAGGGAGTCGCAACCACTATCGGAGAGAGAAGCTAGATCAGACGTCCCCAGCGCATGCACAGGACACCGGCAGCGATCAAGCTGATAGCCATCATCACGAAGAGCTTCCACACTTCGGAGGCACCGGTCAGTGCGAGCTGAGGTCCGGCATCGGCTTGAGCCGCAGCAACACCGATTGCTTCGTTGCCATCGGCCTGAGCTGGCTCAGCCGCATCGTTGATGCCCTCGACCTGGACCGCCACAGCCTCGCCAGCAGGTGCTGCGTCGGTATCGGCAGCAGGAGCTGCAGCTTCAGGTGCAGGCTCGTCAGCGGCCGGAGCGCCAATGGTTACCGATTCGACATCGGCATCGACAACATCTGGGGCAGGAGCCACAGGAGCAGGAGCCTCAGGAGCCGGAGCCTCAGCCTCAGGGGCGGGAGCTTCAGGGGCTGGAGC
>CAYUKM010000143.1:0-6731 GCA_964445255.1 uncultured Acidimicrobiales bacterium
ACACATCATCGTGATCTCCGGTCCTGGGGGAGTAGGGAAGGGAACCGTCGTCGCTGAACTGGTGACGCTCGATGAGCGTTTGCGGATCTCCCGTTCGTGGACAACCCGAGACCAACGTCCTGGCGAGGCCGACGATGCCTACAACTTCGTCAGCCACGAAGAGTTCGAAGCGGCGATCGAGGTTGGGGCTTTCCTTGAGTACGACCATCACTTCGGCAACTACTACGGATCACCGGTTCCCGAAGCAGGCGACGCGAGCGACCTCATCCTTGAGATCGACGTAAACGGGGCGAACCAGATCCACGAGAATGGCCATGACGCCTTGTTCATATTTATCGACACGCCATCGGTCGAAGAGCAACGACAGCGCATGATCGGCCGCGGCGACGAGCTACACAAGGTCGAGGAACGAATAGCTGGCGGCGAGCGTGAACGAGAACTGGCGAGCCACCTCCCGTACCGTCACGTCGTCAACACTGACGTCGCTGGCTGTGCCACCGAGATTCTGAGCCTGATCGAGCAATACCGTTCGTCAACAGAAGACGAGTGATCGCCGCTAGTTGCAGACACTGCTGATACCATGAACCGCTGGCTCTGAGCTATGCCCACGGGAGAGCGCCATGTCTGAAGAAGTATCGATGATCAACCCGCAGGTCGAAACCCTGCTGCAGGCCACCGACTCGAAGTTCGGTCTGGTCACCCTCGGCGCTAAGCGTGCCCGCCAGATCAATGCGTACTTTGGTCAGCTCGGTGAGGGGCTCGGCTCGAGTATCCCGCCACAGGTCACGTCAGCAGCGCGTAAGCCACTGACGATCGCCTTCGAAGAGATCGCAGCGGACAAGATCGAAGCGGTGGAACGCGATTTCGAGGCAGAGGCTCTCGCTGAGGCTCAGGCAGCTGCTGATCTGGCAGCGATGGAAGCCGAATCCGGCGACGCTTCGTAGAGACTCGCAACATGTCTTCCCTCGAGAACGCTCGCGTCGTTCTCGGTGTTACCGGTGGAATTGCCGCGTACAAGGCCGTAGAGGTCTGCCGTCGCCTAGTGGACGCTGGCGCCCACGTGGTGCCGGTCCTCACCGAGGGTGCCGAACACTTCGTCGGGAAGACCACCTTTGATGCGTTGGCGTCGGAAAAGGTGCAGCAAAGCCTCTGGGATGAGACCAGCCCAATTCCCCACACCACACTGGGGCAGTCAGCAGACCTCATCGTCGTAGCTCCTGCCACGGCGCGTCTGTTGGCCGACTATCGCATCGGTCGCTCCGACGACCTGCTGACGGCAACACTGATCGCCACAAGGGCTCCTGTGCTCGTGGCTCCAGCCATGCATACCGAGATGTGGGAACACCCAGCGGTGCAAGACAACTTGATCGTTCTGCGCGAGCGGGGCGTGCATATCGTCGACCCGGAATCAGGGCGTCTTGCCGGCGGCGATATCGGACACGGCCGCCTAGCTGCACCCTCGACGATCGTCGCTCATGCCGAGCGAGTTCTGAGCGGCGGAGATCTGACCGGCAAACACGTCGTTATCACCGCGGGTGGCACGCAGGAGCCAATCGACCCCGTTCGCGTTATTTCGAATCGCTCCACCGGCAAACAGGGTTACGCGTTGGCCGAGGCCGCGTGGGCGCGCGGTGCGGACGTAACGCTGATCTCGACGGCCGATCGCGACATCGCCGCTGGTGTGTCGGTCGTTGGGGTCCAGACCGCAGCAGAGATGCAAGATGCCGTGATGAAAGTTCGTGACGCCGATGTCATCGTGATGGCAGCCGCCGTCGCAGACTTTCGCCCGGCTGACCCAGCGAGCGAGAAGCTCAAGAAGGACAAGGGATCCGTCCCAGAGATCGAGCTCGAGAAGACTCACGATTTCCTCGTTGAATTAGGGGAGACGAAGCCAGAAGGTCAGGTGCTCGTCGGGTTTGCAGCCGAGACCGAGAACGTTTTGGACAACGCTCGCGGCAAGCTCGAACGCAAGAACTTGGACCTCATTGTTGCCAATGATGTGTCCGCACCCGGGGCCGGATTCGGCTATGACACCAACGAAGTAGCGATTCTGTTTGGCACTGGTGACCAACTTGAGGTACCACTGGACTCGAAACGGGCTATCGCAGATGCGATATTCGATGCTGTCGTCAAGGTTTTTGAAGCCAACCCGTAGATCGCAAACATTCCGCTAAAGTCTCGGCCGAACTGAGGAGTTTTCCGTGCCCAAAAACTACAGCTTCACGTCCGAATCCGTCACTGAGGGCCATCCCGACAAGATGGCCGATCAGATTTCGGATTCCATCCTCGACGCGCTGCTTGAACAAGACCCAATGAGCCGTGTCGCCTGCGAAACGCTGGTGACCACCGGTTTGGCCATGGTCGCTGGCGAAATCACCACGAAGGCCTACGTCGATATCCCAGCTGTCGTCCGAGAGACGATCAACGGCATCGGATACGACCGCGAGTCGTTCGGGTTCGACGGCAACACCTGTGGCGTCATGGTGTCGATCGATGAGCAGTCCGTCGACATTGCTCAGGGTGTAGACGACTCTGAGGAAACCCGAGGTGGCAGCGCGGAAGACGACCTCGACAAGCAAGGCGCTGGCGACCAGGGCATGATGTTCGGCTACGCATCGGACGAGACCGACGTGTTGATGCCAATGCCAATTCACGTCGCACATCGCATGGCTGAGAAGCTCGCCGAAGTTCGCAAGACCGGCACGGTTCCTTACCTTCGTCCGGACGGCAAGACCCAGGTCACCTTCGACTACGAAGATGGTGTTCCGGTGCGCCTGTCGACCGTATTGGTGTCGACGCAGCACAACGATGGCATCGACCGCGATTCGATGATCCGTCCTGACCTGATCGAGAACGTCATTAAGCCCGTTATCCCGGAACAGTTCGCCGACGATGACTACGAGGTTCACGTCAACCCCACCGGCCGCTTCGTTATCGGTGGTCCAGTAGGTGACGCTGGCCTCACGGGCCGCAAGATCATTGTGGACACCTACGGCGGCATGGGTCGTCACGGTGGTGGCGCCTTCTCGGGGAAGGATCCATCGAAGGTTGACCGCTCGGCTGCGTACGCCACCCGTTGGGTAGCAAAGAACGTCGTAGCTTCCGGTGCAGCAAAGCGATGTGAGGTGCAGGTTGCTTACGCGATTGGTATGGCCCGCCCGATGTCGGTGCTTGTGGAGACCTTCGGAACCGAGACTGCCGATCCCGACAAAATCGTGTCCGCTGTGAACGAGATCTTCGACCTCCGTCCAGCCGCGATCCTTCGTGACCTCGACCTACGTCGCCCCGTGTTCAAGCCCACCGCTGCCTATGGCCACTTCGGTCGCACCGGTGATGGCTTCACATGGGAGAACACCGATCGCGCCGCCGACCTCAAGAGCGCCCTCGGCCTCTAAAAGATTTGTACGTAAAAACTGACCGCATAGGTCGCAAATTACGTACAAATCCTGGACTGTCAGAGCGGGGCGGTAACGTGCCTTTGCGATGGGCGAGAGGGCTGACACACTTCCAGGCTTCGAATCAATAGAGCCGGTACAACCGGACAAGCCGCTCGCCGCGCGCCCCGAGGGGCGCCTAGTGCAGGTTCAGCCCGATATCACCGCGATCACTCAGTCGTTCACCTACGAGGTTCCCGTGGAGTGGGAGAGCGACGGCCGGGCTGAGAAGGTCGATGTTGGTTCGCTTGTCCGAGTGGATTTCGCTGGGCGGCGAACCGCTGGTTGGGTGACAGAGGTCGACGTCGGGCACGACCCAACAATGGAGATCGCTCCGCTTCGCAAATGGTCGAGTGTCGGGCCGTCTGCTGAGATCGTGGAACTTGCGCAATGGGCTGCGCATCGCTGGTACGGCCGTCCGGTGCATTTTTTGCGGGCGGCATCGCCGTCGAAGATGGTCTCCGCAATACCTGACAAGTCGACCGCGCGCAGCGGGCCGGAAGCGACCAGCGATGATGGGTATGGCTCGCTGTTCGAACACGATGGAATCACTCTCGTCGAAACCGCTCCGGCCGATCGTGGTGTTGCGATCGCTGCGGCCGCAGCGACTCGCGGCAACGCGTTGGTCCTCGCTCCTACAATCGCTGATCGCCGCCATATCGCCGCTGGTTTGAAGGACGTGGGAGTACACATCGCTGAATACCCGGAGCAGTGGTCGCGGGCTGCGTCAGGAACCGTCGTTGTGGGGACGCGCCTGGCGGCCTTCGCCTCGCTGCCGGAGATCTCCTCGGTCGTGGTGGTTGATGAACATGATGCGGCGTATAAAGAGGAACGAACGCCCGCTTGGAACGCTCGAGACGTCGTCATCGAGCGGTCCCGCCGGTTAGGCGTCCCCTGCATCCTCACAAGCCCGTCGCCGTCGCTAGAGGCGCTCGTCGTTGCCGAGCGCCGCCTCACGCCGGAGCGTTCCGCTCAACGCAACGGCTGGCCGCATGTCCAAGTAGTCGACATGCGACGCTCGGAGACACCAGGGTTGTTGTCAGTCGAACTGGTCGATGCGGTGCGTGCCGACGGCCCCGTGGCATGCATCCTCAACCGAAAGGGTCGAGCGCAGATGCTCGCCTGCTCCCGATGTGATTCGCTCGCTGATTGTGAGCAGTGTGGTGCTGCGGTTCACCAGCCCGAAGATGTGCTGATCTGCAGGTCGTGTGGCACCGAGAGGCCCGTCGTGTGCAGCAACTGTGGCACCACGAAGATGAAGCTCATTCGGCCGGGCATTTCTCGGGTGGCCGAAGAGCTCGCCGCACTCGCGAAGCGACCGGTGGTAGAGGTCACTGCGGAGACCGAGGAGAAGGAACTCATTAGCGACGACCTCTTCATCGGGACCGAGGCATTGCTGTATCGAATCGAAGCGGCGACGTCGGTGGTGTTCTTGGACTTCGATCAAGAGCTGGCTCAGCCGCGCTCCCGTGCGCCTGAAAATGCGTTCAGCCTCCTAGCCCTGGCAGCGCGTCGGGTGGGGGACAGCCGCGCTGGTGGACGGGTCATCGTGCAAACACGTCGCCCTGATGACGTTGTGGTTCAAGCCGCCGTTCACGCCGATCCAAGCCGGGTGGCCGAAGCGCAACGAGATGTTCGACAACTGTTGCACCAGCCTCCCTATGGCGCGTGGGCGCTCGTTTCTGGGGCCGGTGCCGAAGCGTTCATCGAGTCGTTGCGGGCGACCACTGAGACATTGAACGACGGCGTTGAGCTGCGAGCGATGGGCGACCGTTGGCGGGTGAGCGCAACGGATCATCAGATGCTCCTCGACGCATTGCATCGAGCCGAGCGGCCCGCAGAGCGGCTGCGGGTAGAGGTTGACCCGATCGACATCTAGCCGGTCGGTCTGTAGCCCGCTCAGTAACCACAGATCTCTGCGTCCTCTAGAGTTGAGCTATGAGAACGATCGAAGTGCTCGGAACGTGTCATCACGATTGCCCCGACAGTTGCGGTTGGGTCGCGACTGCGGTCGACGGTGTGCTCACCAAGGTGAAGGGCAACCCGAACCATCCGTTCTCCAAAGGCGAATTGTGCCCGAAGGTGAACAAGTTTGTTGGACGGGTGAACCACGACGATCGACTGCTCACCCCACTGATCCGTACGGGAGCCAAAGGGGCTGGCGAGTTCCGTGAGGCAACGTGGGATGAGGCTCTGGAGTTGATAGTTAACGAGGTCTCGCGAGTGCGAGATACCTATGGAGGAGAGGCGATCCTTCCATGGTGGTCTGCGGGCACTCAGGGCCTCATTCAAAAGGACGCAACGAGCAAAGCACTGTTCGCAAAGCTGGGAGCGTCTCGTATGGGGGGCAACGTCTGCGGCATGGCGTCTGGCTACGGCATGGCATCGGTATATGGCGCTGGCCTGGGCTCGGACCCGATGCAGGCCGAGCACTCAGACCAAATCATCTTGTGGGGCACCAATACCCGGCTGACGAACCGTCACTACTGGCCGGTTGTTGAAGCTGCCCAAGCTCGCGGCGCCCGTGTCGTGGTCATCGACCCGATTCGCACGATCACCGCGGATAAGGCGGATCTGGTTATCCAGCCGTTGCCTGGCACCGACGTCGCCATGCTGCTGGCGATCGCGCAAGTGTTGATCGCCGAAGACTTCCTCGACGAGGACTACATCGACTCGTACACAACGGGCTTTGATAAATTCGCGGCTCACGTCGCCGGACACACTCCCGAATGGGCTGCGCCGTTATGCGGGGTAGGGGCCGACGTCATTCGGTCGTTGGCCCGTTCGGTCGGCGAGACCCCCAAGACGATGCTTCGCGCACTCATCGGTATTGAGCACCACTTCAGCGGACCGGTCATGTATCGGCTGCTGTCGATGATCCCGCTGCTCACCGGTTCGCACCGAGTGCTCGGTGGCGGATTCGCCCGAAGCGTCGGCTCATGGGCAGAGGCAAGCGACGTTGACCCCGATGCCGTAGGAGCGCTCGCAAGAGTCGTGGCTCCAGAGGGGGGCGCCACGAGGATGCTCGACCAACCTCGACTCGGCCATAGCCTCACCGCGCTTGACGACCCGGTTCACGCACTCATGATGTGGAATGGCAACCCCGTGTTGTCGATGCCTGATTCGGCGACGATTCGTCGAGGATTAGAGCGTGAGGACCTCTTCACGGTCGTCTCTGAGCAGTTCATGACCGACACGGCTCGTTACGCCGACGTCGTCCTACCGGCAGCCATGGAAACCGAACAGCTCGACGTCATGCCAGCGTGGGGCCACTTGTGGATTGGCTGGAACGAGCCG
>CAYUKM010000144.1:0-2854 GCA_964445255.1 uncultured Acidimicrobiales bacterium
GGAACTCGACGCGGAAGCCGTTGGGCTGGATGAACGCGCAGAGGAGATCGAACGCGCTCGCTTGCGCCTTGCCGCCGAGTCCGACCAACTCGAGGGCGCTCGAGCCGACATGATCGTCGAGCGTGACGACATCGAAGCTGAACGTGCCGTGCTCGCCAATCAGTCCGAGGAGCTGGATCATCTCGAAGACGAACTCAACGCTCGTCGTCATGACCTCAACCAACAAAACGAGCGAGAAGCTAACCTCGCCGCAAGACAAGCTCAGCTCGATGAGCTCGGTCAGAAGATTCGTTCGAAGACCGATGAGACGGAGCTCCGTTTGGAGGAGTTGCGAATCCGTGAGGCCGAGGCTGTCGAACTCGACTTACAACTCGCGGATCTCGACAGCAAGCGAGCCGCCCTGGAGACGAGTCGCGCGGAACTCAACTCACGCCAAGAGGAGCACAAGCGTCGCTTGGCACAGATCCAACTCGACGAGCGCGACCTCGACGACCAACAGAAGGTAATCGCCGGGCGCGCCGTAGGAATTCGCGAGCAGGCCGAACACCTCGATCGCCAAGACGCGGTGATCCTCGAACGCACGGAGATTCTGAAGGCTCGACACACCGAACTCGTTTCCCTCAGCGAGACCCTCGATGACGAAGAACGTCGTCTTGAGGATCGATTGGCAGCCCTCGAAGAACAACATCGCCAAGTGAGCGTTCGTGCTTCGGACCTCGACCGGCTGGCAGGCCACCTCGACAGCCGCGAAGAAGCGCTCAGCCAACGGCGACTTGAGCAGGCCCAAGCGCAGCGAGAACTGGATGCGCTCGACGCGGAGATCCTTCACACGAGTGAGCTGCTCGATCAACGCGTCGTAGAACTCTCGCAACGCGAGGAGGCAATCGAAGCGCGAAATGCTGCCTACCAAGTGGATCGGGCTGCGGTCCTGGAGCGCCTCGGGGCCCTCGAACGCGAGCGCTCTCGCCTCGACCAGGCCGAGAAGCTCCTCACCCAACTCGAAACCGATCGCGCTGACATCGATGCGGAATTCCTTCTTCTCGAACGTCGCCGTGATGAACTCGCAAACGAACGTGCCGAGCTGGCTGGCCTTAGCGAACAGGTTGAGTCGACAACGGAACGTCTTGAGGATGAGCACCGTCTTCTCACACAAGAACGAGAGGACCTTGCGAACCAACGCGCCAGTCTCGTGAGTCACCGTGCTCGACTCGATGAAAGCGAGTTGACGCTGCGAGCCCGCCGCGACCAGATCCGCTCCGACGAGATGCTTCTGCAAGCGGACGCGGACCGACTTGCTCAGCGACGCAACCTCCTCGGCGCCGACCGATCACAACTGGAGCAGGCCGAGACGGAGATTCACTCTCGCCGCGCCGAACTGGAGGAGCAGCAAGAACTCCTCCAACAAGAAGCGACCGAACTCGATGCCGAGAAGCATCGTGCTCGTCAGCGCCGGGCCCTCACGGCAAGCCAAATTGGCGACATGGAGTCACGCGCCAGGGTCATCCGAGAGCAAACTGATCGTCTAACCCACGACGAGCAACGGTTGAGCGATATCCGAGGCAAGGTCGAGGCCACCGCGCAAGACCTAGAAACCCAGCGAATCCACCAACAACTTGAGGCGGACAAGATCGCCGAGGAGCACGAGCGACTCGCTGCAGACCGCGACGGCTTGATCGACAAACGCCGTGAGGTTGCCGAGGAGCGGGCGCGTATCGATGCGATGTGGCGCGTCGTTGACGAGCACCGCTCATCAAGCGAGAATCTAGCCCGCACGCTTGAGCTCTCGCACAGCGCTGCACCACGAGGAGATGCGAAGGTTATCGACCTTACAAGAGGTGAGAAAGATGCTGAAAATGTCCCAGAAAGTGACGGTACGGCCTCGGCCGATGCGGGCTCTTCACCAGAGTCCTAAGCCTTTGATGCAAAGGCGCCGATTAGAGACTGCAAGTTCTGGATTCCCGCGAGTTGAGTCATAGGAAAACTGCCTCCCCGGAATACGTTTAGAAAGCTTATTCTCCCCTATGCTCAAGCAACACCCCATAACGAGCACCCATGGCTGACGACAACACCGACGATCTAGGAACCAGCGAGAGCGACCCCGCGGGCGACCTTCGCCGGCTTCGCCTCGAACGTTCTTCGGCGTCGCTTGACGCGGAAGAAGAGCTCCTCCTCGCGCGCCAACAGCAGCTTGCAAAGCTGCGGGAACAGATCGAGCGCACCCAGCAGGACCAGCGCTCGGAGCTCGCTCGTATCGAAGAAGCTCGTGACCAGCTCAACCAACTTGCGTCCGAAGTTGAAAATCGCCGCTCCGAGGTAGACGACTACCGCGCAAAACTTGCCGAGGCGGAGAACGAAGTCAACGAGCGACGGATCTCTATCGAACGCGAGAGTGCGACGCTCAGCCGCACAGCACTCGTGGCTGAGGCTGAGGCCCGCAAAGAGGCCCTGGATCGAGCCGTTCAAGTCGAACGTGAAGAACTCGGACGCCTCAGGTCAGAGCTCGATGCAGAACGCAACCAGATCGACGCCGAAGCTACCGAACTCGTGCAGCGCCGGGAACTCCTCATTGCCGATCGCGACGCCCTGGAGGCGCGGGCCGAGACCATCGCCGCTGACGCGAAAGACATCCAAGACCTTGAGGCTGAAGTTCGGAGTCGCCGGGCAGAGATCGAGTCGGAAGGCAGTTCTCTCGCAGCCGAACTAGAGGGTCGACGCGGAGAGATCCAGTCGGAACACGAAGCACTCGTAATCCAGCTTGAGGGTCGACGCGGAGAGATCCAGTCGGAACACGAAGTACTCGTCGGCGAACTCGAAGGCCGACGCCGAGAAATCGAATCGGAACACGAAGCACTCG
>CAYUKM010000144.1:2954-4861 GCA_964445255.1 uncultured Acidimicrobiales bacterium
GGCCGACGCCGAGAAATCGAATCGGAACACGAAGCACTCGCTGGCGAACTCGAGGCTCGACGAGTCGAGATCGAGTCACAGCACGAAGCACTCGCAGCTGAGTTGGAGAATCAGCGATCCGCTCTAGAGGAACAGCGCCTCGATCTCGAAGCAGAGGTGCAGAAAGAAAAGGACGAACTCGCCAACCGGCGCGTCGAACTTGATGCCGAACGCGAGAACCTGGCCAACATTGATCAGGCGCTGCTCGAAGAAAACGCGGAGCTCGACAACCTGCGAAAAGCGCGAGCCGAAGCGCAGACGCAGCGGGCGGGTCTCTCCACCGAAATCGAAGAACTCGAGAGCCTTCGTGGAACCGTCCAAGAGCGTGCGGGGGAACTGGCGGCTGCCCGCACGCGCCTTAGGGACGAATCAGCCGCTCTCGAGCGAGCTGGTGAAGACAACGACGGCGTCGCGATGGTGTCGCGTTTGCTCGGCGACGAGGTCAATGTCGCAGAACGACAGAGCGCCCTGGCCCAAGCAAAGGCGGAGCTTGAGCAGAACGAAGCCAATCTGAAGGCGCAGCAGCGCGAATACGAAGCCCAGACTGGGACGATCGCCGCCAGTCAGAAAGAAGCGGTCTCCGCACTCGAAGCTGAATTCGAGGCGGAGCGTGAGCGGCTTCTCCAAGAGCACCAGGGTGAGCTCGAGAGACTCGGCATTCTCGAAGTCCAGTCGACCGACCTGGAGGCCCGCAGCCAAACTCTCGAATCGGTTGAGTCGGCACTAAACGAAGCGGCAGCTGCCTTGGAGGCGCGATCGGCAAGCCTTGAGAACTTCGAAGTCGCACTCGGTGAGAAGGCTCGCAAGCTCGAAGTACAAGATGCTCAGCTCGCGACAGAGTCGAAGTCGATCGAGGCCCGGATCACCGAGGTGGAGAAGCAGCGAGCCGAACTCGAATCCATGCAAAGCATGGTCGAGAAGGGCCGCGCTGAAGTCCAAGAGGTTAAGGAGCGCTCCGCCAACATTTCTGCCGAGCGTGAACAGCTCGACCTGGATGCTGCATTGCTGTCACGCCAGCGAGCCCAGATCGAGCTGGAGCGCTCGGAGCTGGTCGGAGTCGGTGTTGACCTCGATGACCAACGCAAGATGGTGTCAGACCAACGCGAGCACCTCGGCGCCGAAAAGACCCTCCTCGATCAGCAGCGTGAAGCTCTGGCCGTCCAGCGCCGCCAGCTGAACGAGCAAAACGAATTCATCACCCGCCAGCAGACCCAGCTCATCGATCGGCGTCGTCAGCTCGACGAAGAGAGCGACATCCTCGACGAGCGTGCAAAGCAGTACGAGCGAGACCGGATCGTGCTCGACGATAAGCTCGGCGACCTCGCCAAACAGCAGACCGACTTCGAAAGCGAAGAGAGCCGCTCCGAATCCGAGCTCGCTCAACTCAATGAGTTCCGCGCGGAGATCAACATGCGCCGTGAAACCCTCAAGGGCGAAGAGGCCGAGCTCCGCAAGCTCTCGGCAATCATTGAGGACCGACGAGAGTCCATCAACGGACAACAGCTCGAATTTGATCGTAAGCAGACCGAGATCGCTGCTGACTCCGGACGTCTCGATTCGGTACGTAACGACAACAGCGAAGAGAAGAAGCGCCTCGAGGCCGAACGTATCCACCTCGATGAGGTACGGAAGCGTCTCGCTGCAGAGGAGCGTTCGCTCGAACAAGAACGAGCTCGTATCGCCGAGATGTGGGCCCTTGTCGGTCGTCACCGTGAACAGGCCCGTCAGGTCATCTCCGCACTCGGCCCAGAGGTCATGGGCGACCTCGGACCAGGATCCAGCGGAATCAGCGCAGTAGACGGGTAGCTGAGCGTCCCTATTCAGGTAAACACGATTCAGGTTCGTAGCGATGAGCGGACAGACTGGTG
>CAYUKM010000144.1:4961-6561 GCA_964445255.1 uncultured Acidimicrobiales bacterium
CCAGGCGCACTGCTCCTTCTGTCACAAGCTTCACGACGAAGTTTTGAAGTTGATCGGTGGACAAGACCGTGGAGGCAAGGTCGTCTACGGGCCGGCCCGCTAAGGCCTCAGCCGTATACGTCGGCTTCGGTGATCGAGCACGGCAGCGAGACGCTGTCGATGAGCTGTCGATCCTCGAGTGACAGTCCGGTTGGGTCATCACGAAGCTGTTCGTCCAGTTCGCGGAACTCTTCGAACCCCAATTCGACAGCCAGCGTGAAGAAGGAGCACTGACAGTACTCGGCCGGTGTTCCGTCCAACTCCTCGGCGTCGCCCTCAGCCAGTGCTGTCTCGCAGGCGGAGACAAACTGTGCTTCGGTTCGCCGGTTTTGGTCGGCAAAGTCCGCGGGCAGTCCTTCGCTCGTACAGGCAGCGAGGAAGATCATAAAACCAAGAAAGAAGAGCGCGAGTCGTCGATTCACAGATGTCAGGCTAGCGCTGACTGGCGAGGACTTGCGCACGCGCAAAGATCTCATCGAGCATCTGCTCGGTGAGGCGGCCAGTAAAGGTGTTTTGTTGCGAAACGTGGTAGCTGCACAAAAGGGTCAATGTGTCGTCGATAGCGGCCTCCACCCCGTGCCCAAACTTTGGTCGAGGTCGAATATCGAAGTGGCGCGCGACAGCGGATGCGCCGATCCCGCCGAGGGCGATAAGAACCCGCAGGTTGGGCAGAGCATCAAGTTCTCGGGTGAGAAAATCTCGACAGGTATTTTGTTCAGTGGCCGTCGGTTTGTTGCCTGGTGGCGCACATTTGACCGCAGAAGTTACCCAGGCGTCTCGTAGTTCGAGCCCGTCATCGACTGAAACAGCTTCAGCCTGATTCGCAAGCCCGGCGCGGAACAGCCCTCGGTAGAGCCAGTCACCAGAGCGGTCGCCGGTAAACATCCGACCGGTCCGGTTGGCCCCATGAGCAGCCGGCGCCAAGCCCACGATGCCGATCCGGGCCTCCGGGTCCCCAAACCCGGTTACGGGACGCCCCCAGTACTCCTGATCGGCGTAGGACGCTCGCTTATCGACCGCCACCTTTCTGGTCCAGTCCACGAGGCGCGGGCAACGGGTGCACGCCACGATTTCTTCGTTCACGACTTGTAGTGCGATGGCCAAGGTCACGACGATAGCGTGAGAGTTCATGGCATCTCGAAACGATCCGCCCAAGCCAACGGTCGTACTGTTTGTGCGACATGGACAGACCCCAACGACTGGAAAGGTGTTGCCGGGTCGAACTCCGGGGCTTCATCTAGCCGATAAGGGCGTTCGTCAAGCCGAAACCGCTGGCGCTCGAATCGCCGAGCTCAACCGGGTCACCGCTGTCTACGCGTCCCCGATGGAACGCACGCAGGAGACGGCCGCACCGATCGCCAAAGCCTGCAAGTTGCGCGTCCGCACCCACCGAGGCCTGATCGAAGCAGACTTCGGAAAGTGGACCGGGAAGAAGCTGTCGGATCTCCGCAAGCTGCCCGAATGGAAGACCGTTCAGTCCTACCCGAGCGGATTTCGATTTCCCGGCGGCGAGAGTTTCCCGGAGATGCAGACACGAATGACCGGCGCCGTCGCCGAACTT
>CAYUKM010000145.1:0-6484 GCA_964445255.1 uncultured Acidimicrobiales bacterium
CCAAGCTCATCGACCGCAACACCACCATCCCGACCAAGCGCACCGAGGTCTTCACGACCGCTGACGACAATCAGCCATCGGTAGAGATCCACGTCCTTCAGGGCGAGCGCGACATGGCCAGCTTCAACAAGACGCTCGGCAAGTTCCAGCTCGTCGATCTGCCACCCGCTCCCCGCGGCGTGCCCCAGATCGAGGTCACCTTCGACATCGATGCCAACGGCATCGTCCACGTGTCCGCGAAGGATCGCGCCACGAACAAGGAACAGTCGATGACCATCACGGGTCAGAGCTCCCTCGACAACGACGTCATCGACCAGATGGTTAGAGACGCTGAAGCCCATGCCGAAGAGGACGCCCGTCGTCGCTCCGAAGCCGAGGCTCGCAACAATGCCGACTCACTCGTCTACCAGACCGAGAAGTTACTCCGCGAACAAGGTGAGCTGTTCGAAGGCGACGAGAAGGTCGATGTCGAGACCAAGTTGGCCGACCTTAAGACGTCGCTTGCCGGTGAGGACATCGAGGACATCAAGGACAAAACCGAATCCTTGATGCTTGCCTCACAAGGCTTCAGCCAGCGACTCTACGAAGAGGCATCCGCGCAAAACGTCGACGGTGACCCCGACTTCTCAGAGCCAACTCCCGACGACGTTGTTGATGCCGAGATCATCGATGACACCGATCCCGAAGATGACGCATGAGTGATTCCGAGGAATCGGCTATCGACCACCTCGTTGAAGAAGCCCTAGGTGGACGTGCCGCAGCCGAGGCTGAGGGTGCGCCCGCGGGAGCTCCTCTCACCATGGCCCAGGACGATGACGTCGATCTCGACGATGCCAACGGAGGCGATGATGAGCTGGGGGGCCCGCCGAGTAGTGATGAGGTCGCTCTGCTTCGTGCTGAGCGCGATGGGTTTCTGGCCGACACGCAACGAATCACGGCTGACTTTGCGAACTATCGCAAACAGTCTGACAAGCGGGTGCTTGAAGCGGCCGCGACACAATCAGCGTCGCTAATTCGAGATCTCATCCCGATTCTTGATGCCTGCGACAGCGCGATTGTTCAAGACCCCGATTCGGAGGTCTTACCGATCCGCAGCGCGTTGATTGGAGAGCTCGAAAAGAACGGCTTGGCGTTGTTGGCGCCGACAGAGAACGAACTGTTCGATCCCGAACAACACGAAGCGGTCATGCACGAACCTGCACCAGTTGACAGCGACTTCGACGCCCCCGTCGTCGGGGAAGTCTTTCGGGCCGGGTACACGTGGAAGGGTCGCGTTGTACGACCTGCCATGGTCAAGGTTATTGGTTAGCGACAGGATGACTTCGGTCGAATCGAGGAGGTGAAGTAGTAGTGGACGCACAACGCGAATGGCTGGAGAAGGACTACTACAAGACCCTCGGTGTGAGTAAGTCTGCGACCGCCAAAGAACTTTCGAAGGCATACCGGACGCTCGCTCGTAAATATCATCCCGACGCGAACCACGGTGACGCCAAGGCCGAAGAGCGCTTCAAAGAGATCTCTGCGGCCTATGAGGTCCTCGGTGATGAAAAGAGTCGCAAGCGTTACGACGAGTTTCGCCGCCTCGGCGGCGGCGGGTTCGGCGGAGGTGGATTCAACACCGGTGGTGGACGAGGAGCCCAGGATCTGGGCGACCTTTCCGACCTGCTCGGCGGTCTCTTTGGAGCGGGTCGCGGTTCCCAGCGTTCGGGGTTTGGCTTTGGGCAGATGCCAGGGCTTGATCTGCAGGCGTCGTTGCATTTGACCTTCGAAGAGGCCATCAAGGGTGTCACCAAGTCGGTTCGGCTCAGTTCTGAAGCGCTGAGTGCGCCGATGGAAGTAAACGTTCGTATCCCCCCGGGAGTGAAGGACGGTCAGCGTATTCGTGTTCCAGGAAAAGGTGCCCCCTCGCGGGAGGGCGGCGAGCCGGGAGACTTGCTCGTAACCATTGGCATCGAAGCACACGAAGTCTTTGAGCGTGACGGGAACAACCTGCGCGTCCGGGTCCCGGTGACCTACACCGAGGCAGTGCTCGGTGCTGACGTGAAAGTGCCCACGATGAACGGCACTACCGTGACCGTTCGAGTTCCCGCCGGTACGTCGTCTGGCAAGACGCTTCGCGTTCGCGGCCGTGGGGTGAAGACGTCGTCACATACAGGAGATCTGTTGGTCGATGTAGTCGTCTACGTTCCACCGCATCTTTCTCCCGAGGAGCTTGAACTAATCGAGAAGCTTCAAGCGGTCGAGAAACCAGCACCGAGGTAGTAGCGATGGCAAAAAAGACCTCCAGAAAAGCAACCGCTGTATACGTCATTTCGATAGCGGCCGAACTGTGTGGCATGCATCCACAAACGCTGCGAATCTATGAACGCAAAGGCTTGGTCACCCCGGCGAGGACATCGGGCGGGTCACGGCGCTACAGCGACGAGGATGTCCTGTTGCTGCAACGAATTTCCGAACTCACCTCCGAAGGAATGAACCTCGTCGGCGTGAAACGCATTCTTGACTTGGAACAGCGCGTGGCCGAGCTCGAACGAGAGATTGAGGCGTTGCGTAGCGCTCACGATGGCGACGTCGATGAGGCCAGAAGCTCAGCGATTCGCGAAACCGAACGCAATTACCGGCGCGATCTCGTACCGCTCCGACAAACGGTCACGATCTATCGCGACGACTAAGCGCCTTTCAGAAATGTCGAGATGGCGTAAGCCACCCGTGCTTCGCGGTCGGTCGCCTCTCCGCGAAACCCCTAGCTGAACTTGGTGGACGGACGCGCGAGTCGCTCGCCATCGATGATGAGATCGACCTTCTCGTTGTAGAAGCAGTAGAGGCCCTGGATTGGGCGGCTCTCCGGCAGGGGCGTGGGGTAGTACCACACGATGTCTTTGTGGTCGCCGATCGAGTAGTAGCTTGCCGTTCCCTTGTACGGGCATGCGGTCTCGGTGTCGGAGGCGATGAGCAAGTCTTGGCGGACGTCGAGCGGCGGTAGGTAATAGCGCGGTGGCAGCCGGCTCTCGAACAAGATGACCGGGCAGGTCGAATCCGCAACGATCTCGCCATCGATCTCGACCTGGACATGACGGCTGCTGCGGAGGGCATCGACTCGCGTGTAGGGGCTACGGGCATGGACGAAGATCTGTTCGTCCTCTTCGTACCAGGCATCCATCGCATCCCAGTCGAGCGCGACGTAGCCCTCGATATCGCTGGTGCCAGACGTGTTGTGGCACTCGGTGGTGAGCTCGTCGACGGGGAAGTAGAAGCGCGGGTAATACATGTGCTCCCACACGTACAGAGCGTTGGTGGTGTCGATCACGGTCTGGCCGTCGCAGATCGCTCGGATGCGTTTGTGGCACGGCTCAAAGATGGGCGAAGCAGATGATGCTGGCGAAGACATGGCCCGATCATGTCAGATCGGTCGCCGGTCAGGCGAGGTGTTTCAGCGAGTGTTAACGACTGATGACCGCTTCAAGGTCGACGACCTCTACATCGAACACGAGGGGAGCGGTGACCAGCACGGCGTATGGGGTGAATCCGGTTGCCGTGTGCGACCTCCACGAGTACGTCCAGTGGTAGACGACCTCCATCTGATACGCACCTGATGCAGGAACTTCCCAGTAGGTGTGACCGCACTGGGTCTCAGTGGCCCCCGCAGCCCATTCAGTGAACTCATCCACGGCACACTCAAATGCAATGTCATTGCCATTCACGTCTTGGGCACCCGTATTAATTTCAACCTTGAGGAGGTCTGCTTTGACTTCAGCGGAGAAGCCTGCCACTGCTGCGATCTCCGGGCCGAGTTCCGTCACGGGAGCTTCAAACCATGTTTTGACGCCGGTGATCTGTTGGTCGGTAGGACTCAGTTCTAGCGGGTGTACTTGGGGCGGCACTTGCGCCTCCGCTTGTGCGAGAGCACCGTCTAGCGTAGGAGTGACGCCGCCAGGGATTTTGAGTACTGGGTAGAACTCCGCAACAACCCCGCCGCCCCCCTCCGCGAAGCAGAGGCGATTGTAAACCAGCCCGTTTACCAGGTTCGGGCCGGCGATCTCCACGCCGGAGACGGAAAGGTGGTCGTCGACGAAATCTTGCGCTGTTATAGGGCCGGTATAGGCCGAGAAGTGACAGCCAAGGTCTGGTCCGTTCGGGTCGTGGGCGACGGCGACCCCGGATTGACCTCCCCTGTGTACGATCACGTCCACTTCGGCGTCGATCGCGCCCGATTGGGCGCCGTCGCCGTCGCCAGCGTCAAAGTCGGTTTGCTCGTCTTGTTGTTGGATCGGTGCCAGTGGTTGCGTCCCCTGGAGGACCCCGGTTTGCGCGGCAAGACCGCCTGCGGTCAATAACACCACGGAAAGCGCCACGAGAAGTCCTATAGACAACTTTGTGCGGTAATACCGTGAATTCTCTCGCCCAGTCTCCACGTAAAAGAGTATGCCATACAACATATGGCCACGCAAAGCGGTAGTTGCGGACTGGGAATAATTAGCCACTCCAGAAGTTGAGTTAGATGGACTCAAGTTTGGAAACGAGATGCAGCAAGTTGTGCTGCGTGTCAGTCCGAACAACTAACGTCGCATCGACGGAGGAAAAATGGCTATCGACCCGAACCAATGGACCCAAAAGACTCGCGAAGGTTTCGTAGCAGCTCAAGAACTCGCCAAGACCGAATCGCACCCGGAAGTAACGCCAGAGCACCTGTTGTTGGCGCTCGTTGGCCAGGCCGACGGTGTGGTGTTGCCCATCCTGCAACGGATGGGTCAAGAACCATTGGTCGTGCGCAATCGACTCAATGACAAGCTGGAGACACTCCCCAAGGCCTTTGGTGGAGATGTTCAGCAATCGCGTGATCTGATCAAGGCGTTCGAGAGTGCAGACAAGGCCCGAGCTGATCTTGGTGATGACTACCTCTCTACCGAGCACCTGCTCTTGGCCATGGCTGACCGCCTCGAACTCGATCGCAAAGAGGTTATGGAGGCACTCCGCGAAGTACGGGGCTCGCATCGCGTCACCACCCAGAACCCCGAGGACCAGTACCAAAGTCTCGAGAAGTACGCCCGAGACGTCACCGCTGCTGCACGAGCACAAAAGCTCGACCCCGTCATCGGCCGTGACGACGAGATCCGCCGCGTCATTCAGGTGCTTAGTCGTCGGACCAAGAACAACCCGGTACTAATCGGCGAACCCGGCGTTGGTAAGACCGCGATCGTCGAAGGTCTCGCCCACCGGATCGTTGAGGGCGACGTTCCCGAGTCGCTCAAGGACAAGACGATCATGTCGCTGGACTTGTCGTCGATGGTCGCTGGCGCGAAGTACCGCGGCGAGTTCGAGGAGCGGCTCAAGGCCGTGCTCAAAGAGATCGAAGACGCCGACGGCCAGATCATCACCTTCATCGACGAACTGCATACCGTCGTCGGTGCTGGCGCCGGTGGGGACAGTTCTATGGACGCAGGCAACATGCTCAAGCCCATGCTCGCCCGAGGCGAGCTGCGGATGATGGGTGCTACCACGCTCGACGAGTTCCGTAAGTACATCGAAAAGGACGCCGCTCTCGAGCGTCGCTTTCAGCAGGTGCTGGTCGAGCCACCATCGGTCGAGGACACCGTCGCGATTCTGCGCGGCCTGGCTGAGCGATATGAAGTGCACCACGGCGTGCGCATTCAAGACGCCGCTCTCGTGAGTGCCGCAGTGCTTTCGGATCGCTACCTGACCGGTCGGTTCCTGCCTGATAAGGCCATCGACCTCGTCGACGAATCTGCGTCGAAGCTCCGAATCGAGATTGACTCGGTCCCGATCGAAATCGACGTCGTCGACCGACGCATTCGCCAGTTGGAGATGGAGCGGGTCGCGCTCGAAAAGGAATCCGACCGTGCGTCCGAGGCTCGCCTCGAAGATCTCGAAGGTGAACTCGCAGATCTAACCGAGCAACTTTCGGCGATGAAGGTGCACTGGCAATCCGAGCGTGACGCGATCGATGAGATTCGCAGCCGTAAGGAACAACTCGAACAGCTCAAGCTCGACGCCGAACGAGAGGAAGACCTGGAGAAGGCAGCCGAAATTCGGTACGGCCTAATACCCACGCTTGAAGCGGAGATCGACGAGGCCACAACCCGCCTCGATGAACTTCAAGGTGACAAGGTCATGCTCAAAGAAGAGGTGGACGCCGAAGACATCGCGGAAGTAGTAAGCGCGTGGACTGGCGTCCCCGTTAGCCGACTCCTCGAAGGAGAAGTCCAAAAGCTCATCCGGCTTGAAGAGGTGCTTCAACAGCGGGTCATCGGCCAGGAAGAGCCGGTCCAGGTCGTCGCTAACGCGATTCGCCGAAGCCGCGCAGGTCTCAGTGACCCGAACCGTCCGATCGGCAGCTTCTTGTTCCTCGGGCCGACCGGTGTCGGCAAGACCGAGCTCGCCCGGTCGCTCGCCGACTTCATGTTCGACGACGAGCGGGCCATGATCCGCATCGACATGAGCGAGTACATGGAGAAGCACTCGGTCA
>CAYUKM010000146.1:0-6468 GCA_964445255.1 uncultured Acidimicrobiales bacterium
GATCTTGGGTGACACGTACGGCCTGATGATCTATCAGGAGTCGATGATGCGGGTAGCACAGAAGTTCGCCGGCTACTCGCTCGCCGACGCGGATTCCCTGCGCAAAGCTTGTGGCAAGAAGATCCGTGAAGTTATGGCCAAGGAGAAGGTCAAGTTCATCGAGGGTTGTGAGACCACCGGGTACGGAACTGATATCGGCGAAAGTTGGTGGGAGATCATCGAGCCGTTTGCTGACTACGCGTTCAACAAGAGCCACAGTTACGGCTACGGCTACGTCGCCTACCAGATCGCCTATCTCAAGGCGCACTACCCAGTCGAGTATTTGGCGGCCCTGCTCACCTCGGTGAAGTCCAGCCTGGACAAGGCAGCGATATACCTGAACGAATGTCGGGTGATGGGGATCAACGTCACGGTCCCCGATATCAACCGAGCTCGCATGGACTTCAACCCGCTTCCCGATCTCTCGGGCGACACCCTGGGCGAGATCGTCTTTGGTCTCTCGGCCGTTCGGAATGTGGGCGAGGGTCTCGTCGAACTCATACTCGCTGAGCGCGACGCCAACGGCCCCTTCGCATCCTTTACCGACTTCGTCGAGCGAGTTGACTATCAGGTGCTCAACAAACGCACGATCGAGTCGTTGATCAAGGCTGGCTCGTTCGATTCGTTGGGGCACCCTCGAAAAGGTCTGTTGAACGTCTACGAAATCATCATCGACCGAACCGTGTCCTCCCGGAAGGATCACGACATCGGGGTCGCAACGCTCTTTGGCAGCCTCGGCGACGTACCGACCTTCGATGATCGACCCGAGATCCCCGATGTCGAGTTCGACAAGATGCCCAAGCTGGCCCACGAGAAGGAGATGCTCGGGCTCTACATCTCCGACCACCCGATTCTCGGGTACGAAGCCGCTCTCGCTCGGCGTTGCGACAAGACGGTCGGTGCGCTCGAAGACGAATCCGATGGTGCGTTCTTGCGGGTTGGTGGCGTGGTAACCAACCTGCAGAAGAAATGGACCCGCAAGGGCGACCTCATGGCCATCTTTGAGCTCGAGGACCTCGAAGGTTCTATCGAGGTCATGGTCTTCCCACGACAGATGAGCGAGCACGGGTTCAAGCTGGTCGACGACTCGATCGTCGTCGTCCGCGGCCGCGTCGACGGACGAGACGACATCTCCAAGTTCATCGCCCAAGACATCGATGTGTTCGATAGTTCGCAGATGACCGAAGCTGCACCGCTGCGCCTGCGGCTGCCCCCGCACGCTCAGGATCCGGGGACTCTCGACAACTTGAAGATCCTGCTCTCAGACCACCAGGGTGACTCCGATGTCTTCTTGCATCTCGACGGTTCACAGGTAATTCGCCTGCCCGATACGTACCGGGTTGACACCGGCAACGGCTTGGTCGCCGAGGTCCGAGTGCTGCTCGGTCCAGACGCTGTCGTGGTGTAGCTGTCAGAGGAGTTAGCTACCCCAGTTTGCGCAAAGGGTCGGTTCTCGACTGGAATTGAGTTCGGCCGTAACCGCGACAGGCGGCTGATAAGCGAGACAAAGGGACCAATGGCACTCGAAGTGGAAACAAAGGACTGTAACGCGCTGAGCGACGCAGAGATCTCAGAGATGGCTGATCTTTGCGCTGACGGGCCACTGCCTTACGAAGCCGGCGAACTTTCGAAAGAAACCGAAGAGTGGGTCCTGTGTTGCCAGGCTATGGACGACGGTCGTCTCAAGGGTTACGCGTACTACACCCTTGAGCGAATCGGTGGAACGCCAGCGATCATCGTCGGGCTGGGTTCGATCGCCCGCTCGTCTCGCCGGGACGCGATCCTGCGCGGCATGATCACCGATCTCATGCATCGCGCAGTTATGGCTTTCCCCGACGAAGACGTCGTCGTCGGCCTCCGCATGCAGACCCCAGATGGTTTCGAACTGCTCGGGGACTTCCACGACATCGTTCCTCGTCCTGACCACAAGGCATCGGGCGAAGAGCGCGCGTGGGGTCGCCGGTTCGCAAAGCGCTTCGGTATCTCGCCACTGCGCTACGAAGACCGCAAGTTCACCTCCAAGGGCAAGGGCGGTCTCCCGTGCGCGTTCGACTTTGAGTCCTCGAAGCCAGAGGACATCAGCGACGACCTGAAAGAGTTCTTCACAGGTCTCGACGCAGACAACGGCGACGTGCTGATCGGCTTCGGTTGGGCAATGTCCGAGGAACTCGCCAAGTTCGCGTAAGCGAACCGCCACCACGCGGTGGAGCTTTTCGACTCACTTGCAAAGCGCCGGATGACGCGCGCCTTCACGAGTGCGCCCGTTGAGCGGTCTGCCGTCGAGCAACTCGTGTATGCCGCAACGCGAGGGCCGAGCGCTGGCAATACTGCGTCGTTAGAGGTACTCGTGCTCACCGGTGATGAGTGCGAGCAGTACTGGGACACCACCCTGACGCCTGAACGGCGCTCGGCGTTTCCATGGCCAGGGTTGTTGATCGCTCCCTGCCTGCTCGTTCCGACCGTCGAGCCAGGTGCCTATGTGACTCGCTACGCAGACGATGACAAAGCCCACGCCGGCCTCGGTACAGCCACTGACGGCTGGTCCGTGCCCTACTGGTGGGTCGACGGGGGAGCGGCGGTGGAGAACGTGCTCCTTGCAGCAACGTCGCTTGGGTTGGGGGCATGCTTCTTCGGACAGTTCGGCCATGAGCGAGCGGTGTCGCAACGCTTTGGGATTCCTGAGGGTCGCCGCTCGGTCGGTACGATCGCCATTGGACATCGGGATTCGGCGAAGGACCGACCGAGCAGATCTTCGCAGCGTCCGACAGCCTCGCCTGAAGAGCGGACACACTGGGGGCGATGGTGACCAATACGCCTACTGGCGCAGCGCTGTGGCTCGCTGGCGCTCGTCCCAAGACCTTGCCAGCGGCAGTTGTTCCGGTGGCGGTCGGTACGGCTGCGGTTAGCGATGACACGTTCATTTTGTGGCGAGCCTTGGCGGCCATGATCGTGGCCTTGGCGCTGCAAGTCGCGACGAATTACGCCAACGACTACTCCGACGGCATTCGAGGTACCGACGACGATCGTGTTGGGCCACTTCGCCTGGTGGGTTCGGGTGCTGCGTCTGCTGAGGCGGTCAAGCGCGCGATCTTCATCTCGTTCGGCGTCGCCGGGCTGGTCGGGCTGATCTTGTCTTTGGTCGTGAACCCGTTTCTCTTGGTGGTCGGTGCCGCATCGATCGCCGCAGGGTGGTTCTACACGGGCGGCGAGAAGCCCTACGGCTATCTCGGGCTCGGTGAAGTGTTCGTATTCGTGTTCTTCGGTCTCGTCGCCACGATCGGCTCGGCGTACGTCCAAACCGTGTCCATATCCGGGCTCGCTGTCGTGCTGTCGATTCCTGTCGGTGTGTTTGCAACCGCACTGCTGGTCATCAACAACTTGCGCGACCGTGAAGGCGATGCCGCTGTGGGCAAGAACACGTTGGCAGTTCGGATGGGAGACCGCTCAACACGAGTCCTCTATATCGCAACGATGCTGGGCGCCTTTGCGCTGATCGCGCTCACAGCGGCTCTGACAGGCCGCCTCGGGCTGCTGTTGGGTCTAGTGGGGCTCATGGCTGCCATCCCCGGTCTGGGGGCCGTGTGGGCAGGTGCAACCGGTAAAGAGCTAATCCCCGTGCTCGAGGCGACGGGACGAACACAACTGCTAGCGGGCCTCGGGATGACCATTGGGCTGCTTTTCTAAGAAGAACTAGGCTGCGACCGTGCCAACCCCCAAAGAGTCGCTTGCGCGTTCCCTCCACGAGGCCGCAGATCATTTGGTGGGGCGTGGCCATAGTGATGAGGCGCTTCTCGAAGCGTGCGACGCAGTGACCGGAGCGAACGAGATTCTTCGCAACGGTGAGGAACTCAGCAAGGAGCATCGACTTCTCGTGTTCTTGAGCGAGATGGTTGGCGTCCTCGGTGCGCGGATTCCTGAGGACGGCGAGATCTTCGACGCTTTTGCGGTGTCGCCGTTTTCCGGCCGGGAAAACCCCCTTCGGCCCACACACCTGGAGTACCGACGCGTTGGCGACGAGATCCACGGAGAAATGGTGGCCGGTATTGCCTATGAGGGGGCCACGGACCGCTCCCACGGCGGGTTGACGGCCGCGGTATTCGATGACCTGATGGGAGCACTTCAACGGATCGTCGGCCATCAGGGGTTTACCCGGACGTTAGAGGTGGCCTATTTCGGTCGAGTGCCCACCGATGACACGGTGAACCTGGTGGCACGGTTGGAATCATTCGACGGACAAACCTTCACCATGGCTGCCGAGGCGATCTACGAAGGTGAAACGGTTGCGACCGCTACAGCGGTCTTTACCGAGGTCGACTTCTCCGAGCTCCCGAGCTAGTCGACGCGACGGGTGCCCGTGATGAGCTGCGCTGCACCGAGGGTCAGTTGCTGGTGGTCTACATGGTCGAAGCCAGCGTCTGTGAGTGATGCCAACATTTCCGCTCTCGGCGGGAGGTACGCCAGCGAGCGAGGAAGGTAGCCATAGGCCTGCTTGTTCGAGAGCAAACCGCCGATAAAGGGGACGACCTTCCCGAAGTAAAGACCATGCCCGAACCGCAGCAGCGAATTATCGGGTTCGCTCGCATCGAGCAAGGCAATGCGACCGCCGGGACGAACCACTCGTCCAAGCTCAGCGAAGACCTGGTCGAGATCGACGAAGTTCCGAAGTGCGAAGCCGCTGGTCACGCCATCGACCGAACCTGTCGCAAAGGGAAGGCGCATAGCGTCGCCCTGAACTAAGGGTTCGCCGGTGCGAGCTGACGCGAGCATGCCGAAACTGAAGTCGGCTCCGACGGATCGAAAGCCGTGTTCGGCGAGTTCTCGGCAAAAATCGCCAGTTCCCGTGGCGAGATCGACCAGAAGCGACCCTTTGGGGAGAGCGAGCGCTTCGATCGCCTGACGACGCCAGCGAACGTCGAGCCGAAAGGTCATGACGCGGTTGACCAAATCGTAGCGAGGCGCAATCGCATCGAACATCGCTTGTACAGATGCGGCCTTCTCGTCGCCTTCAGGAAGCGGCTGATCGAGCGATGGGAGATTGCTCACACTCACAGGTTATTGGTTCAGAGTGGGAAGAGGATGACGTTGCCCGCTACCGTCTATTGGACATGAGTGACGATGACGACGAGCGTGAACTCGAAGTAGCCGAAATGGCGCGCCGTGCTGCCATGGCAGCCTCAGAGCGCCGTAAGCAGATCAAGAGCGCCGGCGGAGAACTCACCCTCGACGACATCGATCCAGAAGCCCTGCAGGACCTCAGCACTCTTCTGGAGGAGATCGAAGCATGGACGCCAGGATTCTCGGGGGCCATGATCTTCCACGGTGAGGGCGCGCTGCCGGTCGTGAGCTTGATCAGAGCTGGCAATCGCGAGGCGATGCGTCGATCACTCACTCACGTTGGCTCTTCGGTACGTCAGGAGATCGAGCTTCTCGAAAGAGATGCCTTCGGTGGTTTTGTTAACTCGATCACGTCGACGACGCGCGGCGCGGTGCTCGTCTTCCGGCTGAACGAGGATCTTTTGGTGGTAGCCATCGAAGGAGAACCAGCCAATCTCGCCGATGCGTGGAAGGCCGTAGGTTCGCGCAAATCCCGGCTACTCGAAGCTTCAGCGAATCTCGTTCCGGCCTAGCCGTCGCGGCGCTTACGCATTTGCTTAGCGTGGCGCTCCAGGGTCTGCTTTTGTTGCTTGGTCAAGCTGCCCATGCCTTGCTCGCTGACCTGATCGAGTAGGGCGTCGATCTCGGCTTCGGATGCCGCGGTTGGTCCGGTTGGTACTGAGCGGAGCTTTGCGTCGCTGCTCGCCTTTTTGCGACCGAATCGCTTGCCTCGCTTCTTTGGCGCCTTCGCCGGCTTGGAGGGAGCGCCAGCCGTTGGCTCACCACTGACTATGCCGGGGAGCTTTATTGCTGGGATCCACTCGACACTGGAAAAGCCGAGGGACCGGGTGACGACCAGGCCGATCGCACCCGATGCAACGAGCATGACGAGACCGGAGATGTCGCGGCTAGCGAGCACGCCGAGCAACTGTACGACAAAGATGAACGCCACCAGCGCCCAGAACGGGATGTTAAAGAACGAGCGTGCTTGAGGTACAGCTGCGGAGAATCCAGCGGCGATGCCGAGAAAGATCATCGACAAGCCAAACACGGGGACGCTCGCACCGATGGCGACGGCAACGAGGACGCCGAGCACGGCTGGTATGAGGAGCAGCGACAGGAACAAACCGGTATACGCCCGGCGACCCAACATGTTCTCGAATTGGGATCCGATCAGGTAGAAGAAGATCAGGCTGAGCAGGCCAAAGAAGAACCCGCCACTCGCAGGAATGAAGTAGGTCAGGAATCTCCACACTTGGCCGCGAAGAATCGCGTCGTCGCTGAGCACGAGCGCACTTCCGAGTGGCCCGAAGCCGCTTTCGACCACGAACAGGA
>CAYUKM010000147.1:0-6409 GCA_964445255.1 uncultured Acidimicrobiales bacterium
CGGCGCCGGCGTCGGCCTCAGCCGCAGCGGTGTCGGTATCGGCGTCTCCGCCGCACGCTGCTGCGATCAGCGCAAACAACGTAAAGAGTGCGAGCAGGCCTCGCTTGGAAAACAACATCAGTAGTACCCCTCCAGGTAGTTCAGCACTGACGGTTTTATCGCTGATCTCAAGGCTCAACAAGGCGGGGCGCGGAGTCGGACACAAGCGCGTGACAATTAGCGTGGTGGCGGTCACAGTGCGTGGAGGGTCAGCGGGGAACGACAACTACGTCCACAAGCGGTCGCACACGTCGAGCCAGAGCTTGGTCGTGAGGCGAAGCGATTCGATGTCGATGCGTTCGTTGTGGCCGTGGAATCGGTTCATGAATTCGCCGAGACTGACGCTCGAGCTGAGTAGTCCGGCTCCATAGGACGGCACGCCGCGGTGCCGGAAGAATCGTGCGTCGGTGCCGCCGGTAACGATTGAGGGCAGCACCGATGCGCCGGGATATGTCATGTGAATCGAGTCGACCAATGCATCCCAAAGGGGCGTGTCGGTTGGTGACTCCGTGGACGTGGCGTCGTGATCGAGATACGGCTTGATCTCACACGAGGCCATGAGTTCAGGCCCGATGGCTTCCTGGAGGTGTCTCGCCACGTCGTCCTCGGTGTCACCTGGGAGCACTCGGATATCGACCTGCAGTTCGACGCTGTCGGGGATGGTGTTGATCTTGGACCCGCCACGGATGATGTTTGGTGAGAAACTCATGTGACAGCACGAGTGCAGGTTGCGCGCCAGGCCGGGCTCGATCTGAGCCAGACCTTCACGGATACGGCCGGGATCGAGCATCTGCGATTCGATCTCGGGGTCGAATCCCATCGCCTTAATCCGGCTGATGAACATCTCGTCGATACGAGCACCGGGGTTATAGGCCTCGATGCGCCGAACGATCTCGGCAGCCTTGGCGATCGCGTTGTCGGTGCCATAGGGCATCGAACCATGCCCGGGTTCGCCGCTCACCGTGATGATCTGCGGGGCCATGCCCTTCTCCGCCGTGGTGAGCAGCACCGTTAGGCCCTGATCGCTCACGATGGGGGAGCCGCCGTACTCGGTGAGGACGTAGTCGCAGTTGAGGACATCCCATCGGTCTGTCACCAACTGCTTCGCCCCGTAGACACCGCCGGCCTCTTCGTCGGCCACGGCGAAGTAGACGATGTCGCCGGGGTATCGGGTGTTCGAGTTCGCGATGTGGCGGAACGTGACCGCCATCGACGAGGTCACGTTCAACATGTCGACGGCGCCGCGCCCCCAGATCTCGTCGCCGATGCGCTCGCCAGCGAACGGGTCGACCTTCCATCCGTCGGGGTTGACCGGCACGACGTCGGTGTGGCCCATCAACATGAGCGTCGGCGCGTTGGGGTCGGTGCCTGGTAGGCGAGCGACGATCGAGTCGCGTCCCGGAAGGACCGGCAGGATCTCGATGTCGGCGCCGGTGTTTTCGAGTTCGTCGCGAAGTAGCTCGGCGTTCCGGCTTTCGTGACCAGACTCGGGTGTACCGTCGTTCACGCACTCGTTGCGGATCATCGCCTGCAACAGCTCGGCGTTCTCCTCGGTCAGCGTGTCGAGGGTGCGATCGTCAACGGCCATGTCAGGTCTACGCGTGGGGTTCGGGCGTGAGCTCGCGCAAACGCTTGAGGGCCCGGTCATGGGACTTCGCTCCCGAGCCCATTACTCCGCCCGTTCGGGCTTTCTTGGCTGCGTCTTCCACGTTCGACAACAGACCCACGATGTCGTCGTGCAGCCCAGCCGACTTCAGCGCTTCGACCGCAACGTACAAATCGCCGAGCGACTCCATCGCGGACTTGTACTCACTAGCGAGCTTTTCTTGTGCGTCAGCGATTTCTTCGGGCGTAGCCATAGCAGGGACTGTAGAACACGTGGTGGCAATCGACGAAGCCCCGCGCCGTTTCGGCTTCGCATTGATACTCGCCTACAGCGCTCCGAAGACTTCGGTGGGGGTTGCTGCGATGCCGGTGTAGAAGGGGCCGAATTCGGCGTATACCGACGACGCTTCGTCGAAGCGCATCGTGTAGACGCAGTCTTTGAGATCATCGGGGTGTTGGCCAAATAGCGTGACGCCCCATTCCCAGTCGTCGATGCCGGTTGACCCGGTGATGACCTGCAGGATGCGCCCCTTGAACGCTCGTCCTGATTTGCCGTGTCCGTACATCAGCTCCATGCGTTCGTCGAAGGGCAGCTCGAACCAGTTGGCGTGGCCTTCGCGCTTCTTGCTCATCGGGTAGAAACACCAGGCTGGCTTGTCCTCGTGGGCCTCGGTGAGGTCGGGATAGAGGCGCATGTTGCGCATCTCCTCGGGAACGCCCGCGGCGTACTCGCTGATCTCGGTAAGCGATACGTAGGAGTCGACGATGTCGAGCCCGGCGGCCGAGATCGCCGATTGGAGCTTGCGGAGCGCCCACCAGTCGGGATGCATCGCCATGATCGCGACATCGGCTTTATGACCGAGCATCGACACGGTCACTACTTGGACATCATCGGCCTGTGCCTTTTCGATCGCCGCGATTGCGGCCGCTTGGTCGAAGGTGGCGGTCGGCTTGGCGAACAAGTGGACGACGCCGCGTCCTTCTGAGGGAGCAACTGCTTCGGTCATGGTTTCAGCCTAGGCCGAGGAGAATTTGATCTTGGCTGCTGTTCAGTAGACGTTGATCTCGCCGTCACGCAGAAACCCAGCGAGTTGCATGTTGGCTGCGGTGGCGGTTTCGATCGCTAAGGCCGATGGCGCGCTGACCGACACGGTCGTGGCGAAGCCGCCCGCCCAAGCCTTCTGGACCATCTCGAAGCTGGCGCGGCCGCTCACATAGAGGCCGAGGCCAGGCGTTGGGAGTTCGCTGTCGAGGAGCATGCGGCCGACGACCTTGTCGACGGCGTTGTGGCGACCGATGTCCTCGCGAACCAATCGAATCGAGCCGTCGGCGTCGAAGCTCGCCGCTGCGTGGACCGCTCCGGTCTTCGCGAACAGTTCTTGCTCGGCGCGCACCTTCTCGGCCACCTCGGCGAGCAGTAGTGGATCGAATAGAGGTGGATCCACAAATGGCATCAACCGGTCGGTCAGCTCGTCGATGGCATCGGCTCCGCAAAGTCCACACGACGATGAGGTCGATCCGAGTCGAGGCTTTGGTTCTGGTGCGCGCCCGTCGGTCTCCACCGTGACGATGTTGAACTCGCTCTCTAGCGCAGACCCGTCGGCGCAGTAGCGGACCCCGGTAACCGCGGCTTCGCCGAGAAGGCCCTCAGCGTGGAGGAACCCAACAGCCAGTTCGTAGTCGTTGCCGGGGGTACGCATGGTGGTCGACACGAGCGTGCCGTCGAGTTGAATCCAGAGCGGTTCCTCGACAATGACCTCGTCGGGTCGTCGCCGGTGCCCGTCCGTGCTGTGACGCTCGACGAACACCTTGCCGGTGCGGCCACGTTGGGGGCGTCGATTCGTCACGAGGCCAAGGTTACCGAAGGCTGCTCGTCGCTGGTCCGTCGGGCGACGACGGCCGCACCCGCTGCTGCGAGGATTGCGCTCCCTACCCAGGCGGGGGTGTATCCGAAGTTGTCGATCGACCAGCCGACCAGGGGGCCGCCGACGGTTAGCCCGATCAGGAAGCCCAAGATGAGTCGACCCGTGGCCCGGCCGGCGTCGGGTTGGCGAATCATCGAGAGGTTCGCCGCGGTGTTCCAGGAGCCCAGTGACATCCCGGCGAGAACTGTACCTGCCCAAAGGAGCCCCGCCGCTCCGCCGGTCGCCGCGAGGATGAGCACGACCGCGGCCGCGCCGATGATCCCCATGAGCATGAGCATCGCTCGAGCGGAAACGCCCCGGTCTAGAAGCACGCCGGAGATGAGGCGGGTCGGAATTGCGACGAGGCCCTGTAGCCCGAAGACCTGCCCGGCTTGTGCCAATGTCAGGCCGACTTCTTCCTCGGCGAAGAGCGGCAAGAACCGACCGAGCCCGCCGCCGACGATTCCTAGGAGAAATCCATAGATGGCAACCTGATTGACGAACATCGAGAGTTTGGTAGGCGCGGTGGGCGCCGAGGTGTTGGTGTCCTCCATCTCGCCGGCAGTGACGAGCGGTAGCCCGAGGAGCGCTACAGCGGCTACGCCGGCGACAAGCCACATGCTCGAACGCCACCCGAAAGACTCGGTCAGGCCCGGAACAGCAAAGCCGGAGACGAAGACTGCGAACTGGACGCCCGATTGCTTCACACCGGTGATGATCCCGCGTTTGGTCTTTGTGATGCCTTCCGCGATCGCCCGGTTGCAAGCAGGGTTGCCCCAACCTTGAGCCAGCCCTGCCAACGCCATGACCGCGAGCAGGCCGAGGTAGCTACTGGAGAGCGCGGCGAGGGTGGCTGTTACCCCAGAGATTGCGATGGTTGCGCCCATGGCTATCCGTCCGCCGAGCTGATCACTTAGTCTTCCGGCGGTCGGTGCGAATAAGCCCCCTACCAGTGTGTTGAACGCGCCGAGCAAGCCGATCTCGAACTTGCCGATGCCAAATTCGGTCTCGAGGGCCGACGCTGCGACGGCGAGCGCGAAGAACGCGAACGTCGACACCGCCATGGTCGCAACCAACATGACAGAAAAGCCAGCGAGACGAAGGTTCTGCACCCCTGCACACTACGCCCCTTCGTGAGCGGCTTCTCGGCCCGGCCGGTTGGCAGCCGGTGCAGTAGCGTGCCCACATGGAGCTCACTCTCGACCAAGCGCGATCTATCATTTCCGGCGCATTCGCCGAGGCAGCCGCCAAAGACATGTTCGCCCTTGCGGTGGTCGTGCTCGATGGGGGAGGGCACCTCAAAGCATTCGAACGCCAAGACGGCGTGCCCTATGGCCGCTTCGACGTCGCCTTCGGCAAGGCGTCCGGCGCGTTAGCGATCGGCCCGAACTCTCGCCAGCTCGAAGTCATGGCCAAAGACCGTCCGCACTTCATGGCCGGGGTCATCGGGGCTGTCGGTGGCTCGCTCGTTCCGGTCGCTGGAGGAGTCGTGATCTTGTCCGACGACGGTGAGCGCATTGGGGCTGTGGGAGCGTCGGGCGACACGTCCGACAACGACGAGATCGCCGTGATGGCCGGAATCGCTGCGGCGGGTCTGACCGCGCAGGGCTAAGTGCTAGTTTCGGCGGGTGACCTTCAGCGCCCGCTCGTCGAGCACCCGCTCGACATCGGAGAGCGGGATGCCTTCGGCGGCCAGGCGGGTCATCACGAAGAACAGCACATCGGCTGCCTCATGGGTGATGTCGCCGCGTTCGATCGCTTCGTTCAATTCGCTGGCCTCTTCGGTGATCTTGGATGCCAACAGGTCGCGGTCGTCGAATAGACGCTTCGTGTAGCTGCCTTCTGGGGCGTTGGCCACGCGGTCGCGGAGTCGGCGTTCAAGGCCAGCGAATCCGTCGAGCTCGCCAAAGCAGCTGGTCTGCTTGAGGTGGCAGAAACCTCGTCCCTGCTGCACGACTCTGAACTCCAGGGTGTCGCTGTCGCAGTCGGGTCGCATTGAAACGAGCCGCTGCGTATCTCCCGAGGTAAGTCCCTTTTGCCACAGTTCGCCCCGGCTCCGACTCCAGTAGTGGACGTCACCGGTTTCGATCGTTGCGTCGAGGCTTTCAAGGTTCGAGTAGGCGAGGCCGAGTGACTGGCCTCGCTCGTTGGTGACCACCGTCGGCCACAGGCCGTCGGGGCGATCGCTGGTAAGGGACGCTGCGACGGCGTCGGCCACCGAGAAGTGGCCTTCGTAGAGCGCCATGCCGACTTGTGCGTCCGCACCAAGAGCATGGATCTCGCCGATCTCCTCGGCGCTTGCGATGCCACCGGCGAACGTGACTCGGCAATCGCCGGCTGCAGCGAGGTACCGGCGAAGTGTGTCGGGGTCGGTGCCAGTCTTACGTCCTTCGCGCTCGACGAAGGTCATGAGGAAACCAGTGGTGAGACCACGCAACTCTTCGAGCTTGTCTTCGACCCGCTGTCCCGTGCCTTTCGTCCAGCCATGGGTGACGACCTCGCCGTCGAAACTGTCGAGGGCAACGATGGTGCGCTCAGGAGGCAGCTGGGAGAGCACCTCCGGGGTAGCCGCTGTGCCGAGGACGACCTTGACGGCGCCGGCGTCGAGCCATTCGATCGCCTTTTCCACACTGCGGATGCCGCCACCCACGCGGGATGGTGCGAGCGGGAGGAGTTCCTTGATGAGCTCGGTGTTGTCTCCGGTTCCGAGCGCAGCGTCGAGATCAACCACCGCTATCTCGCCGACCCGACCGAACTTCTCGGCTAGCGGGCGAGGATCACCAGCAGAGAGCGCATGCTCTTTGCCGCCAATGAGTTGAACCGCTTGGCCGCCCTGAAGGTCGATCGGTGGAATCAGCATT
>CAYUKM010000148.1:0-6292 GCA_964445255.1 uncultured Acidimicrobiales bacterium
TCTCGGTTGGTGCCCCTGGCAAGTGGTCGTCGAGCGAGCCACCATCACGGAGGATTTGGCGTAGCTGAGATGCTCGAACCCGCCGAGCTGAAGGCATGGGCGCTGCTGGCAACCTCGTAGCGGTCATAATGGCATCGGACTCCCAAATATCACCTTTAGTGCTAAATGTCTCAACGCCGTAGGTCATTCGGCTTATTCGCGCAAGCTGTCCACCTCGGGCGAAAACGAGAAATGCCGCCGGCAAAGCCGACGGCATTCCGTATTGAATTTGGTAGATGGATTAGGCGGCGGAGTGCGCTGCCTTGTCTGCGGCGTGATCGCGCACGGAACTAACCGCTCGCTTCACGAGGCGACGTGCTGCCTCTGCGGTGACACCCAGTTCTTCGCCGACCTCGCGGTAGCTGCGCTTGCGGCCGTCGTGCAGGCCGAAGCGCTGCTCTACGGCGTAGCGAGCACGTGGGTCGAGGATATCGAGGAGGCCAGTGACCATCTCTTCCTCGGCGCGAGCCATAACCTCAGCTTCTGGGCCCGGCTTTGCGTCGGGCAGGAGATCGACGAGCTCGTTGGAGTCGTCGTCGCCGATCGTGCGGTCGAGTGAGGTCGGCGTCGTCAGACGGTGCAGACGTGCGTGCTCCTCATCGAGCTCGTCTCCGTCGCCGGAGACCTGACGCAGCGCAGCGCGAAGGCTCGCTGAGCGGTCGCCGGGAAGGCGGACCAGGCTGGCCTTCTGGTCAAGCGCACGGCCGATGGCCTGGCGGATCCAGAAGGTTGCGTATGTCGAGAACTTAAAGCCCTTGCGCCAATCGAACTTGTCGACGGCGTGTTCAAGGCCCAAGTTGCCCTCTTGGATCAGGTCGAGCAGTTCCATGCCCGGAGGCAGTGGGTATCGGCGTGCGACACTGACTACGAGGCGAAGGTTGGCGCGGATGAAACGGTCCTTGGAAATGGCGGCTTCGCGGATCGCACGATCAAGATCGCGGCCGGTCTCGCCTTCTTCTTTCTTGGCGCGGGCCTCAGCGCCGGCTTCGATGATCTTGGAAAGCTCGCGCTCCTCCTGTGCGGTAAGGAGGGGAACGAGTCCAATTTCGTTGAGGTATTGACCTACAGAATCACTCATGATGCTTCACTTAACGGGTTTCGTCGGGCGACGATTCCCTTTATCGGGGGAAATTTTGATTCCAACGTTGGAACCGAAGAGATATTCAAGTACATGGAAGCAGAAAATACATAGAGCGCGGTGTATGAATTCGGTCACGCACGCTCAAAGTAGTGCCGACTTCGTATAGGCCAATCGACCCATCAAGGCGAATTCTTGAGCTTCGACGCAAAGACGTAACAAGCTGGCTAGCCCCAATTGTGGGGTCGAATCTTAAGGGCATTGGATGGCCGGTTTGCATCTCGGCGAGACGTATCGTGTCGGGGTGAGCGGTCGACGACGCGTAGGAGTATTCGGGGGAACGTTCGATCCTCCCCATATCGCCCACGTCGTTTTGGCGGCTGCGGCGATCGATCAGTTAGACCTCGACGAGCTACTGGTAACCGTCGCAGGAGTCCCGTGGCAAAAGGTTGGTGAGCGCGAAGTAACGCCAGGGCCAATTCGTTTCGAGATGGCCCAAGTCGCGTTTGCGCCGGTGGATAGGTTGGTGGTGTCCGACATCGAAATGCGCCGCGAAGGCAACAGCTACACGATCGACACACTCGAGTCTCTCGCCGATCCCGATACGGATTTGTTCTTGTTGCTCGGCAGTGATGCTGCAGCCGGGCTCGACACGTGGGAGCGCCACAGCGATCTCGCCGACACAGCGACTATCGCTGTAGTCCCTCGTCGTGGATCCGAGGAGTTGAACCCACCCGACGGCTTCGAGTGGACGGCGTTGGAGCTGCCAGGTCTGGAGATCTCGAGCACGAATTTGCGTGAACGGTCCCGGGTAGGTTCGCCGATCGTCGGACTCACGCCAGTCGGCGTACAGGCGATCATCGATCGGGAGGGCCTGTACGCGGATCAGACCAGCACGACGGGGTAGCGGTCGTGGTGAAGAATCGCCGAGTGGCCACAACGGTGTTCGCGGTCTTCTTGATGGGAGTCGTCGCTGCCGGAGCTTTCGTTGGGCTTGCTGCTCAAGACGCGGTGCTCGAGTCGCAGTCGGGCTCGGTCAGCGAAGTCATTCTCGATCCTGGCGCGCCAGGGTTCCGCGCGTTTACCGAGTCCACCCCGACAGTGTTGGTGGCACATACTTCAGCGATCGGCGGGGAACTCGTGGGTGCTTCAATCCTGACACCGGCAGACGCCTCGATCGGCGGCACGGTTATCACCGTGCACTCGACCTTCCGTACAGACGAGTCATCACCAGCGTTGCTCAATCTGTATAACCGGGGAGGACTGGAAGAAGTGGCAAGCACCCTCGGCGAAGTGATCGGAACCGGTTTCACCGCGAGCTTGGTGATCGATGGCGCGACCTGGGCTTCGCTAATTGGCGATGATCTCCCGCTAAACCTGACCGTGCGCACCGACCTTGTCAGTAGTCAGGGGGAGGTCGTGCTACTGGGTGGCACTCGCGAATTCTCAGGTGAGGAGATTGCAGACATCGTGACCCATCAGAATTCGGGCGAACCGAGCCTCGGAGTTGCGCTGCGACACCAGGAAGTCTGGCGAGCGTGGGTCTCCCAAGCGACTAGCGCGAACAACTCAGCGTTGAGTGACATCGATGGCGAGTTCGCCCAAGTATTTGCTGCGCTTCGGAGCGGCGAGGTGTCGTTCCGCACGATCCCCGCCATCACCATGTCGAGAGCGGTTACGGAGAACACCACCTATATCGCCGACGATCAAGCGATCCGCGCACTGTTCGCTCAGATCGTGCCGTTCCCAAGCGAGGTGGTGCCTGGAGATCGGCCCCCGGTTCTGTTGCTGAACGCGTCCGGGGGAGAAGTCGATGAAGCCCCGTTCGTGGAGGCCATAACTCGCAGCGGGGGACGAGTGACGATTCTCGGGAATGCGACAGGTGACCCGCAGATCGTCAATCGGGTGCAGTTGCATGACCCGGTTGGCGCCGACCTGGCCTCCATGATCAGCAGCGCATTGGGGGCATCCGTGCCTGAGGATGTTCCTCTGGAGGGAGCGACCACATCGGTGACGGTGATCATCGGCGCGCCGGTCGCAGGTTCGTGACACGTCTTTGCGCGCCTAGTCTCAAGGGGTCATGACTTCTCCGAGCCGTCTCGAAGATGCGGAACAAGACGCCGCGGACCTCGCCGTGATCGCGGCGCGCGCCGCGGACGACAAGTTGGCGAAGAACACGCTGGTCATCGATGTGGCCCAGGTCTTGGCGATTACCGACTTCTTCGTCGTCACCGCGGGGGCCAACCCGCGTCAGGTTCGAGCGATTGCAAAGAACATCGAAGAAGAGGTCATGCGAGCCGATGGCCCGAAGCCGCTAAGGCGAGAGGGCGACGACACCTACGAATGGGTCTTGCTCGACTTCGGCCCGTTTATCTGCCACATCTTCGACGAAGACCACCGCGTGTACTACGAACTCGAACGCCTCTACCGAGACCGTCCAAGAATCCCGTGGGCTGAGGAAACGTCAGCCGACGAAGAGGAATAGCCGGTTCAGTTCGGAAGCGAGACTTCTGAAACTGTCAAAGCTGTTTCAGGATGTTGCGCCACAAGCAGAGCGATCTGTGAAGTATGCCGAGGTAGCCCGATCCGGCTCCGCCGGTCGGGCGGAAAGGGGCCTCTGGCCAACTGCAGCGCGGGTCGAGGCCGCCTGCGGCCGGATCCCGCCTTGCGGCGAAAACGAGTGGAGCTAAGGAGAATTGAACTCCTGACCTCCTCCGTGCCACGGAGGCGCTCTACCAACTGAGCTATAGCCCCGAAATCTTCGGTTCGTCAGGTTAGCAGCGCTTGGGTGAGTTGCGAACGCCGGATTGTCTTGGCTTCGCCCCATGTTCTGGCGATGTCGGCCGATAGGAGAAACGCCGTAGGCTTTGTCGGCTAGCGCAGGGTGGAAGCGAATCAGGATGCATGAGCAACTAGAGAGCCTCGTACGAGATCACTTCGGTCTCTACGTTCACGAGGTGGTTCGCGAACTCGCAGCAGGTCATATCAACGTGAGTTCGTTGGTGCATACCGAGGACGGCGACATTGTCGTGCAACGCCTCAACGACGTTGCCTTTAGCGATCTCGACGCGCTCATGTCGAACACGGAGTTGATCCTCAACCGCCTCGCGGAACGCAACCTTTCGGGAATGCGATTCTTGCGGAACGTGGACGGCGGTTGGTTGGTGAAAGCCGAGGGTGGATTGTGGCGTTGTTATCGATACATCGATGGCGCTGCGACGCCGCCGATCACCACCCCAGAGGACGCACAATCGGCGGCACGTGCGTTCGGTCGCTACGCGCATGCGATCGATGGACTCGAACTCGTTGAGCATGTGCAGGGCTATCACGACTTCGACCGTCGAATCGGCGACCTGGAGGCAGCGGTTGCCGAGGACAAGGTCGAAAGGCTCAGCTCCTGTGAAGACGTGGTGGAACTGCTCCTGGCGTCCGTCGACCGGTTGCGTGTGACTTCGGGTTTCGAGGCGTGGAGTGAGGTTCCAGTTCGCAATGCCCACAACGACGCTAAGGGGCCGAACTGTGTAGTCGGGCCGACTGGAACCCGCACAATCATCGATCTCGACACCACGATGCCGGGCACGGTGTTGTCCGACATCGGCGAACTGGTGCGGTCCTCCACGCGCTATCTACCCGATGCCACACCGCAGGACTTGATGCTCCAAATCGAGGCCGTGAATCGGGGCTTCTTAGCTGCGTTTCGAGGTCCGTTGGAGCCTGGTGAGCGGCGTGCGATGCTGCTGGCCGGGCCTTTGCTGACAGTGGAGAATGCGGCTCGCTTCCTGACCGACCATCTCCAAGGCGATCGGTACTACGGGGCAGAGGAGCCAGGACAGAACCTCGAGCGCTGTGAAGTGCAGTTGGCGTTGGCCCTACGGCTCATCGAAGCGATCGAATGGGCTACCGCAAACTAATCGACGCGTCTACGCATTTGGATCGACGACGTCGATCATGCTGCAGAAGACCCGGCTCTCTTCGAGTGGTTCGTCGGCGATGGAGTAGTACTGGGTTCCGAAGTACTCGCGCGATGGCGAGATGATGACGTCTGGCGAAACGCGGGCGATGTCGTCAAGGTCGTGGATTTCGCCGTTGTTGAAGACGTAGATGAAATCTGCATACGTCGATTCGTCGCCGTCGACGATGGTGATCTGGACGTCGGTCGTACCGGCAACCTGTTCGAGTCGGCAGTCGATTTGATCGAGGTCACCAATGAGCGGGACGTCGACTCCGTCGATATTTGCCCAGGCAGGAAGGTCGATGACGTCGTCTGCGCCCGCGACGGACAGGCCGCCCAGGAGCGCGACGGCCGCGATTCCCGCGCCAACGAACACTTTCAGCCGTGATCGCTTAGGTTCTGCTGGCACCTCGCCCTTGGCGGGCGTGTCGCTGGATGCGCGCATCCTTGACCTCTCTCCGTTCCTACCGCCTCGTACCAGAGTACGCTCTGGAGTCGTGTATGTGAAAGAGGGAGGATGGACTAGATGGCTGACGTCACCGATGCAACCTTTGGCACCGAGGTAGTTGAACGCTCAAACACGGTTCCGGTCGTTGTCGACTTGTGGGCCGCCTGGTGTGGTCCGTGCAAAACGCTCGGTCCGATCCTTGAGAAAGTTATTGGCGAAACCCAGGGTCTCGTCGAGTTGGCAAAGGTCGACGTCGAGGCGAACCCACAGGTCGCCGGGGCGTTCCAAGTGCAGTCGATCCCCGCGGTCTACGCCATGAAGGACGAGAAGATCATCGACGGGTTCGTCGGCGCCCTTCCCGAGGATGAAGTAGTGGCTTTCGTACAGCGAGTGCTCGACGCATCGTCGGGGGCAGCGGCACCGGCAGACGCCGCAGCAGATGACAGCGACGCACCGATCCAAGACGCCGCTCCACAGGGTGCGGTACAAAGTCCAGAGCCGGTCATTTCCGAACCTGGCGCCGACGTTGGGGTGCCCCCACCAGCACCAGCACCAGCGCCAACCGCGGCCGAGGCCGATGCGATCGAGGCCGAACTGCAGACGTTGTTGACCCAGGTCAAGGGCGATGACGACGCTCGGGAACGATTCCTTGAGCTGTTGGATCAGCTAGGACCGGAAGACCCTCGCACCAACTTCTACCGACGGAAGCTCACCACCGCTCTGTACTGAGTCGACCGAAAATAGCTGGCAGCGGCGCGCATGGCGTTGCTAGGGT
>CAYUKM010000149.1:0-6191 GCA_964445255.1 uncultured Acidimicrobiales bacterium
GCTTCGAAGCTGGAGACACCCTCGTCGGTCAGCTTGCGGTAGGTGGTGTTGTCTTTACCGAGTGGGAGAAGTTCAGAGAAAGCAAAATCAGGCACGTCACGAATCGTATCTGCGAACGGTCGTCGCGTTGGGGTGAGTTTCGCACATTGCTATGTCGTCCTTAAGGCTGGCCTTCTCGATGTCGAACCCTCTTGAGTGCAAAAGGTAAGTCTGTTCGTTGTTGTGGCCCTCGTGGCCGCGGTTCTAAGTGCCGCGCAGCTCGCCGCGCAGTCACGTCTGTACTGCGAAGGCCGCGAAGCGACCATCGTCGGTACCTCGGGAAATGACGTGCTCATCGGCACGAAGGGCGTCGATGTCTTTGTTGCGATGGGCGGCGACGATCAGATTCGGGGCCGCGCTGGCGACGACATCATTTGTGCTGGGTCTGGCGATGACATGATCTGGGGTAATAACGGCGCCGACCTGATCTACGGAGGCGAGGGTGACGACCTCATTCGTGGAAACAAGGGCAAGGACTTGGTCTTCGGTGGGGAAGGCGATGACGATCTACGCGGTGGCCGCCACGACGACACGGTCCGCGGTGACAACGATCATGACCAACTCCGTGGCGGCAACGGTCTTGATTTCTTGAGTGGTGATCAAGGACGCGATGCGCTCTTTGGCGACAATGGGACCGACGTGCTCGTTGCCGATCCGGGCGAGATCGCCGACGGTGGCGCGGGCAACGACACGGTTGTCGAAGGTGGCCGAGTTGTCGAGGGATCGTTGAGTAATCCCTCGATAGTGGAACGTCAGGGCGCCGTCGTGCTTCGAGCGCCCAGCTCGACGCCGGCCTGCAACCAAGAGGCGATCTTCGATCACTTCGCACAGTACGAAACCGGTGGTGTGATCGAGTCGCAGCTACTGCTGCTCCTTAACGACACTCGAGTGGCATGCGGTCTGAATCCACTTGCACTCGAACCGACGCTGAGTGCCTGGTCCGAGGACTGGTCAGCTCAGCTTCAGGCGGATCGGGCAAACGGACTGTCTCCGTGGCTAAGGCACTCGTCCGTCTGGCAGAACGCACAATCGCTCGGCTACTTCGCGGCCGGCGAGAACGTCGCATGGACAGATACCCAACGGGCATCGCATCTACACACCACCTTGGTGGCGAGCGGATCCCACCTGTGCAACATTCTCAGCCCGAACTTCGACGTGGTCGGAATCGGTGCTACCAGCCTGGAAGCGAACGGCCCGGGCATCATCGCCACGTTTATCTTCGCTGGTGACGGGTCACCTGAGACAGGCAACCGCTTCGACGGTCGTCCCCTCGCTGGGCTTGAAAGCGACCCCGCGCCAATCTCGTGCGGTTGGCGTTAAGCGCGACTCAATCTGCAAAAAGATCGTCAGGCAGGCCGGCAACCTTGCCCATGTGGTTGCGTGGCAATTCGTCGAGGATCACCACCTTGTCGAGCCCGTACCCCGAAAACGACAAGAAGTCTGTCCCATCGACGAGGACGATGGCGGCGCCAATGCCTTCACCTAGGCGTTCGTCGGGATAGCCAACCACATGGGCATCGGCAACTGAGCTATTCAACAGCAAGGTCCGCCGGACCGCTTCCGGATAGACGTTTTGCCCACCTCGGATGATCACCTGCGAGAGGCGTCCAGTGATGGCTACCCGGCCCTCGATGTCGACGACGCCGACGTCGCCGGTATGTAGGAGCCCGTCACGAAACAGCTGCTTGGTGGCTTCGGGATCGCCGAGATAGCCCAACGTACCCGTCCAGGTGTTGGCCCACAGCCCGCTGCTAGCGCTCCGGAGACAGACTTCGCCCACCTCGCCTATGGGTAGTTGCTCGCCGGTCTCAGGGTTGGTGATCACCACCTCGACATGGGGGAGCGGGTGCCCTTTCCCCGATCCGATCGGATCGTCGAGCGACTCGCGGACAACTCCGGTCGGAGCTTCACTCAGCCCGTAGCTGAGCGTCGGTCGGACTCCGAAGCGATCGGTGAAACTTTGCAGCATCTCCGGGCGCGCGCCTCCACCACCGAGGATGACTCTGTCGAGCGATGCAAGTTGCTCGGGGTGCACGCCTTCGCCTTCGACCAAGTCGTAGGCCAGGGTCGGCACCGCAATAAGTCGGGTGATGTTGTGACGCTCGATGTCGGCGGCCATCCCGCTAGCCGAATGGTCACGCATCACCACAAATGTTCCTCTGCGTACGAACGCCGAGAGCGGCCCGAGGATCATGACGTTGCCGATTCGCAGGTCTAGCGGTGTGCCAATGCGTTCGCCCTCGGCGGGCGGCTCGACATCGCTGCTAACCACAGCTGGGAGCAGTGCTCCGCGATGGCTGTGCACCACACGCTTGGGTTCACCGGTCGTGCCAGAGGTGAAGGCGACTATGGCAGGACTGTCCGGGTGGAGAGCGTCAGTGCCCGCAGCGGTTAGCCCGGAGAAGGCTGACATGTCAGGCTCGGTCTTGGACGCGACCCATATGCGGCCCGCCCGAAGGTCCGCCAGAACGCCGATGACCAACGCGGCGCTGGCTCGGTGGGCGTCATGCCATGTGACCGATGTAGGAGTTGCATCGTTTGTTGCTTGGGCCGCAACGACAGCTTCTAACTCGGCATAGGTCCAGGTCTCGTCGCCGTCGATCAACGCCAGCCGGTTCGGATGGTTCGCCACCCCTTCTTCCAAGATGTTGGCGATGGTGGAGGGGCCGAACGGGAACGGCATTGGCTTCGGTTGCCTCACAAGGCCGTTGGAGCCGACTGACAGCAAGGTCATGGCGTTTGGTGCCACTCGGAATACGGGCGCATCAGTCCGAGGCTAGTTGAGCCGCCACGCCCTAGAAGAGACTGTCCTGCACGGTGACTTCATCGGGGACCACATCGTCGGCGAGTGTGAACTCAACTCCGAAGAGTTGCCCAATATCGACAACGAATCGATCGTCGGTGCTCGGGCGGTCAGCCAGGACGGCTCGGCCACAGGCATCAACGAGTTGCAGGTCGTGGGCACCTCGGTCGAGTCGATGTGGGTAGGGATGGACTCCTTGCCACGACGGTGACCGACGATGCGGGTTCTCCCATTCGACATTTGTGGGGGAGAGGCGATCATCATCGAGTTCCGCTATGACCCGGTGCACGCCGAACACCCAGCTCGACAGCTCCCGATCGAGCGAGTCATCGGTCTTGGGTTTGGTGAGTCCGTCGAGTTTGCGTCGGATCGACACGGACTGGGCCAAGCCGAGCTCAGCGGTGGCGGCGTCCTCGAGCACTCGTACCGCGAAGCCGTTACTTGCGTTGGCGACAACGCGAGCAGCCCACGCACCCTGCTCTCGCAACCGGGTCTCCAAGCGCGGGGCTGTCGAGGTTCCAATTTTGACCGAGCCGTCGCGAAAGCCGGCCAAGTAGGCCACGTTCGGCTTGTCGAGGTGAGCACGGACGGCAGCGTCGATCTCGCCGCTGCCGAGCGTGTGAGCGTGGTGGAGTTGCGAGGCGAAGGTTGCGTTGACCGCGGTGCATCGATCGCAGGTACGAGATTGGGGTAGCGGTGGATGGTCGCAGTCGACCCACGGCGTCGTTGGGTCTCGAAAGGGCTTGTGGCCGACGCACCGGCTCGCGGTGCTCGGGTCGACGCTGTACTGAAGCCGTACGTCTTCGATGGGGACGAGCGATGACGGTTCGCCGTTGCGGCGCACGCGCAACTGCGGGCTGCCGTCGCTCCAAACGAGGGAGCTCATGCGCAACGCGTCTCCGAGGTCCATGGACTGAGTCTGTAGCGAACAGGACGAGAACGCGTCGTCGGGCCGGGAAGTTCGTTGCTCACCTGGGAACGTCCGACCTAGAGTTCGGCGATGCCGGATCCCGACATGCCACCCGAAGAGGCGCCACGGCGCCGAGGTCGGCGCGGTGGGCGCGCACGCGACGGTGCCCCGACGACGATGCAACAAGCTCCGTTCACGCACGTACGTCGCCACTTTGCTCCAACGGAGGTCGTCGACGGTGACCAGCTGGAGTCGATCCACGATGCTTCTCTCGAGGTCCTTCGAGATGTCGGTCTCGATGTACTTGAACCCGCTGCTCGAAAGATCTTCGCCGAGGCCGGTTGTGCGATCGAGGACGAACGGGTGCGTTTTGATCCCGAGATGATCACCGAGGCGGTTGCCCACGCCCCGAGGGAATTCACACTCCACGCCCGAAATCCAGAGCGAAACCTGCGGATCGGTGGCGAGAACGTGGTGTTCACTTCCGTCGGCAGCCCACCGAATGTGAGCGATGTTGCCGGTGGACGACGTACTGGCAACCATGACGACTTCAAGAAGCTCGTGGCGCTGAGCCACTACTTCAACTCGATCCATATGCACGCCGGGTACCCGGTCGAACCAGCCGACATCCATCCGTCGGTTCGTCACCTGCACGCGACCTACGACCTGTTGACCTTGAGCGACAAGGCGATCAACGCCTACAGCCTTGGTAGAGAGCGCAACCAGGACTGTCTCGAAATGATTCGCATTGCCCGAGGCGTGTCGGCCGAACAGCTCGATAACGAGCCGAGCTTGCACACGGTGATCAATACCTCGTCTCCGCTGCGCCTGGACATCCCGATGTGCCAGGGCATCATGGAGCACGCCCGCCATGGTCAGCTCTCGATTATCACTCCCTTCACCCTGGCCGGAGCGATGGCCCCGGTGACGATCGCCGGCGCGGTGACCCAGCAGAACGCCGAAGCGCTCGCAGGAATCGCGCTAGCGCAACTTGTCCGACCCGGTGCGCCGGTGGCATACGGGGGCTTCACGTCCAACGTCGACATGCGGTCGGGGTCTCCCGCATTCGGAACCCCCGAGTTCATGAAGGCAGCGCTTCTCGGTGGCCAACTGGCGCGGCGCTACGGGTTGCCGTATCGCTCATCGAATGTGAACGCTGCCAATGCTGTGGATGCACAGGCTGGCTATGAGTCGGTCTTCTCCCTGTGGGGCGCGATTATGGGCGGCGCCAACATCGTGTTCCACGGCGCGGGGTGGCTCGAAGGCGGTCTGCGTGCGAGTTACGAGAAGCTCGTGCTTGACGCGGATCTACTTGCGATGATGCAAACGTTCCTTGAACCGTTGCGTATCGACAACAGCGAACTCGCCCTCGACGCGATCGCCGAGGTAGGCCCCGGTGGGCACTTCTTTGGCACCCAACACACCCAAGACCGATATCGCGACGCCTTCTACATGCCGTTCATCTCTGACTGGCGCAACTTCGAGACCTGGGAAGAATCGGGATCGCCCACGGCGCAGGACCACGCGATAGCCGTTCTTGAGCGCGCGCTATCGGAGTATGAGCCGCCGGCTATTGTCGAAGCTGTCCGCCTCGAGCTTCGGGAGTTCGTGGAGCGCCGTGTCAGCGCCGGTGGGGTTGCCACCGACTATTGACGCTGTGGGCCTAAAGGGCTCGGACGTTCAGCGCTTCGTCACCTTTTCGGCCGGGTCCGATTTCGAACTCGACTTCCTGGCCTTGCTCAAGGTTTCGGTATCCGTCGCCTTCAATGTTGCTGAAGTGCACAAATACGTCTTCGCCGTCTTCTCGGGAGATGAAGCCATATCCCTTCTCACTAGAGAAGAACTTCACGGTTCCGGTTGGCATTGCTTTGCTCACTATCTCGGGTTGGGTCCCGTCGTTGTTCCCAAGGCAATAATTATCAGAGCCTTGGCTTGGCCAAGGCTAAGTTCACTTTTGTTAAAACTTGTGATCCAATGCGAAGTTCCTTACTAATCCCTCACAAGAGTTCACAAGGTGTTTACATTCTGGGGGCACTGGTTTGAACCGTTTTCGCAGAGTGCGGTCCACGCTTAGAGGTATTGTGCAGCATGTCCTCAGACGTCGAGTGGTTGTCGGTCATCCACGATGGTGAGAGTTGGTTGGTCGACGCCGATTTCTTGAGATCATCGTGGACCTGTATCTGGGATCGGGGCTGCCATGGCATCGAGCGCCAGGCTGATGCGGCGGGTGGCTTGGGATGCTGCTCGGTGGGAGCGGAAGTCTTGGACGACGACGAGGCCATGCTGATCTCTGCGCTCGCGGCAACCATCGATCCGACCGACTTCCAACACTACGAAGAATTCGTCGCACACGGTGCCTTTGCAGGTGACCGAACTCCCGCAGGAAAGCAGAACACCCGAGTGGTCGATGGGGCCTGCGTTTTTTTGAATCGACCGGGG
>CAYUKM010000150.1:0-6123 GCA_964445255.1 uncultured Acidimicrobiales bacterium
GCTGCCCAAGAGGCACGAGGCGCCGACGCCTACACGCCGGTCGACCGTGACCGGGTCGTGAGCCAAGCACTTCAGGCGTACGCGGCGATGACCACGTCCGCTGACCGAGGCGCAGTTCGCGACGTGTCACAACTCCGCAAGTAGAGACACGGACTCGCTTTGGACCCGGCGGGAGTTCTCCGTGCCTACGCACAACTCTCGGGAGACCCACCGTCTCCCGAGACGGACGTCTTCGCCGAGGCCAAGAACTTTGCTCCGTACCCCTATGGGGCGCAGAAACTCTTCGAGCAGCGCGCATACGTCCCGCCACGAATGCTGTTTTCCGGAGATCTCTGGCTGTCGAGAGGCTCCAGCTATTACTCGCCGGGAGTTCACAATCATTTGGGAAGCCACTCACCGGTTGCCTATCGAGATGCCTATGACGTGTTCGCAGCGGCCGAGGTGCGGGCCGGGGGACAGGAGCTTCGAGTCGGTTGGCTGTGGTTGTCCGGCAACACGGTCGTTGACGGCGTGGCGACACGGTGGTGCTTTCCTGCCCTCAGCGTGCCGGTGGAGCGTGGTGATGGGTTGCTGGGGCGCTCCCGGTCGCTGCAGCCCGTGGGCGACGTTGAGCTGACGCCACTGATCGACGATCCGGAGGTCCGCGCCCGGTTGTTCGAAGACCGCACCTTTGGTGGGGGGACAACGTTCGAGTCGACGAAGCACACCGATAAGGGACCGCTACACCCGACACACCAATCCGCTGACCTGGGGTTCTATTACGAGCCGATTGAACCAGCGTTGCTGGAACGCCTGGACATATTGCAAGGCTGGGCACGAAAGGTGGCTGGCGCCGTTGGCCTAGAGATCGACGAAGTGGAGTCGGTCATGGGTGCGTCGCCAGCGCTGCGTCGACAAAAAGATGGGATTGGCTTGTCCGTGTCCTATGGGGTCTATCTCCAGAAGATGGGCACGACCGGTGCCCCACGTGACGCTCTTCAACGGCTGTCGTATCTCGACAACTTGGAGAACTCGGCGATGGCACGGGTCTTCTCCGGCACGTCTGCATCGCTCCCCGTCGACGATGTCCATCAACTTCGGCCGATGAGCGCACGCCAGGAGCAGGCGGCGGGTCAGTTGCTGAGCGGCGACCTTTCGGTGCTCTCGGGACCTCCGGGGACCGGCAAGTCACACCTTCTTGTCGTCGCGGCGCTTCTCGCTGTCGCTCGAGGGCAGTCGGTTCTCGTCGTCACCTGTTCCAAGCATGCCGCCGACGTGCTGACCGAGTACTTCGTCACCACGCCGGGCCCGACCCCGGTGGTCTTCGATGGTTCGGCCAAGGCTCGACAACTCGGCGTGCAGATGAGCGAACTGGCCAGCCAAGAAGTTCCAGACCTGGCCACCGAACGAGAGTGCATCGCCCATGGTGAAGCACTGGAGCGCGAGTTCGAGCAGCGGTGCCTTGCCCTTGCGAGAGCGGCGGTACTGGGTAACGACGTGATCGCGGCCGCTGACGCACGCGAGCGCACCGAACGCGCTGGTGACAAGGACGAGGCTGCGCAGCTAGTCATCGATGAGCAAGAAACCGGCCGCCTGCGGTGGCTCGACCGCCGCCGGCTCCGTCAGGAACTTGAAAAACGGCTGGGCGAAGGCGAGCCAGCAGAGTTGCTCGGCAACGTCGAAGTGGATCGACGGGCACTCGAGATGATCGCGGAGCGCTCGGTCGGCATCGGCCAGCTCCTTGACGAACTCTTTGAGATCGAGGACGCCGTGGCGCGAGCGGTCGGTGCGTGGATGGAAAGCGATTGGCAATCGGCCTTGAGCTACCCCGACAAGACCCAGCTACGCGAGCTCGGCTACGCCATGGAGTCGCCGCGCGCCGAGAGACGCAAGGCATTTCAAGACGTCGATCCAGAAGCGCTACTCCAGGCGGCACCCTTGTGGGTGGGCACGCTCGACGATGTGGAGAACGTCTTGCCCGAAGTGGTGGGCATGTTCGATCTGGTCATCTTCGATGAGGCAGCGCAAACCGATCCCATCAAGGCAACGAGTGCCCTCGTTCGCGCAAAGTCTGCCGTTGTATGCGGTGACCCTTATCAACTCCAACATCAGTCGTTTATGTCCAAGGCCGACATCAGGGCTGCGGCCGAAGAAAACGGAGTGGATCCCGAAGCGATCGATCCCGGGAGTCAGTCGCTGTTCGACATCGCGACAATCCAGGAAGTGCCGAATGCACTTCAGGAGCACTACCGGTCGGTGCCGCATTTGATCGAGTTCTCCGCTCGTCGGTTCTATGGTCGAAACCTGCATGTGATGACCCGCCACCCGCGCAATGATGCGGCCGACCATATTGATGTGTACGTGGTCGACGGCAGGCGAGCCAAGGGCAAGGTCAACGAGGCCGAGGTCGGGCGGTGTCTCGAGTTGATCGACGAGTTCGTCGAGCAGGGTTGGACGAGCATCGGGCTTGTGAGCCCGTTCCGGGCGCAGGCTGATGCGTTGGAGGCTGCGGTGTTGGAGCGGTTCAAGCTCGCCGACATCGATCGGCTTGGTTTGCGCGTTGGCACGGTGCATGGGTTCCAAGGCGACGAGCGCGACCTGATGATCGCGTCGTGGGCGGTCGGTCCCGATGAGCCTGAGAAGGCGTGGCAATTCGTCAACCAGCCCAACTTGTTCAACGTCATGGTGACTCGCGCCCGTGAGCACATGGCCGTGGTGACCTCCGTCGAGAAGCCTCCCGGCTTGGCCGGGCAGTACGTGCAGTGGGCAGAGCCGTTGGTTGACATCGTGACCGATTCCGACGTTGCTGATCGATGGGTGCAACAGGTCGCAGCAGCCTGTGCAGACGCTGGTGTTCGGGTACGGACCGGGTATCGGGTTGGCCATCATGTGGTCGATGTGGTCGCTGGCGTTGGAGAGCATGCGGTAGCGATCGACTGCGTCCTTCACCCCGATGGAGCGCATGCTCATCTCGATCGGGGTCTGCAATTGCGTCGTATGGGCTGGCGCACCGCCGAGGCCTACGAAACGCAGTGGCGCGGCAGGATCGTTGAGTTCGTAGCCGAGACGCTCACCGGGTTCCCGGAACTTCGACGATGAGCCTAAAGTGGTCAACGAAATGTACGTGAGGTTGTCTTCCACCACAGCTATCACAGCGGCGAGAGGCTGACGTGGACGCAGCATCGATATTGCGAACCTTCGCAGAACTCGCAAAGTCCGGGCCGGCGCAGCCGACGAATGTCCTGCGTTCCCCACGAGACATGGCCTGGCTGCCATACAAGAGTCGGGCTGCCTTTGAGGGCAAGCCGTTCGCAGCGGTTCCGAGAGGTCCTCGAACCCAAACTCAAGGCAGCCCGCTCGATCTCGGTATAGAACGGCTCGTCTCCGCCGGGCAACTTCACCAGACCGAACGGCTGCTGCACGTTGGCTGGATGTGGTTGGCGGGCACGGTCGAGCAGGACGGCGAGTCGGTTCGCTATTGCTTCCCGTTGCTCTCGGTTCCTGTTGGACCGGTAGATGACACCGTTGATTCCGCACGCGAGTTGGTGAGTGCTCTGAGAACATCCTGGTCGGCTGCGAGCAACGGGGTGCTCGAGTCTCGAATTCTCCGTGCCCTTGGCGATGCGGAGATCACACCATTGATCACTGACGACGAAATTCGGTGGGAGCTCGAAGACTCCGTCGAGTTCTCCGGGGTCATCGAGGAACCGGCCGATGGGCTCCTCGGTAAAGCTGTGCAAGCAGTGGAAGGAACCCGAAGGGAGCATCACCCAGGCCTGGGTAGCAGGGCCTGGTGTCGTCGGGGGGCGTCGACTATCGGACTGACCATTGACGAGTGGCTCCGAGCTGAGCAGGCACTTCCCACCGAGCGGGCGAAGCAGCCCGGAATCGCGGCGATCGTTGGCTACGGTCTGTATCTGAATCAAGCTCCAGCGAGTGGTACAAAGCGCGGTGATCTGTTATCGCTCGCAGTGTTGCCTGGGGTTGAACGCTCCGCGCTGTCGGCGCTGTACCTCGAAGACTTTGACGGACCGAACGGAAGTGCCGACACCGTCGCCCTTCGCCCCCTCAGCGCTCGCCAGCGCGAGATCGCCACCCGCGCTGCTGCGTCCCCGATTGCAGCGGTTTCGGGTGCGCCGGGCACGGGCAAGACCCATGTGTTGTCGGTCATTGCGATGAGCGCTGTAGCCCGCGGAGAGTCGGTCCTTGTGGTCGGTAGTTCCGAGCACTCCGTCGACGTTTTGTTGGGGCACCTCGCCCAGACCCCTGGTCCTCCGGCGGTGACTTTCGGAGGGTCGAATCACAGCGGTCGGCTAGCCGCCGAGCTCCGTGACTTGCTTGCGAGCGAGAAACAAGAGTCGGAGTTTCGGGACCTCCCGGACTTTATCGAACGCCGAGCATCTGTGGAGCGGTTGCTCGCCATCGAGCTTGAGGCGATCCGACAAGACGGCGATCCAAGCCACCGCATCGAACGCACCGCCGAACTAGATCGTGCTGGAGACTTTGACGAGTTGCGCGACCTCCTCCACGAGGTGGAGAATCCGGGGCCGTTGACCTTCTTCACTCGCGGCAAGCGAAAGAAGTTGCAGAAGCGACTTGGGGTTGATGACATTGCGGCCGCCGAGGATCGGCTCAATGAGTTGATTGCTGCCCGGGATGCTCGTCGACTGCTCGCGAGTGGCGGCGTGACGGTGACGCGGAACCTAGAGGGCCTCGTGACCGCAGATGATCGAGCCGCGCAGGATCGCGGTGCTGTCATCGCCCAACACTGGCTCGACCGTCTTGAGAGAAGCGACCGCACCGTCCTCAACGAAATCGCCCACGCCATGACGGTCTCCCGGTCCCAGCGCCGCCGCGTGCTGCGTGGCCGAAAGGCCGCAGAGTTGGTGCAGGCGGCACCGTTGTGGGTGAGCGCCGCCAACGATGTCGACGACATGTTGCCGCCGGTTGCGCAGCTCTTCGACATGGTCATCCTCGACGAAGCGGCACAGATGACCCAGGCCAATGCAGCGGCTGCGCTCGTTCGAGGAAAGCGGGCGATCATTTGCGGCGACCCACGTCAGTTGAACCAGACATCATTCCTCAGCAACGATGACCTGCAAGCGGCCACGTCGATGTTCAACACCGATCCGGTCTTGCTCGACCTACGAGCTAACTCGATCCTCGATGTGGCGGCTATGCGAGCGCCTGCTCAGCGCCTCGAAGAGCACTTCCGTTCAGCGCCTCACCTGATCGAGTTCTCGTCTCGACGCTTCTACGACGGCAACCTCGATGTAGCGACGCGTCACCCTTCCAATGAGGCCGCCGACCACATCCACATTGAACTCGTTCCGGACGGCACACGCGGCGGCTCGTCGAAGAAACCCAACGAGGCCGAAGTCGAGCGCTGTCTCCAAGTAGCGAAACGATATATCGATCAGGGGTGCACGAGCATCGGGTTCATGAGTCCGTTTCGGACTCAGGCCGATGCGCTGGAAGCGGCGATCCTCGACACCTACCGCCTCGAACAGATCGATCGCTATGGGTTGCGGGTCGGGACGGTGCACGGTTTCCAAGGCGACGAGCGCGACGTGGTGATTCTGTCATGGGCGGTCGGGCCAGATGAAGGGGTAGGGGCTTGGCGTTTCGTGAACATGCCGAACCTGTTCAACGTGATGGTCACCCGAGCCCGTGAGCAAGTCGTGGTGGTGACTTCGGTCGAGGAGCCGCCGGGACTCGCAGGCGACTACCTCGGGTGGTCCGACCCGCTCGAAGACCTGGTCGCTGATGTCGATAGCGGCGACCGGTGGGTCAACAGGGTTGCCGAGGCCGTACGTGAGCAAGGGCTTCCGGTGCGGGTCGGTTATCGGGTGGGCAAGCACGTCGTCGACATCGTTGTCGGTGACGGCGAGGCTGCGGTTGCCGTGGAGTGCGGGCCACACCCCGATGGGGTGGAGGCCCACCTCGATCGTGCCGGTTTGTTACAGCGGACGGGCTGGCGGACCGTCGACGCGTTCAAGTCTAAGTGGGACGCCAATCCGGGTCAGTTCGCGATCGAGTTGGCCAGCGAATACCCCGACCTTCGGAGCTAGCGCCAATCCGCAGAACACGCCTATCGAGGCGCGTTGTCGACGTTGGCTTCGTAGTCGATCTGCCAGAGGTTCT
>CAYUKM010000151.1:0-6098 GCA_964445255.1 uncultured Acidimicrobiales bacterium
GGCCGTTTGGTGCCCGGTAATGAACAGGAGCATGCTCGACGTCTCGGCAAAGAAGGCATTCGTACTAGCGATGGGCGAGTCGTCGGGAGTTGACCAGCTACATCACGAGGCAGGCGGGTATCGACCGATACGCTTACCGAAACGAAACGAGTCCGCTATATGACAACCTTCGCCGATCTCGGCGTATCCAGTGCACTCACGGACGCACTGGAAGCCCGTGGAATCACGGAACCCTTCTCCATTCAAGAAATTGCCATTCCCGATGCGCTCGCTGGACGCGACGTCTGCGGGAAGGCCAAGACCGGTTCGGGCAAGACGCTTGCCTTTGGTATACCCGTGCTCGAAGGGATCGAGACCGCTGAACCAAAGTTCCCTCATGCGATCGCGTTGGTCCCAACCCGCGAACTCGCGGTACAGGTAGCCGAAGAACTTGAGCCGCTAGCCAAGGCCCGCGGTGTACGGATCGCAGCCGTATACGGCGGCGCAAAGATCGAGCGGCAAATCTCTCGTCTGGAGAAAGGCGTCGACTTCGTAGTCGCGACTCCGGGACGAATGATCGACCTCGTGGAACGGAAGGCGGTTTCACTCGAACGGCTGACCCACGTCATCGTCGACGAAGCCGACCGCATGGCCGACATGGGTTTCCTTCCTCAAGTCGAGTGGCTGCTACGTCAGGCAAAGAACGACCACCAAACACTGTTGTTCTCCGCCACGCTGGACGGTGTCGTAGACAGTCTGGTGCGTCGATATCAACACGATCCGGTCTTTCACGAGGTTGAGTCTCGCGAAGTAACCGTCGATCAGATGACCCATCGCTTTGTGCTTGTTCATCAGATGGACAAGGTCAAGGTTGCGGGTGCAATTTCTTCAACGGCCGGGCGAACCATCATGTTCACTGCTACCAAGCACATGGCCGACCGACTGTCCCGTGAACTTGGGGACCTGGGCGTGAAGGCATCGGCAATTCACGGAGACCTTCGTCAGAACCATCGCGAGAAGGCCTTGAACGACTTTTCCGATGGAAAGCTTTCGGTCTTGGTGGCGACCGACGTTGCAGCCCGTGGCATCCACGTCGACGAGGTTGAGGTCGTGATTCACTATGACCCTCCAGCTGAGCACAAGACCTATCTGCATCGCTCCGGACGAACCGCTCGAGCAGGTAGCAAGGGCCTGGTTGTGACCCTGTCCCTCTGGAACGAGGAATTGGAAGTCCGCCGGCTACAAAAGCGTGTCGGGCTTGATTTACCGATCGTCGAGATGTTCTCGAACGACGAACGTCTGAAGGATCTCGGCGGTTGGGATCCGCTCGCCGACTAGCCGCCCCGGTCCCCGAGGACCGCTTCTGGGAGTTGCTCGCCGGAGTCCCCGAAGGTCAGGAACGTCGCTGTGCACGCGCGATATGCGATGTCGTAGCTAGGAGTTGGGATCAGGCGGCGCCAGACGCACTCGGAGTGCAACACCTCGAGGCGCCCGCTGGCTGGGAAGGCCCGGCGCGTGAGCGTTTGGAGCAAATAGCCACGGAGGGCCGTCTTGAACCGGCTCTCATCGGTCGTTGTTGGGAAACGTTATTGGCTAGGTCCGACCGGCGCGCTCAGGGGGCTCACTACACCCCGCCCGCCGTAGCGAAGCAGGTCGCAGAACTCGTGCTTCACGACTTCTTGGTCAACGGCGACGCCGGGTCCGACATGCGAGAGATACCGACGGTTTGGGATCCGTCGTGTGGCGGCGGGGCGTTTCTGTTGGCAACGCTCGTCGCTCTCGAGGAGCGAACCGGAGCGGAGCGGCCTGCGTTGGTCGAGAGGTGCTTTGCGACCGACATCGATGAGTTCGCTCTCGCACTTTGTGATGCGGCTCTGCAGATCTGGTCTGGCGGTATCGCTCGCCCAAGCGTCGTTCGCGGAGACGCACTCCTTGTCGACTTGAATGTGGAGCAGAGTTGGCCCGAAACGATCGATCTGATCGTTGGCAATCCGCCCTTTCTCGGGCAACTTTCCACCGATACCACCCGCACCGGCGAGCGGGCTGAGCGTCTGCGGGCTCGATACCACGAGTCGAGTCGAGCGTATTTGGACGAGGCGGGCCTCTTCGTAGCGATGGCAACCGAACGTGTAAGTGCCGAGGGGGTGATCGGGCTCATCGTTCCTGCCTCGATTCTCGGTGCTGCTGACGCGGTCGACCTACGCCGGACGGTCGGCGACAGTCACCGGGTGTCCGCGCTGTGGATCGACGCGAAACAATCCTTTGATGCCGCCGTCGACGTCGCGGCGTTAGTCCTCACGAGCAAGGCCCTCTCGGGCAACGACAGTGCCGGTATGACCGCTGTGTGGCTCGATGGCGAAGTGACCTCGACCCCAACACCAGGGGCAGAGACATGGGCGCCGCTTCTTGCGGCGGCCGATGCTGCTCCTCTGGTTGAGCTCCCGATACAAAATGGCGTAGTCGAAGACGTTGCGAGTTTGACCGCGGGGTTCCGTCAGCACTTCTACGGCATAGCCGAGGCGGTCGCGGAAGCAGCCGACGTTGCGCCGTCTCGGGAGGTACCTGCGTTGGTGACTTCTGGTGCCATCGACCCCCTCCGCAACAGGTGGGGGGAGCGCTCCACCAAGTTCGCAAAGCAACGATGGCAAGCGCCCGTGCTGCACCTGGACCGCATCGATGACCTTGCTGTCAGGGAGTGGTTTGCTGCCCGGTGCAGACCGAAGCTCATGCTCGCTACACAAACGTCGGTTATCGAGGCCATCGTCGACATCGATGGCTCGTTGGTTCCATCGGTTCCCGTGCTGGTTGTGGAGCCGTTAGACGAGGACATGTTGTGGAGGCTTGCAGCGGCGCTGACGTCTCCTGCAGCGAGCGCATGGCTCTATCAGCGCGCCGCAGGCACTGGGCTGAGTAGGACAGCAATACGACTGCGAGCGCGTGAGGTCGCTGGACTTCCGCTCCCGTCCAACAGTGATGCATGGGATACCGCAGCCGAACACGGGAAGACCGCTCACGAGTCCAGTGCGAACGGAGACATGGAGACCTATCTGCGCGAGCTCCGCAACATGGCTACAGCCATGGACGCAGCTTACGGCGTGCAAAAATCTGTCGGAGCATGGTGGTGGGGTCGGCTCAATCGACGCATGGTTGGAAAACGGGCATACTGAGAAGATCGGACAGGTGCCAGCTACGACATGAACAAGGACGACTTCGGACCTCAATCGATCTCCGGCCTCCGCGGTTGGCCGCCATTCCCTGTTTCGGGGGCGTGGCGACCTGGTGATCCGCCCGGCGCTCGGCAGTTCATCGAACTTCCGCGCCCGCTCGCTCTTGAGGGCGGAGCGGTCCTTGAGGCGGTAACGCTGGCCTACGAGACGTGGGGAACACTCAACGCCGATGCGAGCAATGCGATCTTGATCTGTCACGCACTTACCGGTGACGCTCACGTCACCGGCGGTGGGGGCGGCACCTACACCGACGAAGGTTGGTGGTCGCGAATCGTGGGGCCCGGCAAAGCGATCGATACCAACGAGTTCTTCGTGGTGTGCGCCAACGTCCTGGGTGGTTGCCAGGGGAGCACCGGACCAGCATCGATCAACCCCGCAACTGAGCGACCCTATGGTTCAGCCTTTCCGCAGATCAGCAACCGCGACATCACCCGCTCACAGACCTGCCTCGCCGACAAGTTCGGAATCGAGCGCTGGTTCTCCGTCATTGGCGGATCGATGGGCGCAATGTCGGTCCTTGAATGGGCGGCCATGTTCCCCGAGCGGGTGCGGTCGATCGCTCCGATCGCGAGCAACCTTGCCGCAACACCACAACAGATCGGCTGGTCGGCTGTCGGCAGGCTCGCTATTGCCAACGATGAACATTTCTCGGGCGGCGACTATTACGACCAAGAGCAAGGACCCGGACGGGGCCTCGCCGTCGCACGCGAGATCGCCCTAATCCACTACCGCAGCGATACCGAATGGAACGAACGTTTCGGACGCGAACCGCTCGACAGGATGGACAGTTTTGGTGTCTGGGGGCGTTTCCAAGTCGAGGCGTACCTCGATCATCATGGACAAAAGTTCCCACACCGCTTTGACGCCAACAGCTATCTGGTTCTGAACCGTGCGATGGACCTCCACGACCTCGGCCGAGGACGAGGCGGGCCAGTCGCGGCACTCGAACGATTTGAGGGCCCCTCCATGACCGTCTCGGTATCGACCGACTTCTTGTACCCGCCGTACCAACAAAAAGACATGGCGAAGGTGCTTGGGGCGAACGGTCGCTCATGCACGCATCACACCATCGAGTCGATCTATGGACACGACGGTTTCTTAGTCGAGCACGACAAGCTCGCATCGATGCTGGTCGAGTTCCTCGACAAGGTAAGCGTCGACACGCACTAAGGCACGGCCTGCTCTCGCTATGCCTGAACTGATCGAAGTCGAGTACTACCGGCGAGCGCTCGACCCCATCTTGGGTCAGGTCTTGCGCTCTGTGGCTGTTGAGCCGACGTCATTCATTCGCCCGCCCGGTACACCGCTTGGCGTATTCAGGCACTTCAGCGGAACACAGCTAACGAACACCAGACGACACGGAAAGCTGCTCATACTCGAGTTGGGCGACAGCGAAGGTCCCGCCGGTGAAATTGGGCTGCGTTTCGGAATGACCGGTCGACTGCTAGTCGACGGAACGAGTCCCATCGATCGACTCGAATACAGCTCGGACCGCAACGACCCAGCGTGGGACCGGGCAGTGCTCCAGTTTGATACCTCCGTAGTCTTGCGAGACCAGCGACGGCTGGGTTCAATCGTTGCCGATCCCGACATCGCGCATCTCGGCTCCAACGTCGAGTCGATCGATGAGGCGGGTTGGAAGGCGATCTGTGCTGGCCGCCGCAAGTCGATCAAGGCGGTACTACTCGACCAAAAGCTGGCAGCCGGCCTCGGCAATCTGCTCTGTGACGAGGTCCTATGGCGATGTCGTATCGCGCCGAATCGCTCCGCTGGAGATCTCGACGCGGGTGCGTTTGCTCGCCTCGCTTCAGAAATACCAACGGTCATCGCAGAACTCACCGACCGCGGGGGATCACATCGGGGAGACAGTTTCGCACTGCGGACCGACGATGCCCAATGCTCCATCTGCGGCCAGACGATGAGCCATGCCACTGTCGCGACCCGGTCAACCTGGTGGTGCGGCGGTCACCAGACGTAGGTGAACCGAAAACCACAACAGCCCCCGCATAGCGGGAGCTGCTGCGTTTTTGAGCGGACGACGAGATTCGAACCCGCGACCCTCACCTTGGCAAGGTGATGCTCTACCAACTGAGCTACGTCCGCAAACGGCTTACGACTCTACCACCGCAAGGCTCAGTCGACACTGCTTGGACGAAGATCGATCGTCAGCGTGAGCACCCCATCGTTGAGGGTTGGCTCAGCATCACCAATGATGGCGAAGTCTTGGAAGTCGGTTTGGGCCTGTTGGATGAACTGCGCTCGTTCGTCACCACCAACCGGCGGAAGGTTGCGCTTCTTGACCGCTGCAGCTCGCTCTTGAAATCGAGCGATCATCTCCTCGGGTGAGAAGTCATCCATTGTCAGCTCCTTGCGTTAGGTCGAATGTGATCGTACGGGAGGGTCGAGTTGTCCACCAGTACATTGCGGTCGCAACCAGGGTCAGGATCCCAAGGGCGACCAGAATGATGATCAGTGGACCGAGGCGGCCGTCGGCTTCTCGAACGTTGACGACCTCGACATCACCCGCATCAACCTGCGATGCCGCGGTTGCAAGCCCCGACACCAAGGTATGCACGACCCGTTGCGCACTGTTCACTCAGGTCACCGTATCGCGAATGTCTACAGGCATCGTTCGCCAAGCGGTTTCCGCGATAAGGCCAGACCCGTTCATTCCTTGATCCCACCTAACGGGTGATGAACGTCTAAGAGTCCGACGGTGTGTGGGTAATTGTGTCGAAATGGTGACGGAACAGTTTCGAATACCGGGGGGCGCGAAGACATTTGCTCCACGGGGTTCTACTTTTTCGTTCGTAGCGGACCTGGGGTCACAGTCGTAACCCTCCGTCCCGTCGCACACGTGTGTGCGTCCGATCACGGAGGGGTGATCGGGCG
>CAYUKM010000152.1:0-4813 GCA_964445255.1 uncultured Acidimicrobiales bacterium
CGCCGGTCGTCGACTCCGACGCTGCACTCGCATCGTTGTTCGCACTCGATGGGGAGACGATCGTCGGCCCGAAACAGGTGGGGCTGACCGGTGGGGATCTTGCGACGACCCTCGGGGCACGCTCAGGCGAATCGGAGTTACGGGGGTCGAAGCGAACCCTGCTGCCACTGGATCTCGCGTCGGTGCATGTCGATGATGAAGTGTTCGTGATGGCCGCGACCGTTCTCGTCCGTTCGCCACTGTGGTGGGGGCCGGTCAGAGCCGTCATGAACGCCTCGCACTATGGTCCGTGGAACGCGTCGCCAGCGGGTCATCCCAACGACGGACGTGTCGACGTGATCGAGGCCAATCTGGGCCTCGGCGACCGCTTTAAGGCCCGCAAGAGGCTTCCCGCAGGCATCCATGTGCCACACCCCGACATCTCGATCCGGCGGCTCAAGTCGGTGCAGTGGGACGTGACGAGTCGTGAAAAAGTATGGATCGATCGGATCCCGAAGCCGGGGGTCCGTACCATCGCGGTGCAGGTCCACCCCGACGCGACCGTGGTGGCCATCTGAAATATTCGCCAGATCCGTCTGGGACGGCGATTTCGAACCTAACGTAAGGCCTCGTGACGCCCTACGACGCCGAAGAATTCACGTCGCAAGAAGCTGACGTCCTCCGTCGGTACTTCACGAACCTCGATTCGCCTGTCTTCGCGCTCGTCAACCTTCCAGAGGTCGTCAAGGGCGCCTTGTTTGCCCGCTACTCGCGCTCGGCGAAGAGCCTTCGCCGACTTTTCCTCGACGAGTTTGTTGGTGACCTCGATATTGCTGGTGACGAAACGGTCGACGCCACCGTGGGGATGCGTCGTGCCGAGGAACTCTACGACCGCGTGTTCTTCCAGTACGGCGACGACAGCGTCGCCCAGCTCGGCGGCGTGCACCTCGCCTGTGAGCAAGCGTCGAATGTTCTAACCAAGGTGCTCGAGTGGGGCCGACTGATGTCCTACCTCGAGCAATCGACGCGCTACATCCGCTACGACGAGCGCTTGGGTGGTCGATACCGGTTCTTCCGGGACCCCGACGTATTGAACTCGGTGCACGGAACCCGATACGTCGGTGACATCGACCGGATGTTCGACACCTACAGTTCGCTGATTCCGGTGATGGAGCAGTTCTACAAGAACGCCGTCCCGAAGAAGACCACCGATGCCGACATCGCCTACAAGATGGCCATTCGTGCCAAGGCATTGGATTCGATCCGCGGCCTTCTTCCGGCGGCGTCGCTGTCCAACGTTGGCATCTACGGAACCGGCCAGGCTTATGAGGCGCTGTTGCTGCGTATGCGCGCTAGCCAACTCCCCGAAACGCGCGCATATTCAGATCTGATGCTGCGGGAGCTTCGTAAGGTCATTCCGAGTTTCTTGAAGCGTGTCGACCTGCCCGATCGTGGCGAGGTCACATCGACGTACATGTCCGACAACCGCGACGCAGTCCAGGCGATCAGCGACAAGCTGTTGACACCTCAACCCCACGCTCAAGACTCCGAGGTCGACCTGGTCGACTTCGATCCGGATGCCGAGATCAAGCTGGTCACCGCCATGTTGTATCCGACGACCTCGCTTAGCGAGCGAGAGATCGTCGAGCAGGTGCGCGACATGACCGTGGACGAACGGCTCTCGGTCATGAAGGCCTACGTCGGTGATCGCACCAATCGACGGCACCGTCCGGGTCGAGCACTCGAACGCATCGACTATCGCTTTGACATACTTGGCGATTACGGCGCGTTCCGAGACCTGCAACGTCACCGGATGCTCACCATCGAATGGCAGCCGCTTTCTCCTCGCCATGGCTACGTGATGCCCGAGGCGATCGAACTCGTGCGCAAGCAGAAGCCATTCCAGGAAGTCATGGAGCGTTCTGCGAGCCTCTACGAAGCGATGATCAATGAGTTCCCCGCACAAGCGCCCTACGCCGTAGCCCTGGGTTACCGCATGCGCTACTCGATGCAGATGAACGCCCGCTCCGCCATGCACATTCTGGAACTCCGTTCGGCGCCTCAAGGTCACCCCACCTATCGATCGGTTGCACAGCAGATGCATACCCTCATCGCCGAACGTGCTGGTCACCGAGCGGTCGCAGAAATGATGCGTTTCGTCGACCATGCTCGCGAAGAGGACCTTGAGCGATTGCAAGCAGAGAACAAGGCGGCAGCGCGGGTACGGACCTAACGGGGCCTAAATGAAGAATTTCCCAGAATGGTCGACGTTGTGTGCTGGGATGCCTATATTCGCCTCTGTCCGAAGGTGATATGAGATGACGATGTCTAGCGAAGAGCCAGAAGAAGAAATACTTGACGACGAGCCCGAAGAGGGCCTCGACGATGACGAGCTTGAGCTTGATGAAGACGAGCTCGATGATGATGATCTCGACGATGACCTCAGCCTCGGCGATGATGATGACGACGCGCTCCTAGATGAAGACGAAGACGAGGACGAGGACGAAGACGGTCCCGCTCCAGCTCCGAAGGCCGGCGACGACGAGGATGATGACGACGAGGTTGAGGCAGATCTTGACGCCATCTTGAAGGATCGACTCGATTCAGGTGACGACGAGGACGACGACGAGGACGAAGACGGCGCCCCGGGTTCGAAGAAGAAAGCGGCGGCTACTAGCGACCTCCAAGCCAAGACCGAAGACGAGCAGACGTGCGAGTCGTGCTGGCTGATCAAGCCGCTGGTGCAGTTTCCTGCCGGTGGCGACCCGATTTGCATCGACTGCGCCTGACCTAACGCGCGCGGACTCGGTACTATCGAGCTATGGCTGACAAAGACACGCCGTCAAACGAAGCGCTCATCGACCTGTTGGTATATGCCCCCGTGGGCATTGCCCTGGAAGCGCTCGACAACTTGCCTAAGTATGTCGAACGAGGAAAGTCCCAAGTGACCCTCGGCCGATTCGTGGCGAAGACGGTTGCCAAAAAGGGTTCGAGCATGGCCGAGAGCGCCGGTGAGCGCCTGCTGAACGACATGGGTCAGGTGATCGTCGACATTTTCGGTATCGATCTGACCCCTGATGATCAACCCCCGCCGCCTAAGAAAGCGACAGTGAAGGCAACGATCGTCGCCGCCGACGAGGATCTGCCTATTGCGGAGTATGACAGTCAGGCCGCCGCGCAGATCGTGAAGATGCTGGCCCAACTTACCCCCGAAGAACGTGAGCAGATCGCGACCTATGAGGCAGCAGGACGTGGCCGGGTCACGATCCTGCGAAAGGTTGAGCAACTGCGAAAGGCTTCGTGAGCACGAACCTCGCAATCACGATCCGCCCGGCGAGCAGTGACGACCTCGCGTTTGTTGTCGCCGCGCATCAACGGGCACACAACGCCCAACAAGACGCCCGGGGTGGGCGACTGGACACGTTGCTTCACGGCCACGTCGACGTCGGGGTATCGCACTGGGAGACCTATCTGGGAGCGCCTGATGATCGTCTGCTGCTCATTGGTGAGCTCGACGGGGTCGCGGTGGGATACAGCGCTATCGAGCGCACGGCGCTCGGCGACGGAACGGTCATTGCGTCGATTGCCAGCTTGTGGGTCCATGAGGATGCCCGGGGTGTGGGCGTCGGCGCAGCGCTGATGGCTGCGATCGAAGCTCACGCGAGTAGCTGGGGAGCGGACGGTTTGGACTCGCGAGCGCTACCAGGAGATCGGGTCTCGAAGAACTTCTTCGAGAGCTTCGGACTCGTGGCGCGAGCAATCCACGTCCACCGCCCCCTGTAGCTCGCTACAACTACTCAGGTGGGGGCGTTGTCGCTTCTTCTGTTGGCGCTTCAACCGGTGGCGCGGCTGCATCTTCTGCAGGAGGCGCCGCTGGGGCAGGCGCTGGAGGCGCTGGAGGCGGTGGCGGCTTTGGGGCTGCCGGAGCCGCAGCTGGAGGGTTGACCATGGCAGCGATCTGGGGAACACGCTTAGCAAGCCGCTTCGCGGTGGAGCGCAGCTCATCGGTGACGGTGTTGGGCAACCCGACGGGGGTCACTTGCTGGCGGACCGGTGAGTAGGCCACCGCGTCGAGAACCGTTCCCCAACGATCTGGGGCGGTATCTGCCGTCATAGACGCTGAGGCGGCCTCTGCGAGGCGTTTAGCGATGTCTGGGGGTAGAGGCGCTCCTGCTTTGGGCGGGCGCGAGGATTGCCGGAGAGCGCGTACAGTGCGTCCCTCCTGCAACAACGAAGCGAGTTCAGCTAGCCACTTACCGTGTTCAGCCTCGACTCGGGCCTGCAACCCGGTCTTGAGTTCCTCGGCAAGGGCTCGAGACTCGTCATCTTTGGCCCCGTTCTCGGCAGCTACGACGACCTTACGCAGGTCTCGTAGGTCGACCTCGTTGATACCAGCTATCGCGGCCTCGGCGTTGTCGCGCCATTCTGCGCTGCGCAAGCGGGGGAGGAGGTTCTCGCCAACCGCTTCGAGAACCTTGGGTGGAATCTCCAACTGGTCGTTGGCCTTCGCTTCCGCGTTTTGTTCTTCGATCTCCTTGCGCAGACCAGCAATCCCGTCACGCAAGACGATTCGAGCGAGCGGCTGCTTCTCTTCAGGAAGCCCGCGAACGGCCGCATCCCGGTGCGTGCGCCGCGCTCGCAGTCGCTTTGCCTTTGGACGCGCGGGGCCCCGTGATCGATCTCGACGCGGCCGATCATTGCGAGACCGATCGTTCCGGCTTCGGTCACCGCGTCCTCGGCCATCGCCGCGACCCCGGCCGTCGTTTCGACCTCGGCCGTCGTTTCGACCTCGGCCACGACTATCACCTTCGCCACGACCACGGCCGTCGTTTCG
>CAYUKM010000152.1:4913-6047 GCA_964445255.1 uncultured Acidimicrobiales bacterium
CGGCCATCGTTTCGGCCTCGGCCATCGCCACGACCTCGGCCGCGTCCTCGACCGTCACCGTCACGGTCTCGACGTCCTCGGCCGCCCCGTCCACGCTTCTCCACGAGTTGAGTCGTGACGCCGCCTTCATTCCTGCCAGGGTCGATCAAGTCGAGCGTTTCGGCTCGGGCCTTCTTGGTCTTGGGTGGGAGCACGGATGTGATGAATACCCCATCCACTGCAAACTCAGCGTCTACGCGCACGATGTCGCCGACTCCGGCGCCTTCGTAAAGCAGCGACCCGTCAAGTTCACCCTTGGGTTGCTTTGCGCCCGCAGCTCGCCAGGTGTAGCTGCCGTCGTCACGTTTGCTTGTTAATTCCACTTCGAGGCGTCTCGACATGCAACGTAAGGTAGCCGCTTACGCGCGCAAGTACCGCATCTGGGCGTGATGCCGCAAACACCGATCGCGAAACAGTGGATAACTTTGTGACTAACGTCATATCGTCTGGGGATATCTCAGGAATCCTGTCGACAACCTTGGGGATTTCGAATTTCGGGTTGACGCAGTTCCGAGGATGCGCAAAGGTGCTTTCCAGCGACGAGGAAACGCCCTCCGGAGCTGAAGACACTGGGTGAAACCAAAGCGGCTTGCCGCCGAGGAGAAGCCTCATAGGGTTTGATGATTTCCGGGGAAAACGGGTCCTTGACGCAAGGCACATGGTTCGCAGTGGATCGATGGCTTGAGCACCTCGGTGTGACGGCATGAGAACCACAGCTCTCCTTTGAAGCTTCGGCTTGGAAGGAAGCCCTAAAAGCGAACTGCCCCGCCGGACCTAGTCCGACGGGGCAGTGAATTGCATTGATTGAGACGGTATATCCGACGAGACCGATGTGGGTGGATCCTGGACCGATCTTGAAACCCTCGTGGTTTGGCTCCGGCCTTGCCTCGGGGGTTTCAACCTTTTTGGCTATCGTCGACGACGTATCCACGAAAGGAGCGAGGGTGTCATCAGGACCCTCGGCCGATGTCCGAGTAGATGTATGGCTGTGGGCGGTCCGGATCTTTCGCACGCGCACGCAAGCCACCGAGGCATGCAGTTCCGGCAAGGTCTACCTCAATGACGCCAACCCCACGGCCCCCAAGACGGTCACGG
>CAYUKM010000153.1:0-6018 GCA_964445255.1 uncultured Acidimicrobiales bacterium
TCGCGGGTGGAGTCGACGATGACATCGATGCGCTCGGCATCGATACCGAGCTCTTCGACGGCGACTTGCAACGCAACCGTGTGGACGCCTTGGCCCATCTCGGTCCAGCAGTGACGAACCTCGACACGATTGTTGTCCTCACGGAAGTGCACCACGGCTTTCGCGATCTCTTTGAAGCCGTTTCCGAGGCCCGAGTTCTTGAGCCCAAGCCCAAGGCCAACCGGCTTTCCGGCAGCGACGGCGTCGTCATAGGCGGGCTTTACCGCGTCGAGGCACTCGCGTGCACCGAGGCAGCCGTCGTCCATCTTCTGTCCGGGACCCCACACCACACCAGGTGTGATCACGTTGCGGCTGCGCATTTCCCAGCCACTGATTCCGACCTGCTCGGCGAGGCGATCCATGACGCCTTCCATCGCGAACTGTGCCTGGTTGGCACCGAAGCCGCGGAACGCCCCACAGACCGAGTTGTTCGTGCGAGCAGCGACGGCTTCGACGTCGATGTTGTCGCACACGTACGGGCCTGATGCGTGGCCGGCGGCCCGCTCGAGAACCTTCATGCCGACCGATGCGTACGGGCCCGAATCGCCGAGCATGCGGATTCGGAGGCCGACGAGCTTTCCGTCGGCGTCACAACCTGCTTCGTACTCCATGCGGATGGCGTGGCGCTTGGTGTGCACGAGGAACGACTCCTCGCGAGAGAACGTGGTCTTGACCGGACGGTCGAGCAGCCACGCCGCCAAGGCGGTCTGGCCCTGGTTCGACATGTCTTCCTTACCGCCGAACGCGCCGCCATTGCTGACGAGTTCGGTGAAGATCAGCGATTGGTCGACGTCGAGAATGCGAGCAATATCGTTGCGGTCGTCCCAGATGCCCTGGCCACCGGAGTAGACGTACAGACGGCGTTCGTCAGAGGTCTCCGACGAGTCGCCCATCGTTCCAGTTGCGGGTAGTAACTCGCCGGGTGCGATCGGTACGGCCAGGGTGCTTTCGGGCTCGACGAAGGCGTGGTCGATGCGTTGGGTCTGGAAGGTCTCGCGCACAATGTGGGCCGCACCTGACAACCCCGCGTCGGCATCACCGCGGTTGTACGTCGAGGTCGACAGCACGTTGCCGTCGAGGGTCCATACGGCATCCTCAGACGACGCGATGGCCTCGGCCGGGTTGGTGATTGGGGTGAGCACGTCGTAACTCACGTTGACGAGCTCGGCCGCCTTGCGCGCAATCGCTCGGGTCTCGGCCACAACGTACGCGAGCACGTCGCCCATGTAGCTGGTGCGCCCGCCGACCGGAATGAAGATCGGCCAATCCTTGTGGATCAGCCCGCTGCGCAGCTCGCCCGGAACGTCGGCTCCGGTGAGCACTCGAACCACGCCGTCAACAGCCTCGGCCGCTGAGGTATCGATGGAGACGATGTTTGCGCGGGCGTGCTCGGTCAGGTGAACGGCACCATGCAACAGACCCGCGGGGACCATGTCATCGATGAAGGGACGTTCGCCCATGGCGAACTCGTGCGCTTCGTACTTGACGCCGCGGCTACCGATGCCCCCAGGCTGAATGACTACCGGGACTTCACCGGCGGCGATGTCTTCGATCGCGTCGAGGATTTTGATGTAGCCGGTGCAACGGCACAGATGGGCGCCAAGCAGGGCAGCGGCGTTCTCGCGGGTGAGATCGGCGCCCTTCTTGTCGACCATTGCCTTGGTGCGCATGACGATGCCAGGGGTGCAGAAACCGCACTGCAACGCGCCGTGCGCGGCAAATGCTGCCGACATCGCGTCTCGCTCGGCGCCATCCACACCTTCGAGGGTGAGCACTTCGGTGCCAGCCGTTTTCTCCAGCGACGTCTGACAGGCAATACGGGCCTTGCCATCCATCATGATCGTGCAACAGCCGCATTGACCGCTCGGCGCGCAGCCATCCTTGGGCGACATGACTCCTAATTCATCACGAAGCGCAGTGAGTAGATGCTCGTGGTGATCTCCCACGGTTACGGGAGTCCCATTCAAGATGAAGTCCGTCATGGTTCGATGACCCCTTTCTGGTTCGTGATGCGCTGGTACAGCTCAGGACGGCGGTACGTGGCGAAATTGAAGAGCGTGTCTTTGTAGTTGGCACACCAATCGAGGTCGCAGTCGGCGACGATGACCTCGTCACCGGTGCTCACCGCTTGGGCCACGATCTGACCCGATGGCGCGATGATGGCCGACTGTGCGAGCGACTCGACACCCTCTTCGGTGCCACCCTTCGCAACACCAACGACCCACGTTCCGTTCTGGTACGCGCCCGCCTGCATACAGAGATGATTGTGGAAGCCTTGCAGCGCGTTCTGGCCGGGGTCGGGGGCGTAGTGGATAGGGGTGTTGTAGCCAATCATGATCAACTCGACCCCTTGCAGGCCCATCTCGCGATAGGTCTCGGGCCAGCGACGGTCGTTGCAAGTGGCGAGCCCAACGAGCCCGTCGAAGGCTCGATGAACTGGGAAGCCCTCGGCGGACTCTTGGAAGTAGCGGCGTTCGAGGTGCTGGAACGGCCGCCACGGCTCGTCGCCGTCGTGACCGGGGATGTGGACCTTTCGGAACTTGGTGACGATCGTGCCGTCGCGCTCCACGAGAACCGTGGTGTTGAAGCGCTCACCCTCGGGAGTGAGTTCGGCGTACCCGAGCGCGAAGCCCACGCCCAACGCCTTTGCGTCGTCGAATAGCGGCTGCGTTTCGGGGCCGGGCATCTCGGTCTCGTAGTAGTGGTCATGACCGGAGATGTCTTCGGTGAACCAGCGAGGGAAGAAGGTGGTCAGCCCGAGTTCGGGGAACACGACGAGCTCGGCCCCGTCCTTGGCCGCCTTAGCCAACAGCGAGCGAAGGCGTTCGACTACATCAGCGCGCGGCTCGTCTCGGCCGATCGGTCCGAGCTGAGCTGCGGCGACACGAAGGATTCTTGGATTAGTCACTTGCCGCTACCTCCGTTAGATCCGGCCCTTGGTCCGAGCGGGAGGCCCTTCTCGCTGTTGAGTAAGCGTGTTATGAGATGAAAGGACTCTTCGTCGAGACCTCTTGAGCCCATCATGTTGTTGCCGATCATCACGCCTGGAGTGTCGCGGGCATCGAAGACTGCAGCGTCGGTGTAAATCCGCGGCTTGATCATGGCGGGGTCACCGTTCTCGGGGCAGAAGGTCATGCAGTTGCCGCACTCGTTGCACAGTTCACTGAGCACGAAATACTGCTGACGACTGTTCTCCATGCTGTCGAGCCCGGTACCGACAAGGCTGGGAACGGAGAAGAAGGCGTCGTTCGGGCACACGGTGATGCAGAAATTGCACGACACACAGCCGAACATTTCGAGGTCGTTCTCGACCTCACGAGGCAGCTTCTCGTTGGCTTCGAGGTGGTAGCCCTCCCGTCCCTCACCACGAAGGTGTGCGACATATTGCGCGCTCGTGCTTTGGTGACCGGCATCGGCTGCAGCCGATTGACGCGTCGCGCGCCACGACGTGAGATCGGTGGCCTCGGTTGCGGCGATCTCTTTGGTGAGTGCTTTGAGCATCGGGGCGAGCCGTCCGTAGCCGCCGGGCTTGAGCAGGTCCGAACACACCGTTGTTGGGTTGACGCCCATGGCCAGCGCGTCGGCGAGATTGTCCTTGGTGATGCCTGCCGAGAAGCTGACCATGATGTCGCCGTCGTGACCGGGAACGTTGAGCTGACCGGGCAGCGCCGTAGCCAGCTTGTCGAGCAAGGTCGACGCAAGCACATGTAGCGGCGGGCCACTGAGGTACATCGTGTCCTCGGGCATCCACTGCTTCTCATTGTTTACGACGAGGGTGTTGGTGAGCTTGATGCCAAAGAGCCGGCCGCGCTCGTGGGCGTAATCTCGAAGTTCACCGATCAACTCGATGCCGCGGTCGAACTGCAAGTCTTCGGCGAACGCTTCTTCTTTGACGTTGACGTCGGTGTAGCCGAGTTCGTCGTTAACGATGGTGGCAACGGTCTCGTAGCCGAGCAGTGTGGGGTTCAGCTTCACGATGACGTCGAGGCCATGTTCGTCGATCAAGTGCTTGGTGATCGATTCGATCTCGTCGGGTGGGCAGCCGTGGAACGTCGACAGCGTCAAGGTGCTCGAGAGCGAGGTGGTGAAGTCGAAATCCCGGAACTCGGCGAACGAATCGGGGATTTCGGCTCGCAGCGCGTCGACCTCGGACGTTGCATCTTTCATTCCCTCGATGAACGCGTGGATCTCGGGCGAGGAGATGCCGGCGAGGTCGTATCCGACCGACATGTCGAACACGTACGGTCCAGGGTTCGGACCAATGTGCTGGGCGAGCGGCTCCCAGTTATGAACAATGTCGAGGAGCATGCTGGCCTTCACATACTCGGTGAGACTGTCGGCGATCTTGAGTTCCTGGCTCCACTCGATGTTGTAGCCAATGGTCTGCATGTCGATGCACGGTCGCTGGATCTCGAGCTCGTCGAGGATCTGAACGGTCTTCAGCTCGAACAGCCGCGACCCGCCGAGCCAGCTGAGCACGATGTTTTGTGCGAGCTGACTATGAGGTCCTGCGGCTGGGCCGACCGGCGAGGCACAGCGACGGCCAAGGAAATCGAAACCCAAATCGATGTTGTCGTCGGGCGACCAAATACGGGCGGTTGGGAGATCGAAGATCTTGTTTCGGGTCTCCCACTCGTGCGCAATGCGATCGAGTAGCTGACCAAGGCTCATCGGGGTCAGGGGCGCTGTCACCCCGTGCGGTGTGTGTCCCGGATGCGTGTCGAGTGAGTCCTGGGTCATGATGGGCCTAGCTTTCCTGGCTCTCTGGCTCGTTGGCCAAGGCGATCATCGTGTGCAGCAAAACGTTGGCCCCTGCTTCGAGATCCTCCGGTGCGGTGTACTCGGCCGGGTTGTGGCTGATGCCGTTGACGCTCGGCGTGAAGACCATTGCGGTCGGGCAGATGCGAGCAAACATCTGCGCGTCGTGACCCGCACCCGACGGCATGCGTTTGACGCTGTGGCCGAGTTCGGTCGCCGAAGCCTCGACGATGTCGACCACGGACTGATCGAAGAGCACCGGCTCAAATCGGGCGAGCGAACGGGTCTCGACGGTGCACCCCTCCGCCTCCGCGGTCGTGTTGAGGAACTCGGTAAAGCGGCGTTCGCTCTCTTGGAGCGTTGCCTCGTCGGTATTGCGGAGATCGACGGTGAAGGTGGCCGACGCCGCGACAACGTTCACGAGGTTGGGGTGCAACTCGATGCGCCCGACGGTTGCGACCTGCGGATCGCCGAGATCGAGTGCGAGTTCGCGTGCGAAGTTCGCACACGCAGCGGCGACAAATCCCGGATCCTTGCGCAGGCCCATGGGAGTGGTTCCTGCATGGTTCGATTGACCGGTCACCGTGACTTCGGTCCAGCTGATGCCTTGCACGCTCTCGACCGCGCCGATGGTGGTCTGTTCGATCTCGAGGACTGGGCCTTGTTCGATGTGCAACTCGACAAACGCATGAGGGGCCGGACCGGGAAGTGGCGCCGAACCTGCGTAGCCGATCCGTTCGAGTTCTTCGCCGACGATGGCTCCGTCGATCCCCTCGATATCGAGCGCTGTTTCGAGCGCCATACCTCCGACGTACACGAGGCTGCCCAACATGTCGGGCGCAAAGCGGGAACCTTCCTCGTCGGTGAAGAAGCCTACGGCCAGTGGGCGTGCTGGGGTGATGCCAGCTGCCTGGATGGTCTCGATGATTTCGAGGCCTGCGAGGACGCCGAGGTTGCCGTCGTAGCGCCCGCCGGTACGAACCGTATCGATGTGCGAGCCGGTCATCACCGGCGCACCGTCGCCGGGCATCACGGCGATGACGTTGCCGATGCCGTCGACCGAAATGTCGAGACCGAGATCCTTCATCCACGTGACGACGAGGTCACGGCCGACTTTGTCTTCGTCGGTGAGCGCAAGCCGCGCACACCCCTCGGTTCCCTCGATTGCTCCGATTGCGGCCAGCTCGGCGAGCCGGCGCATCAATCGATCCCGGTTGATTT
>CAYUKM010000154.1:0-5969 GCA_964445255.1 uncultured Acidimicrobiales bacterium
AGCGTTACGAGATGGAGATCGACGTTCTCACTCGCAGCTTCGATGAGTTCAAGGGTCTCTTCGCCCGTCAGATCATCGAAGACGAGATGCTCTGGCGCGAGATGCACATCCGCTACGCCGACTACTTCGAGGGTGGCATGGGCGCCAGCGCTCTCGCTGCGCTCATCGCGCGCATCGACTTCGACGACGAAGAGGTGAAACTTCGTGCGCAGATCGATCCGCCAGAAGGCGTAAAGGGTCTGTCAGCTCAGCGCAAGCAGAAGGCAATCAAGCGCCTCAAGATCGTCGCAGCGTTCAACCGCCGCGACGAGCGCGATAACCGGATCAACGATCCGCGCGCCATGATCCTGGACGTCGTTCCAGTGATCCCACCAGAACTTCGCCCGATGGTCCAGCTCGACGGTGGCCGCTTCGCTACCTCGGATCTCAACGACCTCTACCGCCGCGTGATCAACCGCAACAACCGCCTTAAGCGGCTGTTGGACTTGGGCGCTCCCGAGATCATCGTCAACAACGAGAAGCGCATGCTTCAAGAGGCGGTCGACGCATTGTTCGACAACGGCCGTCGTGGTCGCCCAGTGACTGGCCCGGGCAACCGTCCACTCAAGAGTCTGAGCGACATGTTGAAGGGCAAGCAGGGCCGCTTCCGTCAGAACCTCCTCGGTAAGCGTGTTGACTACTCGGGCCGTTCGGTCATCGTGGTCGGCCCGACCCTCAAGCTGCACCAGTGCGGTCTGCCAAAGCTGATGGCTCTCGAGCTATTCAAGCCGTTTGTCATGAAGCAGCTCGTCGATGGAGACGTCGCGCAGAACATCAAGTCCGCAAAGCGCATGGTCGAGCGTCGCAAGCCACAGGTTTGGGACGTCCTCGACGACGTGATCAAGGAACACCCGGTTCTGCTCAACCGAGCGCCGACGCTTCACCGCCTCGGAATTCAGGCATTTGAGCCTGTCCTCGTAGAGGGCAAGGCAATCCAGCTTCACCCACTGGTCTGCACCGCGTTCAACGCTGACTTCGATGGCGACCAGATGGCGGTTCACCTGCCGCTGTCGGCCGAAGCTCAGGCTGAAGCCCGCGTGCTGATGCTCAGCGCAAACAACGTGTTGAGCCCAGCTAATGGTCGTCCGTTGGTAACCCCAACACAGGACATGATTATTGGCGCCTTCTACCTAACTATGGAAAAGGGTGGCGGTGCTGGCGAAGGACGTACCTTCCGTAGCCTTGACGAGGTCAACATGGCCTATGAACTCGGCGACGTCGACCTTCACACCCACGTCACGTTCCGTCATCCCGCATTGCTCGAGGAGCCCGCTAACGGCGACGGTGCCAAGTACACCCCGACCACCGTCGGTCGAGTCCTGTTGAACTCGGTACTTCCCGATGACTTCGAGTTCATTAACGAAACGATCGGCAAGGGCGGCATGGGTGACATCGTCGACACGCTCGCTCGCGAATACCCGAAGGCTGTCGTTTCAACGTCACTCGATGGCATTAAAGACCTTTGCTACCGCTACGCCACCCAGTCCGGCCTAACCGTCTCGATCGATGACGTGAAGACCCCGGCAACCAAGCGCGGCATTCTCGACTCGCACGAGAAGGATGCAGAAAAGGTTGAGACCCAGTTCCGTCGCGGCATCATCACCGATGGTGAGCGCCGCCAGAAAGAGGTGGAAATCTGGTCTGAGGCAACCGAGCAGGTGAAGAACGAGATGGAAGCCGGTCTCAAGGCCGAGGACTTCAACCCCATCGACATGATGGTCACCTCGGGTGCTCGCGGAAACATGATGCAGGTTCGACAGATCGCGGGTATGCGCGGTCTCGTCGCCAACCCTCGCGGCGATATGATCCCTCGCCCGATCAAGAGCAACTTCCGTGAAGGCCTCGCCATGCTCGAGTACTTCATCGCTACGCCAGGTGCCCGTAAGGGTCTGGTAGATACCGCACTTCGTACCGCTGACTCGGGCTATCTGACCCGCCGTCTTGTAGACGTCGCGCAGGAGCTCATCGTCAACACCGAAGATCCCTTCGAAGCTGGTGGCACGGTTCGTGGCATCTGGGTAGAAGACACCACGCCTGATTCGGGCAACAAGCGCACCTACCTGGAGACGCGTCTGCTGAGTCGCAGCCTTGCTGACGAGATCAAGCTTGCTGATGGCACCAAGTTCGCCGCTGGCACCGAGGTCACCGAAGAGATCATGATCGCAATCCGCGATGATGACTCCATCGATCGAGTTCGAGTTCTCTCGCCGCTCACCGATGAATCTGACCGTGGTGTTTCGGCTGCCAGTTATGGCACCTCGCTTGCAACGGGCAAGACCATCGAACCGGGCGAAGCGGTCGGCGTTATCGCCGCCCAGTCGATCGGCGAGCCTGGTACCCAGCTCACCATGCGCACCTTCCACACCGGTGGTGTTGCAGGTGGTGGCGATATCGCTGGCGGTCTGCCCCGTGTGGTCGAGCTCTTCGAAGCTCGCTCGCCAAAGGGCAAGGCCACCCTCGCAGCTACCTCCGGCGTCGTTCGAGTCGGTGAAGACGACGGCAAGGGCCGCACGGTCTTGATCATCGGCGACGATGGCACCGAGGACGTCTACACCGTTCCATCGCTGGCCCGTCTTGAGGTCAACGACGGCGATGAGATCACCGCTGGTGACGCAATCGTTGAAGGTCCACGCGACCCCAAGGAGCTCATGGACATCAAGGGTGTGCGTGAAACGCAGCGCTACTTGGTCGAAGAGGTCCAAAAGGTTTACCGAGACCAAGGTGTATCGATCCACGACAAGCACATCGAGCTCATCGTTCGTCAGATGACGCGCCGAATCATGGTCTCAGAGACTGGCGACTCCGATTTCCTTCCTGGAGAGAGCGTTGACACCAAGATCTACGCCGATGCGAACCGCCAGCTCGTTCAAGAGGGCAAGCGTCCAGCGGAGGGTCGCCCACAGCTGATGGGTATCACCAAGGCATCGCTCGCAACGGACTCGTGGCTATCAGCCGCATCGTTTCAGGAGACCACCCGAGTTCTCACCGAAGCTGCGATCGAGTCCAAGAGCGATGGTCTCGTTGGCCTCAAAGAGAACATCATCATCGGAAAGCTCATCCCAGCAGGTACCGGCATCGCCGAATACCGCAAGGTCGAGCCGAACGCTCCGGACTACACCCCAATGGAGTTCTACAGCTCCGGCGAAGAAGAAGAAGATCTCGCCAACTGGCTAGCCAACCGCAGCGATGCGGTAGGCCTAGTAGGCGAGCCACCTGCCTAGGTCTGGTCTCGAAGGGGCAGGCGACTCCGTCGCAATTCCGCCCCTTCGAGCTGCAGACCTAGCCAGGCACACTGTTCTCCCGGGCTTCGCCCTCCAGCTGTCGCAATCCGTCGCCTAGCGGCTCCTCGATGCTCCGCTGCTGGCCGGACTCATTTTGAAAATCTGTGGTCGGTTTCCGGCGCTATTGACTGATTTTGGACCACAGATTTCTTGATCTGGTCTCAGCCAGCGCTGGCGGCGACTATTGTGCTGATTACTGCGATGGTGGTTAGCGATAGCGGGATGCCGATTCGGAGGTAGTCGCTGAATCGGTAGCCGCCGGGGCCGTAGACCATCATGTTTGTTTGGTAGCCGACGGGGGTGAGGAAAGAAGCGGATCCGGCGACTGCGATGCCGATCACGAGTAGCCGTGGGTCGAGACCGGTTTGTTCTGCGACGTCGAGCGCTATCGGGAACGCCAATACGACCGCAGCGGCGTTGGTGATGAGCTCGGTGAGGACCATTGTCGTGATCAGTAGCCCGACGATTGCGCCGACGGTTCCGAAGGTGCCGAAGCTATCGAGGATGCCGCCAGCGACTCGCTGATCGAGCCCGGTCTCAGAAACTGCGGCGCCAAGGCCGAAGGCACCGCCGATCATCAGAACAACATTGACGTCGACGGCGTCGCGAGCTTCTCGGGGGCGGAGGATTCCAAAGGCCACGATCAAGATGGCGGCGAGGATCGTCGACCGCGTAATCGGTAGAAGGCCGAAAAGGGGCAAGCCAACAGCGATGGCGAGAGCAAGCAGAGCTAGCGGCCGACCGCGGTCGGGGATGGGAATCTCGGCATCTAGGCGTGAGATCAGAAGAAACTCGCCCGTGTTCCTCCAGCGCTCGCGAAAGGAGCGGGGCGCCACGATTAGCAGCGTGTCGCCAGCACGAAAGCGAACCGAACCCGGTTGGCCATCCACTAGCTCACCACTTCGATGAACCGCAAGGATTGCGGCGCCGTAGCGTTGTCGAAAACCGACCTCGATTGCGGTTTGGCCGACGACAGGTGAACTGGGACCAATCACCAATTCGTAGTAACCCGTACTTGACGGGTTGCCGAGTGCTTTAGAGGCGACGTTGTCGGCTACCGAGAGACCCGCGAACTTCTGGAGGGCTACCACCTGATCGACCTGGCCAGCGAACGTTAGCTGGTCACCGCCACGAAGCATCTGATTTGGAAGCACCGGTGCGATTGTCTGATCGGGGCGATCAATCTGGGTGAGGAAAAGTCCATCGAGGTGCCGGAGTCCAGCATCGGTCACGGACACTCCGTCAAGGGCCCCATCGGAGTCGACACTCATTGCGATCGTGAAAGCGCGGGCACCGTTCGCAGATGGTTCAGCGGGCCGTCTGCGCTTAGGCAAGAACGGTGCGCCGATCAAGATGACGACGAGCCCAATGATGAGGAGGGGCACGCCGATCGTGGCGAGTTCGAACAACCCGAGGGGTTCTTCGCCGGCGCTCTCGAGGAGGCCTGACGCGACCAAGTTCGTTGAGGTTCCGATTGCCGTCAGTGCGCCGCCGAGGATTGTTGCATACGAAAGCGGAATGAGAAACGAACTCGCTGAACGCCCCTGACCATCTGCCCACCGGGTTACCGCTGGAGTCAACATGGCAACGATCGGGGTGTTGGCAAGGAAGGCACTACCCACCGCCGATGGAACCAATAGTTTCGAGAGATCTGCGCGAAGCCCTCCTGGCTGGTTCAGGAGCTTTGATATGAGGGGCTCAAGTGCGCCGGTACGGTCGATGGCCCCGGCGATTACGTAGAGGGCGGCGACGGTGATTGGAGCGGTATTGGAGAACCCCGAAAAGGCTTGCCCTGCATCGGTTACACCGAGCACAAACAGCGCCGCGGAAGTGCCAATGACCGCGGCTGGAGGTGATAGCCGTCCGGTCACTAAAGCAGCAACCATCACGGCAAGAGCACCGAGTGTTATCCAGGCATCGAAACCCACAACGTTCCTATCGGAGCCGCCACCGAAATCAGAAGTCTAACGGCCCCAACATCAAGGACGCCTAAAGATCACCTAGCTTGTGCCGGGGTAGGTCAGCTGCGTACCGTCTCGCAGAGCATGCGGTCTACCGCAGTTCCGCCGTTGCAAGCATCGTGTCCGTTGCCACCCAACAGGATGTCCTTGTGGCGACCGCCAAAGAGTCGGTCGGCTGCGTCGCCGCCGCGGAGGTCGTCGGCGCCCTGCCCACCGTTCAAGATGTCTGCGCCCCTACCACCCACGAGGGTGTCGGGTCCGTTTTGTCCACGAACGACATCGGGGCCGGTGTTACCGAGAATGACGTCGGATCCGCCGCCTCCGTAGATTTCATCGGCTCCTGCTCCGCCGCAGATCACGTCGTTGCCTTGGAGGCCTTCGATAATGTCGTCGCCGCCTAGACCGTGAATGACGTCAGCACGAGACGTTCCAACGATCGTGTCGGCTCCATCGGTTCCGACGATCGTGGCTACGCGACCTGAGCAACGAACCGCTCCTTCGACCTTTTCAACCACCGGGGTTGAGGCCTTGACCGGTTCGCGGACCGGCTCAGGTCGTGGGGTCGGAGCCGGTTGAGGTGTCGGCGCAGGCTGAGTGGTCGGCGCAGGCTGAGGTGCGACCGTGGTCTGCGGTGCAGCGGTGGTCTGCGGTGCAGCGGTGGTCTGCGGTGCAGCGGTGGTCTGCGGTG
>CAYUKM010000155.1:0-5943 GCA_964445255.1 uncultured Acidimicrobiales bacterium
CCGTCGGCGATCTTGTTCACCAAGCACGGTTTGGGCATCGATCTTCGATTCGACGCCGACCATCCGGTTGGTCAGGCGGACTCGGCCAACATCTCTGACATCGTGCTCGAGAGCGCGGTAACGGTGATCATGGATTGTGAGGATTCGGTAGCTGCGGTCGACGCAGAGGATAAGACACTCGCGTATCGCAACTGGCTGGGCTTGATCAACGGGACGCTCTCCACCGAAGTCACCAAGGGTGCGACGACGTTCCAACGCGTCCTCGAACAGGACCGCACCTACCAACGACCCGACGGTTCGGAGATGACGCTGCCCGGTCGGGCGCTGATGCTCGTCCGCAACGTCGGGCACTTGATGACCACGCCCGCCGTACTCGACGCGGACGGGAACGAGGTCCCAGAAGGTCTCCTTGATGCGCTGATCACGACGCTGTGCGCAAGCGTGCAAGGAGCGCAGAACTCTCGGACCGGTTCGATCTATGTGGTCAAGCCCAAGATGCACGGGCCCGACGAGGTCGCGTTCACCGATGAGGTGTTCACCTTTGTCGAGGACCGGCTCGGACTCCCGCACAACACCGTGAAGCTCGGGATCATGGACGAGGAGCGACGCACCACCGTGAACCTGGCCGAATGCATTCGGGCGGTATCGGCTCGAGTGGCGTTCATCAACACCGGGTTCCTCGACCGCACCGGCGACGAGATCCATACGTCGATGGAAGCCGGCCCCATGGTGCCCAAGAGCGAAATGAAAGCCGAGCCGTGGATCTCGGCCTATGAGAACCACAACGTCGACGTTGGCCTCGCCTGCGGACTTCGAGGACGAGCCCAAATAGGCAAGGGCATGTGGGCCGCCCCAGATCTTATGGCCGCGATGGTCGAGCAAAAGATCGGGCATCCTAAAGCCGGAGCCAACTGCGCTTGGGTTCCATCACCCACCGCGGCGACACTGCATGCGATGCACTACCACGAGGTCGATGTGTTGGCGGTGCAAGAGGAACTCGCCGCGCACCCCCGCTCAAGCCTCGACGACATCCTCAACATCCCGGTCGCCGCCGACCCGAGTTGGTCCGACGACGCCATCCAAGCCGAGCTCGACAACAACGCCCAAGGGATCCTCGGGTACGTGGTGCGGTGGATCGACGCGGGGGTGGGTTGTTCCAAGGTCCCCGACATAAATGATGTCGGGCTCATGGAAGACCGCGCGACCTGTCGCATCTCCTCGCAGCACATAGCGAACTGGCTGCATCACGGGGTGGTCTCGCAGGAGCAGGTCGTCGCCACCTTCGAAAAAATGGCCGCCAAGGTAGACGCCCAAAACGCGGACGACCCGACCTACGTGGCGATGGCCCCAGCATTCGACGGACACGCCTACCAAGCGGCGTTGAGCCTGGTCCTCTCAGGCACCGAGCAGCCGTCGGGCTACACCGAGCCGATCCTTCACGCCCGCCGCCTCCAGTTGAAGGCGGACTCGGCCTAGCCGACGCTTCTAGGCAGTTACTTTGGACGTGCTCACGCGCCGATGGTGCCGAGCTAGAGGCTCCAGAAACTTCGGGCTGAACAGTAGCGACTTGCGCACGCAGATCACGTTCCACTGGTAGCGCGACTGGAAGTCTCGAGCGACCGGTTCAAGCCCTGCCTGATAGAGGGCGCGGACGACGTCCTCGCTCAGCCATTGGTCGCCCCAATATTCCTTGTCTTCCACTTCAACGAAGACCACCGAGGTCTTCTCGAGCGTGCGAGCGGCTCCAGCAAGAACCTGGCGAGTAGCGCCCTCAACATCGACCCACAGCGCGACGTTGTGGCCGTTGAACTCGTCGAGCGTGTGATCGAGTGTGGTCGCTTCGACGGAAACCTCAAGGTGACCAGGCTCGTAGCTCGTGTGCTTCAACAACGAACCCTGACCGTCGGCGGACGGCGTGCCGTCCTCCATCTTGCGAACGTTGAACGATAGTGTTCCCGGTTCAGAGGACAGCGCCTGGTTGCGGTACTGCACACCTTCTCCGGCGAAATCGATCTTGGTGTCGAAGCGCTTGAACGTGAACGGGTTGGCTTCGTAGGCAACAACCGCCGCGCGTGGCAATAGCTTGCTTGCTCGACGAGAGGCGAACGCTTGCTTCGCCCCGGCTTCGAGAAAGAGGCGGGTATCGAGAGAGACGATGAGATCGTAGAAAAACTCTTCGAGAATGCGAACGGACTCCATCCGACCAGGCTTCGACATGTCGAACTGGGCACGAGTTTCCTCAAGTCGTTCGAGCGCGATCTGGGTTCCCTCTTCGGGGGTGGCTCGCCATCGCTTCGCAGTGGCTCCCGCGTCACCCACGACGTCTTTCAACTCAGGGCTTCGCACCAGTCTGTTCAACTTCCCAATCACAGCCGCAAACTACCGCCCGACCACTACAGCCGCAACACTACGAACCGCCGAACCCAAACCCCATGGGTTAATCCTGAAGGCTGACTCGTCGCTAATTCAGAAGGTCTTCCCGACGCATCGAGACATCGGCGGTGAGCGTTCGTGCGCCCAAACCGATGATCGGTATACCGGAAACGTCGACGGTGACTTCAACTCGTACGAATTCGGCGCCAAGCGAGGTTGCCACGGCGAAGTCCGTGTCTACTCGCGCCACGGCAGCGGCCGATTGCGACGAGGCGACAGCGGGCTCGACCGCCGCAGCTCGAGCACCCTCGCGCGCCGCATGTTCTAGACGAACTTGAGTGGCCATCAGCTGACCCACCCACACCACGCCAGCGAGGATGATCACCACAATCGGGAGGACCAGGGCCAACTCCACCGTGGCTTGGCCCCGGTCGTCCCGCCGCATCAGATGCTTCCGATCACGGAGTCGATCGCCGCATCGAAGAGCTCGCCGATCTTGCCCGTCGACGTAGCCCACGTGACCACGAGCAAAGCGATGGTTGCTGCGGCCAGCATCAACAGCGCGTATTCGGCCGTCGACTGGCCCCGATCGTCATCTCGAAGCGCGAAGAAACTGCGTAGAAGTGTGTACATATTCATGATTGCCTCTCTGGCATTGATGGATGGGCCGTCAACGGCCGAGTGGCTCGGGGTCAGGCAGGAAGTTGCGAGAGCACGTCGAGCAAGAGGGGCACAATGGCCAAGAGAACGAACGCTGGGAGAATGCAGAGCACGAGGGGGAACAGCAGGGCGACCGTCATTCGCTGAGCAGCGGTGTCAAGTGCGATCGATCGGTCCCGCCGAAGATCTTGAACGACAAACTCCAACTGCATGGCGAGATCCAACCCGTCGGCTTCACCTCGTCGAAGCAAGTCGAGCACTCGATAGAGGCTCAGCCCCTCCGGCGTCCCGGTGTCGAGCCGATCGACCGCTTCGGCGAAGTCAACCCCCAACGCCAGCCTTTGCGTAATAGAGACGAGGCGATCTACCAGGGCACGCATGTTCCCGGCTGGCGATGACTCCACGAATGTCGTGAGGGCCACCCTCGGTTGCTGTCCTGCCGACACCAATACGGCAAGTAGCGATGCGAATGACGGCATCGCTTGCGCGAGGGCCAGCGCATCGCGCCGGGCGAGCCGCCGACGCCGCAGCGTAGAAAGGGGTCCGGTCATTGCAGACCTCGCAGCAACCGGCGCATCCAGACGACGCCGATCCCGTCGAGACCGATCCCGCCAGTGAGCAGAACCAGCCCAGTCACTCCCGAAAACGCGACACCACCGCGCACGATCGACGACAACAGTGCGAAGGCAACGGGCATGGCAACGAGCACGAGCGCCGAGACCTGGGCTTGTACCAAGAGCACTCGCCGCCGAGCGTCGAGGGCCAACTCGTCGCGGAGGGCGACCGCCAGACCGTCGAGTACCGGCCCGAGTTGGGCGCCCGCGCGCAAGGCGATCGCGAGCGCGGTGACGAGAAGCTGTTCGGATTCAGATGATGCGTCGTCGGACCACCGGGCGATCACCTCACCGATCGGTTGGCCCGATCGCACGCGAGCAACGACCATCTGCATGTGAGCGGGAGCGTCATTAGCTGCGACCGCATCGACGAGCGCACGATCGATCGACGTCCCGGTGCGCAAGTCCCGCGAGAGACTCATCGCGAAGTCGGGCAACGCCGACTGCCAGAGCCGGTCGCGCCGCCGAACTACGAACGGTCGCGAAAGCACACTTCTCACCGAATGGAGAGTCCGAACTTTGAGGGGTTTCGCATCGCGGCGTGGCTGTCGACCGACAGGAGCGGGAACTCGACGTGGCAGGCTCATCGCCGATACCACTGCATCAGCTGCCAACCCTCGCTTGGATGTTCAGGAACCGCATCGATGGAAACGACTGACCGAGTGCCGTCGGGCTGGCGTCTCATCATGACTACGAGATCGATGCAGGCAGCCAGTTGCTCGCGGATGGCGGTTAAAGGAAGGTCGGCATCAGCGGTGAGCATCATGGTCTCGATTCGGCGAAGGACGTCGCTCGGACCATTGGCATGAACGGTCGACAGCGAGCCTTCGTGGCCGGTGTTCATCGCTTGGATGAGGTCGAGCGCTTCAGCACCACGCATCTCACCGCAGATGATCCGATCAGGGCGCATACGCAAGGCGTTGCGAACAAGCTCGCGCAGCTCAATAGCCGGCGCCCCCTCTGCGGCGGGACGGGTCTCCAAACGAACGACGTGTTCTCCGGGTAGGGACAGCTCAGCCGCATCTTCGATCGTGATGATTCTTTCGCCGGGTGCAATGGCGGCGCCGAGCGCATTCAACAGGGTGGTCTTGCCCGACGACGTGGCGCCTCCCACGATGATCGTTTGCCGATCGGTCACGGCCTTTTGGAGAATGTCCATGGCGCAGGGGTCAGCGAGGTTCTCAAGAAGTAGTCGCTGAGGGCGAAAGCGGCGGATCGTCACGCATGGTCCATCCACGGCGAGCGGCGGCACGATGGCGTGCAGTCGTGACCCATCGTCGAGGCGTACGTCGACGCTCGGCCGAACCGCGTCGATCCGTCGTCCCGCACGGGCTGCGAGCCGACGGACGAGATGGAGTACGTCATCGCTGCCGAGTTGCAGTTCGGTTCGTTGGAGCGATCCCGCCCGTTCGACCCATACGTCGCCACCATTGACCATGATCTCCGACACGGTCGGATCCGTTGCTAGCAGGTGGAGGGGGCCAAGGCCGTCGACGCGAGCCTTAACTTCAGCGGTGATTTGGTCGGCCTCATTTCGCGGCGTGAGGGGAGCCAACTCACCAAGGAGTTGGGTTATCGCGGCGTCGAGGTTGGACGATTCCGTAAGTTCGCTACCGCTGCGCTCACAGATCCGGGCATGGATGTCTTCGGCCAGATTCATCGAATCACCTCCAGGTGGCTGCGGTCCTCGATCAGCACCTGCACGTTTCGGCGCAAGCTGCGAGGCATCCGTTGACCGAGCAAGCCAGCGTCTACCGCCCTCGCAATAGCGGGGTCGAGCGGGATTCGGGTTGCAACCGGCATCCCAACGACCGCCTCGATGTCCAGGGTTCGCAGCGATCGCCCGGGCTCCTCGATCTCAACAATGTCGTCAACGAGCACGGGCAGTTTCGAGAATCGACGGAGCGCTAGGTAGCACGCCCGGATCACGCAGGAGGTGCGATCTCCACTCACGCAGATGAACGATCGGGGATCGGTGACCTCGACGAGCGCTCCTACGTCAGCAACGACGACATCGCCCGAGTCGTTCATCGCCTCGACCAAGTTCACGGCCCGCTCCGGTGCAACCGAACGCGACGGCTGTAAACCGGCGGGCAGCAGCGCGAGGTTCGCGGCGACGTCCACGGTCAGGTGAATGAGCGACTCCGGGCCAACGTCGCGTGAGGCAGCGAGCCAATCGTGAACCCCTTGCTTGCCGTCGGTTTCAACGCCGAAGATCTGGGCGAGGTCCCCGCCGAAATCGATAAGCACCGTGCGAGTCCGACGCGCACACTCCAATGCCGTTGCCGCGGCAACG
>CAYUKM010000156.1:0-5874 GCA_964445255.1 uncultured Acidimicrobiales bacterium
TGCAGAACACGCCGGACAGGTTACGAGTCTGGTCGGTGACGCTCTCTGTGCTGCTCGGTATCTCCGCGCTGCTGGGCCTGCTTGCCGCGCAAGACCTTCAGCAATCCGCTGCGGAGATCGGAGACAACATCGGCCCGGTCGCTATCGAAACCCAGGGACTTGTCGCGAGCATCGCTGAAGCCGACGCGGCAAGCATTTCGGTCTTCTTGTCGGGAATCGACAACGGCACCGAGGACCTCCAACAACGCGGTCTCTACGAACGAGCGATCAATCGGGCCCCTCGACAAATCGAGAGCATCAGCGCCCGCCTACCAATCGACGACCCTGCCCGCATTCCACTTCAGACGGTCGGTTCACAGCTGACCGACTATGCCGGAACCGTCGAGCGCGCCCGCGTGCGAAATAGCGAAGGGCTCGGAGACGCCACCGCGGACCTACAGGAGGCCCTGCTCTTAGCTGGCGGCGAAGGCGGCATGCTCGAAAACGTCGGCCAAGTGAACGCTCAGAATCAGGCCCGGTTAGAAACAGGCGTGCAGGCCTCGACGGTTTTGGTCGTCGCCACCGCGATCGCTCTGCTGATTGCCCTCCTCGCGCTACTCGTCGCGCAATTCCGACTTCGGAAGCTCACGAGCAGGACGCTCAACCTCGGATTGGTCGCTGCGACTATCACCGTGATCGCGGCGGCTACATGGGTTGTGGTGTCGACAACGACCATGATCGTCGACCTCGATCGCGCCGCTACCGACGGATTCGATTCGATCGAGATCGTCGGGGAACTACAGACCGAGGCCTTCGCCTTCCGCACAAACGAATCGCTCGCCATTATCGGTGCCGAAAGCTTCTCCCAACGTCAACGCGAAGAGGCTCTGTCGATGGTGGATGGATTGTTGGCCGATGTCGTTGCAGCATCGGACACCGTTCGAGAACTGTCAGCCGCGAACCTCCTTCAGACGAGGTGGGACAGATACGTCGCGACAAGCGACGCCATCGATCAACAACTTGGTCTTGGAAACGGACCCGCAGCTCGCGCGCTCGCAATCGAGGCGAGTAACGATGACTTCAATGGCTTCAATACTGGTCTTGAAGCGGTCCTCCTGAGCAACCGCGACCAGTTCAACCTGGGCGTGGAGAGCGCGAATGATCGTCTCCGCTGGCTCACCATCGGCATGGTGCTGTTGCCGTTGCTGGGAGTCGTGTTCGTGCTCGCCGGCTATCAACCCCGAATCAACGAGTACTGGTAGGTGAAGAGGCCGTGATACAACGTCGTAGTTCCCGACGCTCGTTCCTAGCGACAAGCGGCGCATTCGGCGCCGCGCTGTTGACCGGTTGTGCAACCGTTTCTTCGAGCAGCGAGCGAGCCCTTTCCAACACCGGTGGGCTAGAGGTCATCAATTGGCCCGAATACATCGATCCCGGTTTCGTCGACCAAGCCCGATCGGATCTCGGGATCTCCATCAACTATCGCGAGGAGTACTCCGACAACGTCACCGGCTTCAACGACATCATCCAACCAGCACTGGCGGCCACGGGGTCGACCAACGCCTTCGACATCATCGTGCCGACCAACTGGCTCGCCGCCCGGATGATCAACGACGGTTGGGTGGAAGCGTTGCCGTTTGAAGAGATTCCGAACCACGTCAACCTCGACCCGGTCTTCCTCACGAACGAATGGGATCGCGGCTCGCGCTTTCAGATGCCGTGGCAAGCGGGCATCACCGGCATTGCCTATGACCCCGAACGCGTCGGCGGTGACGTCACCTCTGTCGAGACCCTGTTCGATCCGCAGTTACGACGTCAAGTGGGTCTCGTCGGCGAGATGCGAGAGGCCGTTGGGCTTGCCATGTTGGCGAACGGTGATGACCCGAGCAATCCAACGACGCGAAGTGCTCGGGCAGGTCTCGACCGACTCACGCAACTCGTGGATGACGGCCACTTCCAGTTCATCGTCTTCGACGACTTCGTCGGCCGACTCCAAGAAGGCTCCCTCGCCGCGACCATGGCTTGGTCGGGCCAGGCGGCAGCGCTCGCACTTGACGATCCCCGCTTTCGATATGTGATCCCCGAAGAGGGAGGCATTTCGTGGTTCGACACCATGGTGATTCCGAGGGGCGCCCCGAATTTCACCAACGCCGCCCGCTGGATGAACTGGGCCTACGACCCCGAGAACGCAGCGGCGATCTCGGAGTTCAACCTCTACGTCTGCCCAGTGCTGGGCACACAAGATGTTCTTCGAGCGCGGGGAGGCTTTGCGGCCGAACTCGCCGACAACCCGCTGATCTTTCCGGACGCAGCAACTCGCAATCGCCTATTCACCTGGGGAACACTCAACCTCGAAGACGAACGCGCCATCGAAGCAGACTTCGATGCCCTCTTCTGCCGCTTCGACGCGAACCTCCAGTACACCGGCTAAAGGCCCCAGTTGCATTAGCTTCAGGTCGGGTCCGATGGAGGTTAACCGTGCACCATTTTGATGAACGGATGGACGATGTCGCGAAGGCGATCATCGACTACGTCAAGAAGCGAACTCGGCTCGACCCCATTCCGCTGAACCACCCAAAGACCGCCGAGGAGCTCCGGGAGCTTTGCGGCTCGACGATCACGTCAGGAGGCCTCGGCGGCGAGCGAGCGTTGGAGCTGTTTGCCGAGCACCTCGAACCCGCATCGCTTTCGGTCGACTACACCAAATACTTGTCGTTCGTCCCTGCCGCACCCACCGAGGCCTCGATTCTCTTCGACGTCGCGGCCAGCGCAGCGTCGATCTATGGCGGTTCGTGGCTTGAGGGCGCTGGTGCAATCTGGGCGGAGAACGAAGCGCTCGAATGGATACGCAGCCTTACCGACATGCCCGACGGGTCAGGCGGAGTGTTCGTGCCCGGCGGAACCGTCGGGAACCTGTCAGCGTTGGTCGCTGCACGCGTCGCAGCTCAGAACCGTGACGGCGATGCTCGCCCGACGCGCTACGCGATCCTGGCGTCGAAGGAATCGCACAGCTCGATCAAGGCGGCGGCACTCGTGATGGACTGCGACGTATTGCTCGCCGACACCGACGACAGGCGTCGCATGACCGGCGAGTCCGTGGCCGCCATACTCGACGAACACGGCGACCGGGTGTGCGCGGTAACCGCCACCTCAGGCACGACGAACCTCGGCATCATCGACGACCTCCGATCCATCGGCGAGGTATGCCGCGAGCGAGGAGTTTGGTTCCACGTCGACGGTGCCTACGGGGGCGCGGCGCTCGTATCGAAACGCACCCACGGCCTGTTCGACGGGCTGGAGTTGGCCGACTCGTTCATCGTCGACCCGCACAAGTGGCTCTTCGCCCCGTTCGACTGTTGCGCCTTGTTGTACCGCGATCCCGACCGAGCCAGAGATGCCCATATGCAGTCGGCCGGCTACCTCGCGTTCCTCGACAATTACGGCGATTGGAACCCGTCTGACTTCGCCATCCAGTTGACCCGCCGCGTCCGCGGGCTACCGCTCTGGTTCAGCCTCGCTACCTACGGCACGGACGCATACGCCGAGGCGGTCGACATCACCCTCGACCTGGCAGCGGAGGCCGCACGACAAATCGAAGCCGCTCCGCACCTTGAGCTCGCGCACGAGCCATCGCTGTCGGTCGTGGCCTTCAAACGGCCCGGTTGGGACGGCGCGCAGTACCAAGCGTGGACGGAGAAAGCGATGGCGAGCGGCCTCGCCTTCGTAACGCCATCTCGCCTCGACGGCGAGCCGATCTATCGCTTCTGCTTCGTGAACCCGCGCACAACGTACGAAGAGATCGCCGAGATCATCGAAGCGCTCGCCTGATATCGAGCAGAGTCACGGTGACCCGCCGATAGATTGCAGGGCATGGCCATCAGGACCTACGCAATGTCATTCATGTCCCGCTGGCAATCGGCGGTGCTCTCCGCTGTACGAGGTGACGGCGACGACGGGGCTGACCTCGGGACCAACCACCCGATCATGGAAGCCAGTTGCGACGCGTGTGAGGTCATGGAGGCTCGCATGGCCGAGGGCTCAAACCCGCTCGACTTCGCCGCTGACGTATCGAGGGTTGAACTGTTGAGCTCGTGTGCACAGATGTATGTGGGCCTCGCCGCGGCGAAGATCACCGGCAACGACGAACGCGCCCGAGAGATCGAGTCGGAATTGCAGTACTCGGTGTGCGACCCGTTGTGGGCGAAAGCATTGCTCGAATTCACCAACGCCGAAGCGACTATCCCCTATCGCCACTACGAGTCGATCGACGACTTCGTCTTGCCGTTGGCACCCACCCTTGACCCGGTCGCTGACGACACGCTCAAAGTTGCCTTCGTCGCCGACTGGGCGACGGGTACTGCGCTAGCAAAGAACGTGATGCGCTGCATTGGCCTCCAACGCCCTGACGTCGTGATCCACCTTGGCGACGTCTATTACTCAGGCACCAAAGACGAGATGGCCAGCCACTTCCTCGACATTGTCCGCGAGTACCTGCCCGCCGAGACCCGGGTCTTCAACCTGGCGGGCAACCACGACCTCTATGCGGGCGGCGAGGGCTACTACTGGCTGCTCGACGAATTAGGTCAGCCCGCTAGCTACTTCTGCCTCCGGAATGACCACTGGCAGCTCCTCGCTATCGGCGCGCCGCCAGAGGTCGGCGATCCGATGGCCTCGCAGTACAAGGTGCCCCCGATCGACGCGAAAGAGGCCGAGTGGCATCGCCACAAGATCGATACCGCCGATGGGCGCAAGACGATCATGTTGTCGCACTATCAACTCTTCACGGCGTCGGGGAACATTGCCCGCACCCCCGAGAACCTACCGATGGCGGTTAACCCAATCTTCTTCGATGAGTTCAGCGAGCATCTCAGTGACATCGATGCATGGCTCTGGGGCCACGAGCACAATCTCGCAGCGTTCGACCCGTACATCGGGTTGAAACGTGGCCGTTGCATCGGGTCGGGGGCGATGCCCGTCGACTTGATCTGGAAGCCGTATGAAACGTTGGACAACCTCGCGTTGCCAGACGGCGTCGATGGCCCACCGGTCATGAATCCCGAGTGCCGGCTAGGCGACGACGGCGACCACTACCACCATGCCTTTGCGATTCTCGAAATGGATGGTGAGTCCGGTTCGATGGTTTACTACCAAGTGCCCGGCGTCGACGGCGACGCCGAGGAAATTTTCAGGGAGAACATCTGATGAGCAACCACTACGACATCGTCATCGTGGGCGCTGGCGGCGGGGGCATCACCTCGGCCTTCGAAGCCCAACGACTGGGAGCCAAGGTCGCCATGCTGGAGAAGCACAAGATCGGCGGCGAGTGCACGCACTCTGGCTGTGTTCCCTCCAAGGCGTTGATCGACGTGGCCAAGACCTACCACACGGTCGAAACCGCCTCGAAGCACGGCCTTCACGACATCGATGTTGCAAGCGGCTTCGATTTCGCTCGTGCAATGGAGCACGTAAAGAGCATCATCGACGGCGTCTACGCCCATGAACAGCCCGAGCTATTCAACGGTGTTGGCATCGACACCTACATCCACAGCAGCGGAGCGAAGTTCCTCGACGCGAACACCGTGCAGATCGGCGACGACACGCTCACCGGCGACAACTTCATCATCACCACCGGGTCGGGGCCCCGTCTACTGCCGACCGAAGGTGACCGCCCGGTCGAGTTCTTGAACAACGAGAACTTCTGGGACATTCGTGACCTGCCCGAGACGATTGCGTTCCTCGGAGGCGGAGTGATTTCGGTCGAGCTGGGCCAAGCGCTCGCTCGCTTCGGCTCGAAGGTCACGATCATCGATCGCGGCGATCGGATCCTGCGCTCGGTCGACCCAGATATCGCCGGCTACCTCATCGAGCAATTCGAAGACCAGGGCATTGAGATGG
>CAYUKM010000157.1:0-5851 GCA_964445255.1 uncultured Acidimicrobiales bacterium
CCGCCATGATCGGCGAGAACCGGGCGATAGCGCCCGGGCGGAGGTAATCGCCGTGGGCGAACCCACCCGCGATGATCACTGCGTCGGAGTGACCGATCGAGTCATCGCCATGCCACAGGATCTCGCCCTCGCCGCCGAGTGCGTTGATGGCTTCGACGGTGTCGAACTCGCAGTTGGTGCCGGGAAATCGGACGACGCCGACCTTTGGAGCCATCGCTTATGCCCCCGCCGTCTCGAGGACGCTGATCTCTGCGCCTTCGATGACCGGGTTGGTGAGGAACTTCTCGCACACCTCGGCGAGCTGCGCCTCGGCAGCAGCTGCGTCGACGGCCTCGATATCGAGGTGGATGCTCTTGCCCGAGCGGACGTTAGAGATTCCGTCGAACCCGAGGGTCGGAAGTGCCCGTTCGATCGTCGAACCCTGCGGGTCGGCGATTCCGGCATGAAGCTGAATGTCAATCACGGCATGGAACTGCATACGTTGAACCTATCTGGAGTTGAGGCGATCAGGCGGAGCCAGGCCAGTCAGAAAATGCGAGCTCGGTAATGGTCTCGTAGCCCTCGATGTAGCGCTGTTGGGTCGACGCGATCACCTCGTCTGGCAGCGACGGCGGTGGTGGTGTCTTGTCCCAATCAAGGGTGTCGAGGAAGTCACGAACCGGCTGCTTGTCGTAGCTCGGCGGAATCGTGCCCGGCTCCCATTGGTCCATCGGCCAGTAACGAGACGAGTCCGGCGTGAGCATCTCGTCGGCCACCACGAGTTGGCCGTCGACGAAGCCAAGCTCAAACTTGGTATCGGCCAGAATGATCCCGCGCTCGGCAGCCCATGCCGCTGCTTCGGTATAGAGCGCAAGTGACATCTCGCGAGCCTGCTCGGCGATATCAGCGCCGACCATGTCGACGGCTCGGGCGAAGCTGATGTTCTCGTCGTGGAGACCATCTTCGGCTTTGGTGCTCGGCGTGAAGATCGGTTCGGGGAGCTTTGCGCTGTGGAGCAGGCCCTCGGGCATCGTCTCGCCATGGACCGTTCCGCTAGCGACATACTCGCGCCATCCCGATCCGCTGATATAGCCACGCACGATGCATTCGATCGGCAACATCTCGGCTTTGCGAACATACATCGACCGGCCAGCGATCTGGGAATCTTGCGCACCCGCGGGGTACTCGCCTATGTCTGTCGAGATCACATGGTTCGGCGCCAGGTGTCCAAGCCGTTCGAACCAAAAGGCCGATATCGCGGTAAGCACACGGCCCTTGTCGGGAACCGGTTCGGCCATTACGACGTCGAAGGCTGACAGACGATCGCTCGCGACGATCAGCAACGTGCCGTCACCAGCGTCGTACATATCTCGAACCTTGCCCGTGTACAAGTGCGGTAGGTCTAGATTCACGTCTCAGAACCTAGAGCCGAACGGCCGAAACCACATCTTTGGAAGCGGTGAATCCAGTCCGCGCAAGACCGTTCGACAGAAACTCCTGACCAATGGTGGGTGTTGGTCGTTATGTATGGTTTCTACATGACCGCCAACCCCCCGCCGCAATCTCCGAAGACCGCGCCAGATGGCAAGGCCATTGGCTTTAGCGTCGCTGCCCTTGCGCTGTTGTGCGCAACACCGGTCGTGTACGTCGGCGGCTTCATCGCCATCGGGGCCAGCGCGTTACTTGTTGCTATGACCTTCACCGATCGAGGCCGCGAACTCGCAGCTACGTATCTTCTTCCGCGGCGGTTTAGAGAATCTCGCCCGGCTGATACGCGCCAGCTGAGGGGTCGGCGGCTACCAGCTCGCCAACACGAGCAACGATCGCGTCCACTTGGTTCTGGGCCCGCCCGGCCAACTCCAGCGGATTCGACAACACGTCTGCCAGTTCGGCTGGATCGACCGGAAACCGATCATCAGCACCTAGTCGTTGGAGCAGATCGTTGTCAGTCCGACCGGACTCCCGCATCTCCAACGCGACAGCCACAGCGTGTTCCTTAATGGCCTCATGGGCCTCTTCTCGACCAGCGCCAGCCTTCACGGCGGCGATCAACAACTTGGTTGACGACAGGAACGGTAGGTAGCGCTCCAGTTCCCGGTCGATCACTGCGGGGAACGCCCCGAACTCATCGAGGATCGTGAGGAACGTCTCAAAGAGCCCATCGACTGCCAAGAAGGCGTCGGGAAGGGCGACACGTCGAACGACCGAGTCGCTCACGTCGCCCTCGTTCCATTGGTCGCCAGCGAGTGAGCTCACCATCGTCACGTGGCCACGAAGGATCGACTGGAAACCAACGACTCGTTCCGACGACCGAGCGTTCATTTTGTGCGGCATGGCCGACGAACCGACCTGGCCTTCCTTGAACCCTTCGGTTACGACCTCTTGGCCAGCCATTAACCGAAGCGTCGTAGAGAAGCTCGATGGACCCGAAGCGACCTGCAACAGCGCAGACACGACATCGAGGTCGAGCGAACGTGGGTACACCTGGCCGACGCTGTCGAGCGTGGTGGCGAACCCGAGGTGGGCGGCGACACGTTGTTCGAGTTCGTCGACCGTCGCCTCATCGACCAAGAGGTCGAGCAAGTCTTGTTGGGTGCCCATTGGACCCTTGATGCCACGAAGGGGATACCGAGAAATCAGTTCGTCGACTCGGGCGTGGGCCTGCAGCAGCTCTTCAGCCGCGTTGGCGAAACGCTTGCCGAGCGTTGTGACCTGGGCGGCCACGTTGTGACTGCGCCCGGCCATAGCGGTGTCTCGGTACTGCTCGGCGAGTTCGGCAAGGCGCGCCAGCGTCGTGACGATTCGGCTGCGAACGAGTTCGAGACTTCGCTTGATCTGGAGTTGTTCGACGTTCTCGGTGAGGTCGCGTGAGGTCATCGCTTTGTGGATGTGCTCGTGCCCGGCGAGAGCGTTGAACTCTTCGATGCGAGCCTTCACGTCGTGGCGGGTTACTTTCTCGCGGTCTGTGATAGACGCGAGATCGACCTGTTCGACCACGGCCTCATAGGCCTCGACGACACCCGCTGGCACCTCGACCCCAAGGTCGCGTTGTGCGTTGAGTACCGCGATCCACAGCTCACGTTCGAGCACGATCTTGGCTTCAGGGGACCAAACGCTGACCATGTCTGCGCTGGCGTATCGATTGGCGAGAACGTTGGGCAAGGTCACCCTTCGAGGGTACTGCTACGCGGGGAAGGTCTCGTAGTTCGCGTTGAGCAGAACCCGCCCATCCAGCCACCGCAAGGATTTGTACGTAATTTGAGACCTATACGGTCTGTTTTTACGTACAAATCTTTTTGTTCCTAGCGAGCCTGATGCGCGATGTCGGTGCGGTGCTGCATACCTGGCCAGGAGATCTCGGCGACGCCCGCGTACGCCCGAGTAATCGCGTCGGCGACCGTTGCTCCTCGCCCGACGACGTTGAGGACCCGGCCACCACCGGTCATGAGTGCGCCATCATCGTCAGCCTTTACGCCAGCCGTGTACACCGACACACCGTCGAGCGCCCGAGCAGCCTCGAGACCCTCGATCACATCTCCGGTTCGAGCCGACGCTGGGTAGCCCTCGCTCGCACAGACCACCGTGACCACCGCATCGTCAGAAAACGTGGGCTGGGTTTCGATGTTCCCGGCGGCGGCCTCAGCGAGCAGTTGGCAGAGGTCCGATTCGATTCTTGGGAGCACGACCTGGGTTTCAGGGTCTCCGAATCGGACGTTGTATTCGAGCATTTTCGGGCCAGCGTCGGTCAACATCAGCCCGGCGAATAACGTGCCGCGGTAGTCGATGCCACGGCGAGACAGTTCAGCCAAGGTGGGTTCGATGCACGAGGTCATGATCGTGTCGACCAAGTCGGGATCCGCCCACGGCAGTGGTGTGTAGGCGCCCATACCACCGGTGTTGGGGCCGGTGTCTCCGTCGCCGATGCGCTTGTGATCCTGCGCTGGCGCCAGTGCCACCGCCTTGGTGCCATCACAAATCGCGAAGACCGATACTTCCGGACCGACAAGCCCTTCTTCGATCACGACCGTTCGGCCCGCGTCGCCGAACGCTTCGCCTGCGAGGTAGTCGTGCACGGCAGCTTCTGCTTCGCCGCGATCCTCGGTGACCAACACACCCTTGCCGGCGGCGAGACCGTCGGTCTTGATCACAAAGGGTGCCGACATGGTGGCGAGAAATTCGAGTGCTGGCTCTGCTTCGGTAAACGCGCCGTGGGCAGCGGTCGGCACGCCAGCTGCAACTAGTAGGTCCTTCATGTAGGCCTTGGAGCCTTCGAGCTGGGCACCATCAGCGCCGGGCCCGAACACCAGCTTGCCTTGCGCTCGGAGGTCGTCGGCCAGTCCATCGACCAGAGGAACTTCCGGTCCGATCACAAACAGGTCGGCATCAAGCTCCAGGGCAGAGGTATCGACCGATCCGGGGATCCCAGGGTTGCCGGGAGTGACGATGACCTCACTGGCGGTTCGACCGAGCACGTCGGCGAGCGCATGCTCTCGACCTCCGGAACCAACGATGACGACCCTCATTTGGAGAAGTCGAAGACCTGCTTGCGACCCGGACCGACACCGACGAGGGTGACGGGAAGATTGCACTGGTCAGCAAGAAAGGCCAGATAGTCGCGAGCTTCGGCCGGGAGTTCATCCTTGCTGGTCACGCCTGTGGTGTCGGTCTTCCAACCTGGGAGCGTTTCGTACACCGCTGTGGAGTCGTGCAGAACGCTCTGGTGGTATGGGTAATCATCCATGCGTTCGCCGTTGTGCTCGTAGGCAACGCAGACCTTGATCTCATCGAGTTGGTCGAGCACGTCGAGCTTGGCGATCGCCATCTCCGAGAGCGAGTTCACCCGACGGGCGTACCGCATCATGACGCAGTCGAAGTAGCCGGGTCGGCGACGGCGGCCGGTGTTGGTTCCGAACTCGTGTCCGACCTCCACGATGTGGTCGCCGATGTCGTCGAAGAGCTCGGTGACGAAGGGACCGGCACCCACGCGGGTGATGTAGGCCTTGGCCACGCCGACGACGCGTTCGATGTAGCGAGGTCCCACGCCCGAACCCACGCACGCGCCTCCGGCGGTTGGGTTCGATGAGGTCACAAACGGGTACGTGCCGTGGTCGAGATCCAAGAACGTAGCTTGGGCACCCTCGAGGAGAATGTCGTCTCCCGCTTCGAGCCGATCGTGAATCAGCGAGATCGTGTCATCGATCAATGGCTCAAGCTTGGGGCGGTACTCGTTCTGGAACGTGTCGACGATCTCATCGATCTCGAAACCCATCTTGTTGTACACGCGAGCCATGATCGGGTTGAGCTGATTGATCACGACTTCGAGCTTCGCGCGGAAGATCTTCTCGTCGAGGATGTCTTGCATCCGAAGACCGGTCCGCATCGCCTTGTCGGCATAAGACGGACCGATGCCCCGCTTGGTGGTACCGAGCTTGTTCTTGCCGAGTTGGCGTTCTTGGAGGGCGTCGAGGCTCTGGTGGTACGGGAAGATCAGGTGGGCGTTGCCGCTGACTCGAAGGCGTGATGTATCGACGCCCTTCGACTCGAGCATGTCCATCTCTTTGAGCAACACACCAGCGTCCACGACCACGCCATTGCCGATCACGGGAGTGGTGTGCTCGTAGAGCACACCAGAAGGCACTAATTGGAGCGCGAAGCTCTCCCCTTCGACGACGATGGTGTGTCCAGCGTTGTGCCCACCTTGAAAACGCACGACGGTGCTCATGTCCCGAGCCAGCAAGTCCGTGAACTTACCCTTGCCCTCGTCACCCCATTGCGTTCCGACGATGACCGTCGCGCCCATGTGTGGTGTCCTTCCAACAGTGAATCCGACCGGCTGACTCTAGCGGAATGGATAAGGTCGACCACCGTGGAT
>CAYUKM010000158.1:0-5818 GCA_964445255.1 uncultured Acidimicrobiales bacterium
CACCCTGATTGGCCATGCGGGAGGTCCAAGATGAACGAAGTCAAGGCTGTGGAGAGCAGCCGGTTAGATACCCCAGGACGCAAGGCCGTTTTCTTAGCGTCCATGACGCTCCTGGTTCTCTCGATAGTGCTTCCGCTGTCGGTATGGGTCGGCGGCGTATTGACACTGACCGGGGCAGCACTGGCCCTCGGGCTGGTGGTGCAAGTGGTGCGCACTCCTCAGCCGGTATAGCCATCCGTCTTTGCGGTAGGTGGCACTCACCTAGCGCGTAGCGAACACATCAAGTTTGTAGTAAAAACGAGACCACCTCCACTAAAGGTCGGTCGAGCAGCGCCGATGGAGGCCAATGGACGAGCGGCGGCTGACCATCTCTCGCCGGCGAGCCTTGGTCGCCGGTGCAGTAGGAGGCGCGACCTGGATTGCTCCGAGCGTTATCGGCATGTCTCGCGTCGCGGCAGCTTCGCCCTCAGGTCCGTACTCACTGATCTACTCGGAGGATTTCGAGGGTGGAATCGGCACCCCGACAGCTTCCTGGAGCACCATTGCCACGGCGAACCCGACGCCATCTCGCACCATTCTTGGTCGTTTCACGAACGACACGGTGTCGCTCAAAATGGCCTTGCCCACCCACGCCTGCGTCCGGATCTGTTTCGACCTCTACGTCAACGATTCTTGGGATGGGGCCTTCGGTCGCTTTGGCGGGCCGGACATGTTCGGATTCGCGATCGACGGCACAACGATATGGAACGAGGCCTACACGACAACCAATGCTCCAGCCGGCGGAACGATCATCGAAGGCCCCGCACAGATGTGGTTCAACATGAACAACCCCTATTGGGACGACCGTGTGATTCAGTACTGCGTCGAAGTTCTCCACACGGATCCTGTCATCGTGTTTGATTTCTTCGGGTCCGGCCTTCAGGGCGTCAACGACGAATCGTGGGGCCTCGACAACGTTGAGGTCTCCGTGGCCTAGTTGACCGTTTGCTCGACCCGCCGTCTAGGCGTGCTTGCCGATTTCCCACCCGACCGCGCCGAGTGCTTTGTCGGCGAATTCTTGTTGACCGGGCTCAAGGGTCGTGGCCGCGGTGTCGTTCCAACGGTTCAAGAAACCAAACATGGCAATGACCGCGACGATCGCCGCAGCCTGGTCGTCGTTCCAGTGTTCCTTGAGCTGGGCGAAGTCGTCGTCGTTGACCTGATTTGGCGACTGCCCGCCTTTGAACGCCACACGAATCGCCGCTCGTTCCGCGTCGCTGAACAGGTCGCTTGATTCGTACTCCCAAACCGCTTGAAGCTTCGCGTCGGTTGCACCCATGTGTTGTGCGCCGTGGGCTGTGTGGGCTTGGCAGTAGCGGCAACCCCCTGACGCGCTGGTCGCCAAGCCGATCAATTGCTTGAGTTCGGCCGGGATGAGCTCGTTGCCCATTGTTGCCTTTACGACATCTTGGAAGCCTTGAAACAGGCCGGGAACTCGCGCCATCGCATACGTCGAGCTGGGGACGAATCCCATCGTCATTTCCATGAATTCCAAACGGCCTTCGTCTTCGGCGAGATCTTGGCGTTGCAGCGGTTCAATGCGGGACATGGAGTCTTTCCTTGGTAGGTGATTCCGAAATCATCGCACGCAGGAGACCAGCCCGGCTGACCCAAGTGCGGAGTTCAGCCAAAGTTCTGTAACGCCTAGCGAGCTATCTTGGCCCAATGGAACCTGAGTACTGGATCGAAGGCTGGCAGCAGGGACGACGGGGCTTCGACCAGTCTGAGCCGCATCGTTGGCTTGCCGAGCATTGGTCAAAGCTCGGGGTGGCAAGTGCTGCCACGGTGTTCGTGCCACTGTCTGGCAAGACGGTCGACATGGTGTGGCTCGCCGAACGGGGACACCAGATAATTGGTGTGGAGGTCAGCGACATTGCGGTTGATGAGTTCTTCGAGATGGTCGGGTTGACGCCTGAGATCGAAGAGATCGGCCCGCTGGCCGTACACCAAGCAGGCCCCTACGAGCTGTGGCGCGGCGATCTGTTCGAAGTGCCAGCGACGGTCTTTGACCGAGTTGACGCGGTGTACGACCGAGCGAGCATCGTGGCGCTCCCGCCCAAGATCCGCCGTCGCTACGCGAGCACGCTCACGATGCAACTCCGCCCCGAAGCCCCGTGGTATCTCGTGGCGTTCACCTACGACCAGAACGAGATGAGTGGTCCGCCGCACTCGGTGCCCCTCGACGAGATCGACGAACTGTTCGGCGAAGAGTTCGAGATCGAGACGTTGATCGATGAGTCGGTGCTCGACCGTGCGGGGCACTTTCAGGAACGGGGCCTCACCGCTTTGCAAGAGACACTGAGCATCCTGCGGCGGCGCTAATGCTGAACCGTCGCCAACGGCTCGAACGAATTCTCGAACGTGACGGCGGTACCTGTGTGTGGTGCGGACGCGTCGTGGGGGAGGGTCTCGTTGAGGTAACAACCGAGCACGTCATTCCTAAGGTCAAGGGCGGACCCAGCTGGATCGAGAACGAGGTCGCGGCGTGCAAGCGATGCAACGGACGTCGGGGTCATCGCACTCTGGCTGACTGGACCCGTGAATGCGAAGGGAACGGCTGGAATGTTGATACCGACCGCATCGTGCGGGTACTCCACGCCCTCGACGGACGCATCGCCTCCGAAGGCGGTCAACGACGAGCCAGAAAACGAGTGGTGAGCGAACTCCGCCGCTTCGAGTCGAAGAACTTCTAGTTCGTACTTCGAACTACCATCGACCTATGGCTCATGCGCCCCACTTCTCCGGCTTACTGGGGCCCCTACGGTTGGCTCGGCTACGACCTCAGCGCGAAGAAGACCGACTGGGCCGAGGTAGCTGAGCTCGTCGAGGACTCATTCCGCCAGACCAGTCAGCCGTCCGTTACCAGCCATCGGTGCGGAGGTCGATGGGTTGGGTGTCGCCCCAGTCGGTTTGGGCTGGGTAGATCATGGCCCATGGGTCGTCGAAGGAATTTGCGCCGGGCTTGGAGGTGAAGATGTCGTTGTCGATCAGGCGGCTGCCGAAGCGATCGTAGAAGTCAGGCACGGGCGTTTGGAACAGCGCCGGGACGCCCGAGGCGTCGACTCGCTCGAACGCTGCCCGAACGACGGCATCGCCGAAGCCTTCGCCGCGTCGGTCGGGGTTGGAGCAGACACTCGCGAGCGCGATGATCGGCCGCTCGTTGTCGCCGTAGCCGATGGTGTGCTCGAAGGTTCGTGCCACCGCTACAACTTGGCCAGCGCCATCGATGGCGAAGTGCACCTGGTGGGCCGGGTGGTTGGCTTCCATCTTCGTCAATCGGGCTTCCAAGTCGGCGGTGTCACCGCTCGGCCATACCTGCTCCCAGAGCGCGGCACATGCCAAGCGAGTCGCCGCGGGAACGGCGCTCCACGATTGTGTTTCGACGCGCATCGTTAGTTCAGCTGACACCAGGCGGCGAGGTCGCCGAAGTAGACGTGGACCCCGGGCGTCGGTGCGCAGATGCTGCTCACGTCGGCGATCTCCGGCTCGCTTCGTGCTCCGAGAAGGTCGCCGAGGATACCGAGGTCGCTGCCGATGGATCGCACGTCGTAGTCGCCTTCGAGGCCTGCCATTTCTGCGGCGACTTCGTGGGCACGATCGAAGTTGCCGGTTTCGTCGATCAGCCCGATCTCGATGGCGTCGCCCGCTTCAAAGATTGAGGCGCCGATTTCGTTGATGATCGTCACCCGTGAGATCTCGCGATTGGTTGCGACGTGATCGACGAAGTTGTCGTAGCTCGCGTCGACCAGGTTCTGGAACTCTTCTCGTTCCTCGGGTGTGAACTCGCGAAACGGGTTGCCCGTGTCTTTGCTGGACCCTGCGGTGATGAAGAACTGTTCGATGCCGCCCGTGGTTGTGACCCCGCCGTTGAGGAGGCCGCCGTCGATGGCGACCACGTCGGTGAACTCGGAGAACGGTCCGCTGATCACGCCGATCGATCCGACGATCGAGTTGTTCTCGGCGATGATGCGATCGGCTGGCGCCATCGCCCACATGCCGCCCGATGCCGAGATTTCGGTGACGTGCGCGATGACCGGTTTGCCGGCAGCTTGCACCGCAGCAATACCGTCGGTGATGCGTTGGGACCCAACCGGCGAACCGCCCGGGGTGTTAAGGCGGAGAATGACAGCGTCTACCGAAGCGTCCTCGGCTGCTGCTTCGAGTTGGTTTTGGATTCTGTCACCACCGGCGATGGCACCGCCGAAGGGGCCGAGCCCTCCACCCTCGGCGAGGATGACGCCGCGGACGTCAACGACGAGGACCAGGTTGGATGCGCCGTCCACGCCATCGACGTGGTTCGTGGTGGCTAGCGGCCCGGTCGCGGTGGCTTGTTGGCTACCGAGCGCCGCCGCACAGCCAGCGACGAGTCCAAAGAAGAGCAAGCCAGCGATCAGAAAGCCGACTGGGGCCACCAACGACGCCGTGAGCGCGCGGCCGAGGAACTGCCCATAGCTGAGGTGTTTCTTGCCACCATCGGTCGACGCTGGCGCCGTGACTGGCCGGGCCGGTGCGGGTGCCGGTGGTTGGGTCGGCGCAGCAGTCTGGCCTACTACGGGCTCATGCGGCGGGGGTGTGGGAGTCGTCATCGCGACAACTTTAGTCGTCAGGGACCCTCGCTGAGGGGGCATCAAACAACGGTGGTGAGATACCGATTTCGCCAGCGACTGCACGGGTCTTGCGAGCGGTGGCGAGGGTTGAAAATTCGAGTCATGAAGAGCCTGTGGATAACTTTCGAGAATCCCGCTTGCTTCAAGCTGTTGTCACACCCCAACTGATAGACTTACAACGTCGTAATTCCCATATTTTTTCAGGGTCGTAGGGGCCTTGGTCTGCAGTCGGGAAAGGCGACGGAAGGAGATGTCGTGGCCGATTCACCGGACTCGTACAGCGCGGAGAACATCACAGTCCTTGAGGGGCTCGAAGCCGTGCGTAAACGGCCGGGTATGTACATCGGCTCAACCGGCCCCCAAGGTCTCCATCACCTCGTCTACGAGGTCGTCGATAACTCCGTCGACGAAGCCATGGCCGGATTTTGTTCGGTCATCAACGTCACCATTCATAAAGACGGCTCCGCCGAGGTCAGCGACGACGGTCGCGGTATCCCGGTCGGCGAACATCCCAAGTACGAAGGCATGTCGGCCGCAGAGGTCGTCATGACCGTATTGCACGCCGGCGGCAAGTTCGGTGGCGGTGGCTACAAGGTCTCGGGAGGTCTCCATGGCGTAGGCATCTCGGTGGTCAACGCGCTTAGCGAAAAGGTCGAGGTAGAGATCGATCGTGACGGCAACCGTCACTACATGGACTTCGAGACGGGTGGCAACGTTAAGACCAAGCTCGAAGTGCGCGGCGACGCTCCCGACGGGCGCACCGGCACCACGGTTCGCTTCTGGCCTGACGACACGATCTTCGAAGAGACCGATTTCAGGTCGCAGACGCTGCTCGACCGCTTCCAAATGATGGCCTTCCTCAACCGTGGGTTGCGGATCCGTTTCCGGGACCTCCGTCGCGAAGAGCCGCACGAAGAAGCCGACGAAGACGGCTGGATCGAGTTCTACTATGAGGGCGGCATCATCGACTTCGTCCGCCACGTCAACCAGTCCAAAGAAGCGCTGTTCGCAAAGGTTGGCTACTACGAGGTCAAAGAAGAAGAGCAAGAGGTCGAGATCGCGTTCCAATGGAACACCGGCTTCAACGCTGACGGCCTTCACAGCTTCGCTAACGGCATCACGACCGGCGGCGGCGGTATGCACGAGACCGGCTTCCGCTCGGCGCTCACCCG
>CAYUKM010000159.1:0-5749 GCA_964445255.1 uncultured Acidimicrobiales bacterium
GCCGCTCCAGCGCCTGCCGCTCCAGCGCCTGCCGCCGCTGCGGCGCCTGCCGCGGCACCCGGTGCTGGCAGTTCAGTGCCGATGAACAACATTCGTCGCCGCACCGCCGAGCACATGGTCATGTCGAAGGCAACCTCGCCGCATGTACTAACGGCAATGGAGGTCGATTTCGAAGCGGTCGAGGTTGTTCGACGTCGTCACAAGGCAGCGTGGAAGTCCGAGGAGGGCTTCAGCCTGACGTACCTGCCGTTCATCATGCGAGCGCTAGCCGACGCAATCCGTGACTTCCCGATGATGAACGCGTCGATCGAAGGCGACGCCGTCACGATCCACGCCGACCTCAATGTTGCGATCGCGGTCGACCTGAACTTCGACGGTCTCCTCGCCCCGGTCGTGAAGAACGTCGAGGGCAAGCGCCTCCGTCAGATCAGTCGAGACGTCGTCGATATCGCCACTCGCGCTCGCTCCAAGAAGGTGACCCCAGACGATCTGTCGGGTGGCACCTTTACGATCACCAACGCTGGTCAGTACGGAACGATGTTCCAGTTCCCGATCATCAACCAGCCACAGGTCGCGATCCTCTCCACCGACGGCGTGTCGCGTAAGCCTGTCGTTGTCACCGACGACTTCGGTGCCGAGAGCATCGCCATCCACTCGGTTGGCGTTCTCGCTCTGGCCTGGGATCACCGTGCATTCGATGGTGCGTACGCGGCGGCGTTCCTCGCCAAGATGCGCGAGGTCCTTGAGACGACCGACTGGGAAGCTGAGATCAGCTAGCCGTGTCTGCACCGTTGCGGGTCCGGTGGCTGGGCAGGGTCAGCTATTCGGACGCGCTCACGGTGCAACAGGCGCTTTTTGCGTCCTCGCATAACCATCTGCTTCTGCTCGAACACAACCCGGTCTTCACCCTTGGCGCGCGCGCTTCGATGGACAACTTGTTGGTCGACCCGGCGCAGTTCGGTGCCGAGTTGGTCAAGGCCAACCGCGGCGGTGACATCACATGGCATGGCCCGGGCCAACTGGTCGGGTACCCGATCTTGTCGGTGGCGGGCAAGCGTGGTGGCGGCATGGCCGACACCGTGGCCTACGTCAATGGGGTCGAGCAGGTCGTGATCGACACGCTCGCTGACCTTGGGATCACCAACGCGGGTCGACTACCCAAGTGTCCTGGGGTCTGGCTCGACGCCGAGAGTGACAACCCCCGCAAGATCGCAGCGATCGGAGTCCGGCTCAGTCGGGGCCGATCGATGCACGGCTTCGCGTTGAACGTCGACCCCGACATGGCCTGGTTCGACCGCATGGTGCCGTGCGGTATCGCCGACAAGGCGGTCACCTCGATGGCTCAAGAGGGCGTCGACGTATCGATGCGAGAAGTGGTCGATGCCCTCGTGGCGCGAGCCGGGCAACAATGGGCGACTGGCGAGATCGACCGGCGTGCCGTCGTATGGCGAGAACGGCCAGACGATCTCACCCCGTTCTCCCGTGGTGAAGGTCCGGGCGAAACGTCGGGAACCGCGTCAGCTCCACTCGTGGAGCCCTCGCCGCATCTCGAGGGCACCTCGGTTCGGTTGAGCGGCCGCCTCAACGAGGCCGGCGTTACTACCGGATTGCAGATTCAGAGCCGCAAGCCGGAATGGATGCGAGTGAAGGCCGACATGGGTCCGGAGTATCGCCGACTCAAAGGGGTCATGAAGAGCCTCGATCTGGTGACGGTGTGCGAAGAGGCGGGCTGCCCGAACATCTTCGACTGCTGGAACGATGGCACAGCGACCTTTATGGCTTTGGGTGAGCGTTGCACTCGCAAGTGTGGGTTCTGTCTGGTCGATACCCGCCACCCACAAGCCCCCGATGCCGATGAGCCCGCGAAGATCGCCGAGGCGGTCGACAAGATGGCGCTCGATTACGCGGTGATCACCATGGTGGCCCGCGACGATCTGGCCGATGGGGGCGCAGCACACATCGCCGAGACGATTCGTGCGGTACGTGATCGCAAGCCCGGCACCCGCATCGAAGTGCTGATCTCTGACTGTAAGGGCGACGCCGACAGCCTCGACGTCATCAACGACGCCCGCCCCGACGTGTTGAACCACAACATCGAAACCGTTCCTCGATTGCAGCGGGTGGCGCGGCCGTCAGCGTCCTACATCCGATCGCTTGCCGTACTTGCTCGGGCCAAGGCTGCTGGGCTCACGACCAAGTCGTCGATCATCGTGGGTATGGGCGAATCGTTCGACGAGGTCGTTTCCACCATGGCCGACCTCGCTGCCGTGGGCGTCGACATCGTCACCATCGGCCAGTATTTGCGCCCCACCTCGAATCATCTGCCGGTGGCCCGCTGGGTCGAGCCGGCCGAGTTCGACGAGTGGAAGCGAATTGGTGAGGCCGAGTTCGGCCTAAGCCACGTCGAGTCGAGCCCACTCACCCGTTCGAGCTATCACGCCAAACAAGCCGAGGCCGCCGCCCGCTAACTTGACCGGAGGTCGATGTTTGCAGCGGAGCGACAAACTCGGTTAGTGATGCGAAGCCCCTCCCAGGCGTGGGGATCTTGTGTTGGGTCAGGCCAACCGGAGCTCCGGTGTGAACCTCCGCTAGGACTACGATGGCGTCCATGGCAACGGCGTGCGGCTCAGAATCGGGCCTAACTAGTGAGCGCTGACCGTGTCCACCAGTTTCACTGAAGCGGATGTTCAAGCGTCGTTCACGACGTTTGTCGACTACCTAGCGTCCAACAAGATCAAGCTCTCCTCTGTCGCTCCGAAGCTGGCCGTGGTGGTTGAGGGCACTAATGCCAAGGTCACCGGGCTGCCCGTTATCGATGGCGTCGCAACGTTGGATCTCACGAAACGTAAGGTGACCCGCCGACTTCCACTTCCGCTTGGGCTGGAGTGTGGTGCCCTGTTGTGCGGAGAGACGAAGATCTCTGGAATCGACAATCTTCCCGACGGACTGCACACCCTGATCCTCAACAAGAACAGCCGTTTCAAACGGTGGCCGACTGGGCTTCCTGCCTCGCTGAAACGGCTTGATGTTAGCTTCACCGAGCTGGTCGAGGTTGGCGATCTGCCCGCACGTTTGGAAACGCTGGACTGTAGCAACAACAAAATAGAGACGCTCGGTGTGCTTCCGGAGACCCTTAAGGAATTGAAGTGCCCACGCCAGCTCCGAGAACTTCCGAATCTGCCGCCAGGGCTTGAGGTGCTCAGCTGCAAGATGAGCGGGCTCGACGAGTTTCCCGAGTTCCCAGAGACGCTTCGCAAGCTCGAATGGACCGGGGAACATACGTCCAACCCGCCGCCCAAGCTGAGTCCCCTGCCGGACGGGCTCTCGGAGCTGCGCTGGTTCTGTAGCTCTCACCCCCCTGGGCCGCTTCCCGATTCGTTGCGAAAACTGTCCGGGTCGTTCCACGAGGGGATTGAACTTCCACCAGGCCTGAAGAGCGCCTGGTTGTATCTGGACGATGGTGTAGGTCTAACCCACCTGCCCGATTCCATGGAAGAACTCGTTTACAGCGGTTCGGCGCCCTTGCCAGCCTTACCCGATTCACTGGTGAAGCTACGTATCACGCAGTGTGATTTTCACGAACTTCCGAGCCTTCCAACTGGGTTGAAATCGCTCGCATTTTGGCAGACAGAGTTGACATCGCTACCCGAACTACCGAGTGGTTTGGTGACGCTGTATTGCCCGAGGAATTCGCTCATGCAACTGCCAGCATTGCCGGACTCCATCACCGAGCTCAACGTCTCGGAAAACCAACTGACGTCCTTGCCTGAATTACCGAAGTCACTCCGCGAACTCCGTTGCGACCACAATCAGCTAACCGATCTGCCGCGTCTCGACCGTTGGTGGGACGATATCGATACGACTCGGGGCGGTTATTCGCTTGATCAAGGCCTGCGGCACATCGAATGTCAACACAACCAGATCACCGCTATCCCGACGTTGCCGAAAGGCCTCGACGTTTTCCGATGTCAGAACAATCAGATCACCGAGATGCCTCCAATGCCGGTGGGCCTGAGGATCTTGAACTGTGCGAATAACAAGCTCGAACGGCTTGAGAGTCTGCCAGCGAAGCTCAACGAACTGTATTGCAGCAACAATCGGCAGCTCGCAGTGATCGACACGTATTCGAGCGAACAGTTTGACCGCATGTACAAAAGCAATGCGACCAAGACAAACCTGGATGACCAGACGAAAGAACGGCTTCGCTCCTGGCGAGTGCGCGTCGACTGAACTCAATCACCAGGTTCAGAACAGCTGGGGTCTGATGCCTGGTTGAGGTTGCCGTTCGTGGAGGTACGGCTTGGTACGACGGTTGGCGCCCGGTTCGGGTTTTGAGGTTGCGCGTTTGGCTTTGTATTTGCCCGGCGGTTTGTTGGGTGCTGGCCCGCCGTCTGGCGGTATTTCGTCGGCGGTGGCCCGTCTGGTTTTCCAGGTTTGGGTGTCGAAGTCGAAGAACATGGTGCGTTTGTTGCGATGCAGTCGCACATGGCAGTCATCACACACGAACACAAGGTTGTTGATGTTCGTCGGACCCTTCTTCGCTGCTTCCCAGGGAAGTAGATGATGGGCCACACATTTCGAATAGTGGGCGCCGCATTCCACACATCCGCCGTCTCGGGAAATCAGCCCGTTGATTTGGGCTGGAGTGGCGAGGCGGGTCTTGCGGCCCTGCCACAACAGTTCACCTTGGGCCGAGAAGATTTGGCCGATCCAGTTAGCCTCTTGCATCAACTCTTCAACAAGCGACTGCGGTAGCGGTTTGCCATCGACGGTCGTGAGCGGTGACAGGTCGGTTCCGGTGAGTTGGTCGACGGTGGCCCGAACAAAGATCGTGGCCCGGCGGCTTGAAGACTTGGAAGATCGAGGGTTCGCCTTGCCCGAATCGGCACTTTTGCCGGTCCCGCTGCTCTTTGTGAAGAGCTTGCGTGCGCCATCAAAGTTTCGCTGGTCGTGGGTTCGTCGATGTTTGTGCTTGGGAACGTCGCGGCCCCCGTCGGCTTTGTATTCGCTGTCGGACTCGGCGTGAATCCCGGCTTCCATTTCATCGATGTACTCGTCCGGCCCATGAATGGTGATGGCTTTGTTCCCGTTCGCCAGACGATGCGTGTACACACCGCGTTTGCGGTTCTGCCGATCAAAACGCTTCTGCACGTCGGAAGCATCACGACGCTTGTTTAGGTACTCACGGGCTTTCTTCTTGCCCTGCTCCGGGTTCGTGTTCGAAACCGAATCGATGAGCTCTTGATCGCAGGCCGCGGCGCCATCTGTTTCATCGGCTGCGTCGGCGATTACGTCGACTTGCTCGGATGACATGTCGCCCTTGGCTAAACGGTCTGCCAGATCGGGGTTGGCGTTGGTGGCTTTCGCACGACGCGCTTTGCGTTTGGCTGCGGCTTTGGAGGTTTTGTTGTCGGAGCCTTTGGCCATGTCCTCAACATCACGATCGGACGCGCCCTTCTCATAACGGTCGGCGAGAATCCGTGCTTCGGTGGCGTCCAAACAGCGGCGACAGAACTCGACCAACTCCAACGCCGTCTTCGCCGGGACGTGATGCAATTGGTGGTCGATGTTGATCATCGAATCGGTCACCGACAACGCCACAACATCAGGATCAACCACACCGGTCGCCCTCTGTTTCGTGTCCGCAGTCGCCATCGCCATGCAAACCAGTATAGCGAACAAATGTTCGATTGCAACATACTTTCGACTAATAAAAAAATGGAATCTGGGTAGCGCCGGGAACCAGAAC
>CAYUKM010000160.1:0-5748 GCA_964445255.1 uncultured Acidimicrobiales bacterium
CTCCGATGCGATCAGCTGCAGGCCGGTATTGAGCCGCTCTCGTTCCTTCTCGATGAGTTCGAAAAGTTGGGTATCGCGGTCGCCGGGCCAGGGCATGTAGGCCTCCCGAGGGGAACGTGGAACGAACTCGGTTGAATCTACCGGTCGCTGAACAGGACGCACCCAGAAACCGCCGCTTTGAACGGGAAAGTCGCAACAGCCAGTTTCTCAGATTTTCGCGACCCGACTTCACAAAATTGTTGCCTCAAATCCTTAAACCCAGAGAAGACCCGCCGATAAGGGTTGAGCCTTGGCACAAACCGTGCCTGGCAATCACATACGAAGTATTGCGACTTTTTGAGCGGGGAGCGCGGGGATATGAACAATCGAGATCGAGGGCTCCTGACGGGGCCGCGCGCTGTGCAAACAACGCGTCTGCAGAGCATCGCAATGCTCATCGGTGGGATTTCGCTAATGGTTATGGGGATTCCCATTGCGGTTGGTGGTCTGTCATCGACAGGGGCGTCAGGGTCCGTGCTTGTACTTTCGTGGGTGATCGCTGGCTATCGAGGAGCCTTCCAGGTCTCGATTTCGCGGGAGGATTGGGCAATCCACTCGACGGTCCTGACCGCTGTCACGATTGCAAGCGTGTGCATCACATCGGTGGCGGTTCTGCTCGGCTCCGACATCTCTGCGACCAGTGTTCTGTTGTCGGGGGCACTCGCGAGTGTCCTGCTCATATTCGGAATTCAGCTGGGACGGTTCGTCGTCCGCTCGTTGTGGCGCGCTGGAAAGTTCCGTACGACCGCGATCGTGATGGGTGGGTCCCAACTGACCAACGAACTCGTCATTGAACTCACCCATAGTCAAGAACTCGGCATCGACGTCGTGTACCGCATCGACGTTCGCGACGGCGTCGACGAAGCTCGCACCCGATTGTCCGAGGCCATCGAAGTACTTCTTCCCGATCGACTCGTCCTCGGCGATTCTGCGATTGACGAATCGGAGTGGGTAGGAGAACTCCGACGGGCAGCGGAGTTGGGCACTCGCGTGTATGTCCTACCGAAGTTGTTTGAAATGGGCGTCGGTAACTCGCTCTTCTCATCGGATCAACTTCGAGGATTCCCCCTGCTGCGAGTTAACCGGCCAGCCCATCCACGTGTATCGCTGTTCCTCAAGCGATGCATGGACATCGCCGTGTCTGCCCTCGGCCTGCTTGCCCTGCTTCCTTTCCTTGTCGTCGCAGGTGTGCTGATCAAGGCCACGAGCCCTGGACCAGTCCTCTTTTGGCAAGAACGCGTCGGCCAACATCACACGCCGATTCGGGTGCCGAAACTTCGATCGATGACGATGAGCGCAACCAGCGATACCGAATGGACCGCAGATGCACGAGTTTCGCCGATCGGCAAGTTCCTGCGGCGTTCTGCCCTCGATGAGATCCCACAGCTCTGGTCGGTCCTCGTCGGCGACATGAGCCTCGTAGGTCCACGGCCTGAGCGACCCGCCTTCGTCGAACAGTTCTCCGGTCGGTACGACCGCTATCTGGATCGGCACCGTATGCGAGTTGGACTCACTGGCCTTTCCCAAATAGCTGGACTTCGAGGCGACACCTCCATCGCGGAGCGAGCGAAATACGACAACCGCTATATCGACCAGTGGACCCTCTCTGGCGATTTCATGATTCTGGCTCGAACCGTCGTGGCCATCGTCCGCGAGCGCGCCTACGCAGACCGGCAGGAGTCGTTGACGCGGGCCCTTGATGAGAGCCGCTCTGAAGGCCTCCTCCTTGACGAACTCGAACACGCCGATCAACCAACCGCCATCGCCGCATAAGCGCGATCGCCAGCTGCAACTACACCAAAGGACCCAAGAAATGGACCGAAATCAAGCCACGATGCACGCGGGCATGACGCTCAGCGACGCTCTTTCGATCGTGCGGCGGCGCAAATGGTTGGCCATGGCGATCGTTACATTGACGATTGGCGCGGCCGTTGCACTGACGGTGACGGCGACACCGAGCTACAGAGCCGAAGCCGAAGTCCTGATCCGAACCGAGGAAACGGCTAACCTCTTCCCCCTCGCAGAGGTCGGTACCCTCCTTCGTTCGCCCTCGGCTGAGGCCGGCTTTCTCTCGTCGACCGAGTTCGAGTCGGCGGCACAAGAGGCAGCCGAAAGCGACATCCTCGCAACGATCGACGTGGGAGACGTGACCTCTCGGGTCGAACCATCACTTATCCAGTTCACCGTCGAGTCACAGAGTCCGCAGGCCGCCGCGAACATCGCGCAGGCTTGGGCTGACACCTACGTCGAGATGCGGCACAGCTTTGACGCCGCCGAAGTTTCGAGAACGCTCAACACCCTCGAAGAATCCGTGGACGCTCTCAACCAGGAAAGACTAGAGCTTCTCGCAACTCTTCAACCAATCGAAGACCTGCTCTCACGAACCACCGATGCCGGAGAGGTCGCGGGCTTGTCAACCCAGCGAATAGTGCTGCTCCAACAACTTGCGCCGAGTATCGACCCGATCGATGAACAGCTCACACTCCTGAACCGCGAGATTGCTGACCTCAACCTCATCGAGCAGTTCCTCGACAGCTCCGATCTATCGGCACGTTCGAACCGCGTGGCCCGCGTACCAGAGTCACCGGCATCCCCATCGCTTCCTTTAAACGTTGCTTTGGGCACTCTGCTCGGAATCCTCTTAGCGCTCGGGGCGGTATTCCTCGCCGAGTCGCTCGATGACGGCTTCCGCACCCCCGAAGATGTCTACGAAAAGACAGGACTTCGTCCACTGGCACACGTACCAATCGCACCCAACAACGGTGAAGGCCAACCAGCCGTCCTCGACGAAGCATTCCAACGACTGGCCTCATCAATCATCGGCTTCGACGGCGAGGGCAAGCAGGTTTTGGTCTTCACCAGCGCGGCCTCCGGCGAAGCCAAATCGTCCACGGTGGCTGGCGTCGGGCGGACACTCGCACGCCATGGCCGCCGCACCATCGTGGTCGGGGCGGACCTTCGACGGCCAACTCTTGCCGCCAAGTTTGGACAATCACGTGGTCCCGGCCTCGGCGAAATCGTGGGCGGCTTGTACTCCTACAAAGAATGCCTGATCGAGGCCGACCCGGACTCGGGACTTCACCTTCTTGCCGCAGGAACGGTTCCCGATGGCAAGAATCCCGCCGAACTCCTTCGTGGACACGAGTTCCGGACACTGATCAACGAGTTGCGCCAGGAGTACGAACACATCCTGATCGACTCACCTCCGCTGCTTCCAGTAGTAGATGCGCTCAACATCGCAGAGATCGCAGACGGTGTGGTGCTCCATGTCTTCGCCGGTCGATCTCGACTCGGTCCTCTCGAGCGAAGTCTTGCGTTGATCGCAGGCGCCGCGCTCACCGCACCTGTTCTGGGCTTCGTGCTTACTGGCAAGCAAGGACGGCGTGACCTCGGGTACGACAACTATGGCTACTTGAGTCCTTCATTGGGTGCGTCGCGAATACTGCCAGGCATCAACTTGGGATCAAACGCAACGGACGTTCCTGAAATCGAACTCTCCTCGAATCCGGTCCCGCGTACCGAGGTGGTCTTTCCCGACGACAGTTCGACTTCGCGTCAGGATGTCACAACCTTTGAGCCTCCTGTAGTGCTCGAAACAGTCGCTCCCTCTAAGGCGGGCAGCGTATCGATCGATGAGGTGGGCTTCAGCCTCAACGAAGAATCTGCGGCGGAAACCGCCATGGACACCAAAACCAAAACAAAGACCAAATCCAAAACCAAAAGGTGGGGTAGAAAATGAAACACATCAAGGCGGCCCTTATTAGCTGCGTCCTATTGACAACAGTGTTGTCGGGAGTAGCGGGGGCCCAATCCTCCTATGAGGGGACCACTCTCGAGGATGGGATATTCTTCGTACCGGACAACCCGACGGGTGGCGAGAACGTCAACTTGGCGGTCGCTGGCCTGGAACCAAACGCAACGGTCACCGTCATCCTCGTCGACCCCAACAACTCGGCAGTCGATGGGCTAGACGCTGAAGTCGCGTCCGCCATTGGCCTCCAAGCCGACGCGACCGGCGCCATCAACATCAACTTCACGTTGCCTGAAAACCTCGCCCCGGGCACGTACTCATTGGTGGCTAATTCCACCCGAGCCGACGGCAGTCCGTTCCAAGCAACGTGGGACTTCATCATCGTAGCTCAAGCTGCGGCTGGCGGATCCCCCGATGCCGCGGGCGCCACGGCGGCACCAGCAGCGACAACGACGGACCAGGCCGCCGGTAATCTGGCCCTCACTGGAGCCAGTAGCCGTGTCACCGCGGTAGGCGGCGGCATCCTCGTGGTGCTCGGTCTCGGACTCGTCGTAGTTGCGGCGACTTCGCGTCGCAGGGATGCTGTCACTACCTGAACAGATGAGCAGTTTTCGCAACAATTGGCCCCCCGTTGTGACCAGCCCCTTCCTCCAGGGTCTGGTCACAGCGGTTGGACCGCTTTTTGGGGCGGTCTATGCCGGATTCGCCGGACTACATCCGACGGGTGACCCCGTCGCTGACGTCATATGGTCGGCCATCTTCGGTGGTGCACTGGCGTTCGTAACAGCTCGGGCGCATCCCGCTCTATGGATCGCGTGCTCAGCCCTCACGGCCGTGACGGTAGGCCACACCGCGATCGGTGCCGGCTACGGTCTGGCCATCGTGGGTCTCTGGACAGCGCACAAACACGGCTTCTTCAACTCCTCGTCTCGACCCGGCTCGCCGTTGGCCCTGAGAGCCGCGGCAGGAGCCTTAATCGGACCGTTGCTGTTTGGCTTGGACGATCTTGGGCGCCCCGGATTGTCCGCCGCGATTGCGGGCGTGTCGTTCCTTGTTCTGGCATTCGTCGTCTTGGCCGCTGTCGATTCTCGCCGACGAAAGATCCTTCTCAAGCTCTCCATCGTGCCCGTCGTGGGGCTGGTCGTCCTCGGGCTCTCCTCGTTGTCATTGGTCAGCTCGCTGTCGAGCAGCATCCGCGACACTGAACACTCGGCTCGGGCATCAGCTTCAGCCGTACGAGCGGGCGATTTCGAAGAGGTTTTCGTCGAACTACACCGCACCGACGCCTCGCTTTCACGGGCAGTCGACCACCTTTCGCGACGGACCAGTGAAGTCCTGCGACTTGTTCCTGTCGCTGGGCACAACATTGAGGCTCTCGAAGAAATCCTGGTCACGAGTCATCAACTCGTGCGCTCAACCTCGCGAGTTGGAGCGCCATCCGAACGCTTGGGGGCGGTCTTTTCTGATGGGGAGATAGTCCCCGATCAGCTTCACCTCCTCCGAACGGACCTCGACGAAGTGGTAGGTGATCTCGTCAACCTTCAACACGTTGTCTCGAGGGATGATGCCTCCATCTGGGTTGCCCCGCCCATCACGACCGCCCTCGATCAAGTTGCCGACCAACTGGGCCCGGTATTTGAAGGGTCCGAGGAATTCGACACGATCAACACTGTCCTTCCTGAACTTCTTGGCATGGAGAGTCCGCGCCGGTACCTGGTCATCTTTGGAAATCCGGCGGAGGCGCGCGAACTCGGGGGCTTCACCGGCGCAACGGCTGTTCTCGAACTCGACCAAGGCGCTTTGGATCTCCGCACGGCAGGGCGGCGGTCGTCAAACAGGAACAGTACGAGCGTGGCAGCACTAACCGAGACGCCGCCTGTTCGGTTCCTCGAACATCGGCCCTGGAGGTTCGAGCACAACTACTCCGCAATGGCCGACTTCCCGACGTTAAGTCGAGC
>CAYUKM010000161.1:0-5610 GCA_964445255.1 uncultured Acidimicrobiales bacterium
CCGTGGGCGCCAACCTCCGTTACGCCAACCCCGACGCAACCGACGATCAGCTCGTGGCGGCGAGCAAGGCCGCTCGCATCTTCGATGTGATCGACGAACTGCCCGAAGGTTTCGACACCGTCGTCGGCGAGCGTGGCTACCGCCTGTCTGGTGGCGAGAAGCAGCGCCTCGCGATTGCACGAATGCTGTTGAAGGACCCGGCGATCGTGATCCTCGACGAGGCGACCAGCCATCTCGACACCGAGAACGAAGCGCTGATTCAACAAGCCCTCGAAGAAGCCCTCGATGGCCGCACGTCGCTGGTGATTGCACACCGCCTGTCGACCATTACCTCAGCCGACCAGATCATCGTCGTCGACGATGGCAAGGTGGTAGAACGAGGCACCCACGACGAGCTCCGCTCGCTCGGCGGACTCTACGACTCGCTCTACGAGAACCTGGTCCGCACCGACGCGAACGTCTAACACGACCCAATATGTAACGTGCCTGGCACGTTACAGGCCGGCTGCACCCATCGGTTGTATATCGTCTCAGCTAGTTGAGCAAGAAATGCAATTGGTATCAATTATGCGGCCACCCAAGAAGGTCGTCTCATTGAGGAAGTTGATCTCGCCAGTGAATGCGTTGTAGCCCCATTGGGTTTCGACACGCCTGGTTGAATCGTGATCAATTCGTGCACTGGTTGAGGAAAGCCCCTCGGTGACGATGAGCACTTCCTTCCGCTCGAATAGTATCTGGCCGCGATCGTTGAACTCTTGCGTTGTCGTCGTAACGGTGCCGTTGTCACCGGGATCGCTTCGACGTACTTCAACAACCGCTGTGGCAGAAACCGATCCCATTAACGATCCCTGTAATTCTGTGTCGCAGTCAGTGGCGCAGGTAAACGACTGCCTGTCTTTGTCAAAGGAGGACACACGTAGGTAATTCCTGTTGTCGTCAAAGATTGCGACTTGCCTGTCGAAGATGACATCTGCGGGGTTGTCGGAATCCGACAGCTGGGCAGCGACCTCGTTGCAGTCAATCGTCGGCTTGCTGGGCCTGAACGATGGTCCGCATAACTCCATGAAAACCCGACCTATCTCTCGAACCACTGGACCGGCGGACCGAATAGCTACCCGACCGATCGCTACAAGGAGCTCGAAAAGCGCAGGACCGCCAACGTACATGACTCCCGCCGATGAGTTTCCACTCGCAACTTGCTCGAATCCTGGTTCCTGCGCCCATTCCGCTATCGAACACAGCGAAGCACAATCATGTCGAAAAGCGTTGAAATCGTTGGAAGGAGAATCGAACGCTGGATCCCGTGCGTACTGAGCCAAGCCAGACAGCTGGACAAGCTGGTCATCGAGCGTGCCATATGCGAGAAAGAACGTCGTTTCCTCCGGAAGCGGGATTCTTTGTGTACGGGCTTGTCCAGTGTCTCGGCTGAACCCAAGATCGGTGATGTCGGTGACAACCGTAGGTTCACCCCGGGAGTCAAGGCTGAGTTGCAACACCGTGTAATCGACAGTGGGGAGAACGTGCCAGTTCAATTCCAGATCGTCGTGCGACGTGCTTACGCCGGCGTCGAGATCCAGGAATGTGCTTGCACTCGGGGCTGGTGTGGTCACACTCGAACCACTGCCAGCAGCCGAACCAGCGCCCGCCGTCTGGCCACAGGTGCCGACGTTTGTGCCGTCGATTTGGCCGGTCTGTGCTGCGTTCGTGAACAGGTTGACGACGTCGTCTCCGATTTCGCCTCCTTCCCCGGTGAGGGCTCGGTCGATGACGATTCCAACCACTTGGTCACCCAGGCCAACGGCCCAGGCAGGTGCACACTCGGGGAACTGAGAGCGGATCACACCTTGCAGCTCGTTGCCGACATAGCCGACCAGGAGGTCTTCGAGTTCGTCACTGTCGCGCCATGCGTTGCTAACCGCGAGGTCGATGAGGCCCACCGTCGAAGTAATAAGAGCGTTGGACTCTCCGCCGTTCGCGGAGACCAGCCTCTCACCAGCGAACGACGAGATCTCTTCAGCTGCGAGACCAAAGACATAGTTCGTCAGGCGCCCATCGATGAACGCGGCACGATCCTCAGGATCGAAGTCCTGGGCCAGAGCCCAGGTCTCAACCAGTTGGTCGGTAATACCTGCGATTATCGAGTCGTTGTTGCCGAGTACGCTGCCGACACCGAGGCCCGCCAACTCTCCGATCCGAGCTGAGACGGCTGCTCGAATAGCAACAGGGTCTCCACCTTCTGTGACCGCGACTCCTGCGAGTTCACCAAATTCATCGCCGAAGTCCCCCCACGATTCCGGCAGCTGGTCGCCAATAAGATCGCCTACGTATTCCTGAGCTTCATCGAGGAAGAATCGCTCGACATCTGCCGAGATGAGTTCCCACTCGCCGTCGTGCTCGATGTAGGAGCCAACGAGTTCAACGCCAAGGTCGACCAGAAACGGTGAGGTGTTGTCCAATTGTTCGATAAACGAGCCAACACCAGGAAGGTACTGCTCGGACAACGACAGCAGGAACGCCCGCGTAAAGTCGCCGTCGTTCAGGCTGGCAATTCCTCCCTCTAAGAGCGCTATTGAAAGTTTGACGTGGTCGGGTCTACTGAGGAGGGGTATTTCGGTCAACTCCGAAATCCCCGCGGTTAACGCGCCGAGCAGCGCTGCCTTCTCGGCCTGAGCCGTACTACGAGTAGTAAAAAGGGTTGTGCCATACGAAGAAACCACTGACCCAAACGTGACGGCACCGAAGCTCGTTTGCGAGACGCCAAACCATGCAGCGTATGCACCCGATGCGAGCCCTGCGGTGATGAGGCTCAGCACGCCAATGGTGAAGAGCTGTACGAGCGGCGCGAGCGGATCTTCGAGAGCGTGCCGCGTGCGGTACATGTCCCAAGAAAGTTCGATGTAGGGCTCGGCCAGGCTCCAACCGAACTCGTCAAACCCGTAGAACTCAAGGCGTTGGGTCTTGCCGGTGGCGTTGAAGGACTCCTGAAATGGCGTGAAGATCGGTACCCCGTCCGCATGGAATGACGGGTTGATCCCCCTGTTAACTCGAAGCCAGATGCCCCAGAGGTCTCCTCGATCCTCGGGATCGATATTGAGAAGAAGCATTGCCTGTTCAAAGGCTAAGTCTTCGACTTCTTGTACCTGGGCTGTGTCTTCAGGAGGGTTTGGAAGAGCTTCGAGCAGACCCTCGAGAACTGGGATGTTGGCGGCGAAACGCTCTGCTCGTTGCTCGCCGGTCAGGCCTGGGTATGACCCCAGCGTTTCCCTAGCGGACCCAACAGGTTGGCCCTCAATAATGGGTCCTGCGGGAACCTGCCCGGCACTAGTCGGTCCAGTACAAAACGCGCCTTCGCGATCGCGGGTGCAGCGAAAATCTGGAGAATCCTCGAACGGGGCACCGCAGTCGTTGAAGAAGTTGTCTTGCGCAGCCTGCGTGGTGTTGTAGAAGCTGGTGGTGCACTGGACGGTGGGAATGAACACGGATGGCGAAGGTTCCGCAGTTGCAGGCTCCGGCGCTACCGGTTGCGTTGGCTGCTGGCGACCACCTGGTCCGCTACATTGCCAGCCGCCTTCGTCGACCCAAGCGCAGCTGAATGCCGGCGATTCCTGGAACGGTGCACCGCAGTCGTTGATGAAATTGTCCTTGGCTTGCTGCGCGTCCCCATAGGTATTGGTCGAGCACTCACCCGTGTTCGTTGCAACGACCGGCTGCGCGGGCTCTTCAATTCGTGCCTCTCTCTGCTCGTTGCGTTCAGTTTCGATCGGTGCTGATGGGGTGGCGCTTCGGTTGCCGGGTCCGGTACATTGCCAACCGCCTTCATCGACCCACGCGCAGCTGAATGCCGGGGTCTCCTGAAAGGATGCGCCGCAGTCGTTGATAAAATTGTCCTTGGCCTGCTGCGCGTCCTCATAGGTATTGGTCGAACACTCACCCGTGTTCGCCGACACCGGCGCATCGGTGAGAGCCAACGTCGTGCTACCCACAGCCAATACGACGAGAAAAACTAACCAGCGCGGCACCTTCCGTAACGATCGTCTAGCTCTCGGCCTGAAGCTGGTACTCGCCACCGCTGCACGAACCGTCGCAAATGTACTCCCCATGATTTCCTCTTCCGCACTTGTCACCCAAGATCCACCCACAGTAGGCATACATTGCTTAGTCAAGCCAAAGGGTAGTCCTGATAGAGTGGATATCTAGAAATCTCTCTTTCTGTGGTCGTAGATCGATTACCGTCGTCGGCTCGGCAACGAGACTGATTCACCGGACGTGTTTACGCTCTCGACTGCACCAAACAGCAGGGGCTGTCCTTCGACCGGATGCAGGCGACGACGCAGCCACATAGCCGATGACTAGCAATGCTGATCGCCAAAAGTTTGTAACGTGCCTGGCACGTTACAAACGGTAGGTTCTAGCCGTGAAGGCAGAAACGGGCTTCTCGCTCAAAGATCACCTGTTCAACGACGAGACGGTGAACACGTTCGCAGGATGGCTTGTCAGCGCGAAGCCCGACCTTGATCGTGCTCGTTTTGTCGCCGAGGTTCTCGACCGCTTTGATGAGCTGGAGTTAAAGCAGAGGATCGCCCACATTGCTTCGGTGATGGCAACACACCTCCCCGACGATTTTCAGGAGGCCGTTGAGGTAATCATCTCAGCGCTGCCAGAAAGGCTCGACCCCTCGCAGGTCGACAATGACTTTGGCGAGTTCATCATCGCGCCGTTCAGCCATTTCATCGCCGTCAACGGGGCAACACCGGACCGCCTCGAGCTTTCGCTGGGCGCCTTACGTGAGATCACCCAACGTTTTTCTGCAGAGGATGCCATTCGCACGTTCATCAACGAGTTCCCTGCCGAGACGCTCGCGTTCTTGGCCGAGTGTGCCGTCGACCCGAACTATCACGTACGGCGGTTGGCTAGCGAGGGCACTCGCCCGAAGCTGCCGTGGTCGGGCAAATTGCTGATCGAGCACACCGCGCCCTTGCCAATTCTCGACCTCGTGTTTGGAGACCCCACCCGATACGTAACGCGGTCGGTCGCCAACCACCTGAACGACATCGCAAAGCTCGACCCCGACCTCGTGGTTGACACGCTGAATCGTTGGAAGGCGACCGGTCGTCAGGAACCCGCGGAGATGGACTTCATCATCGAGCACGCATGTCGAACACTGGTCAAAGACGGTGACGAGCGAGCGCTTTCGTTGTTGGGTTTCGGCGAGGAACCAGACGTGGAAATCCGCGACCTCATATCCCCGACCTCTATGGTGCAGATCGGTTCGGCCTTCGAGTTCTCGTTCACGTTGGCGGCGAGGCGCCCGCAGAAACTGTTGCTCGATTACACAATGGTGTTCGCAGGGCCCGATGGCGACCCAGGCGGATCGAAGGTATTCAAGCTGAAGAAGTTGGATCTGGATGCGGGCGAATCGGTCGTCATCAAGAAGAAGCATCCGATGAGATTGATGACCACACGGGCGTTGTACGACGGGGCCCACTCCATCACGTTGCAGATCAATGGCAAGGCCCTTGATTCGTTGCCCTTCGAACTCAGCACGAGTTCCTGAGGATGAAGTTTGTGTCTTGGAATCTGGGTTTGTTGGAACGATCGGCGCAGGCTCCG
>CAYUKM010000162.1:0-5587 GCA_964445255.1 uncultured Acidimicrobiales bacterium
CCGTCATCGCCTCCGTCGCAGTGATCTTTGCTGTGCTGGCCATTGCGACCGGTGAGTGGGTGTTTCTTGCGTTGGGAATTTTCGGACTGCTCGTCGGGATCACTCCGATCGTGAGTCGCCGGAGCGAGTAACCGTGAGCGAAGCGGCGCACCTCGCTCGCAAAGACGGCGCCCGGAGATGAGCTGACCAGCCGTTCACGTCTATGTTGAGGGCATTGAGCGCTCCGCTATCGCGAGCCCACTGAATCGAGGACCGTCATGCGCGCCGTAATCTCCACCGAACCCGGCGGCCCGAAGACCCTTACCATCGAGGACATTTCCGAGCCGGAGGCAACCGAGGGACACGTGGTCATCGACGTGTTGGCCGCCAGCGTGAACTACCCCGACGTGCTCATGATCGCGGACCTCTATCAGATGAAGCCGCCCCGCCCGTTTTCACCGGGAGCAGAACTCGCAGGCATCGTGTCCGCTGTCGGTTCTGGCGTAGAGAACCTGGCCGTCGGCGATCGCGTACTCGCGACACCAGGCCATGGCGCCATGGCCGAAAAGGTTGCCGTCCCGGCAATCACCGCCCGCAAGATTCCCGACTCGATGAGTTTCGAAGACGCTGCCTCGTTCCTGTTCACCTACGGGACGAGCCACTACGCCCTCAAGCATCGGGCACGCCCGAAGGAGGGCGAAACCCTTTTCGTGTTGGGAGCCTCCGGTGGTGTGGGCCTCGCCGCCGTGCAAATCGGAAAAACCATGGGCATGACCGTCATCGCCGGATGTTCGTCGCACGACAAGGTCGATCTGTGCCTCGACCACGGAGCTGACGCCGGGATCATTTATCCTCGCCAACCACTCGACCGAGACCAGCAGAAGGCCTTGTCGGCCGAGATCAAGGCAGCAGGCGGCGGTGGCGTCGACATCGTCTACGACGCTGTCGGAGGCGACTACTCCGAACCCGCGGTTCGGGCATTGAACTGGGAAGGCCGATTTCTCGTGATCGGTTTCCCTGCGGGAATCGCGAAACTGCCCCTCAACCTCGTGTTGTTGAAGTCGGCAGATATCGTCGGCGTTTTCTGGGGCGCCTACGTCGCCAGGGAGCACGATGCTCACGAAGCCAATGTGGCCGAACTGTTCACGTGGTACGAGGAGGGCAAGATCAAGCCGTTGGTAACCGATACCTATTCCCTCGAAGACGCTCCAAAGGCGATCGCGGCTCTCGCCGAACGAACAGCCAAGGGCAAAATCGTCGTGGTGCCATGAGCGACGGACGAAGTCTATTGTCATGATCGGCCGCTACGCCCCGTCTCCCTCGGGGAGGCTGCACGTTGGGAACCTACGAACCGCGATTCTCGCCTGGCTCTCAGCTCACAACGGTGGCGGAGAGCTTCGGCTTCGGATCGACGATCTCGATCCCAACGTGTGCAAACCCGAGCACGAACAGACCCAACTCGCTGACCTGGCTGCCATCGGCGTGACCTTCGCCGGACCAACACTGCGTCAATCCGAGCGCTCCGACCGCTACCTCGATGCGATCGCTACCTTGCGTGAACGAGATCAGGTCTATGAGTGTTTCTGTTCCCGCCGCGAGGTCCGTGAGGCGGCCCAGGCTCCTCACGTGCATCTGCCCGAGGGCGCCTACCCAGGAACCTGTAGCGATCTCACCGATGACGAACGAGCGGAGCGGTCACAGCATCGCCCCGCAGCGCTTCGGGTTCGCAGCGGCGGCGTGACCCTCGACTTCATGGACCGGCACTACGGCGCTCAGTCGGAGTATGTCGACGATTTCGTCATCCAACGAAACGACGGTGTGGCTTCCTACAACCTCGCTACCGTGCTCGACGATGCCGACCAGGGCGTCACCGAGGTGGTGCGTGGCGCAGACCTCTTGGCCGGCACCGCCCGTCACATTTGGCTTCGCGATGCGTTGAGCCTCGACCATGTCGAACATGCCCACGTGCCGCTCATGATCGATGAGCAAGGCGAACGCCTGGCGAAGCGAGGTGGTGGCGTCAACCTTGCAGAACTCAGCGAACTCGGGCGAGACCCCAACGACATCCGCCGAGAACTCGCCGTCGGCATCGGCCTATGGTGCGCCAACAACACCGCGATCCCATCCATGGACGATCTTCTCGACCGCTTCAACCCGGCAACGCTCCCCACAACCGACACTGTCTGGACCCTCTGACTTTCCCGCTCGTTCCTCGCTCCAGCGGTCACAATCCGGCTCCGTGCAACGGCCCCCAGAGGGAGGAAATCTTCTTCTGCAGCCCGAAGGGGCAAAATCGCGGCGGAGCCGCTGCCCCGTAGGGATCAGAAGAACACTTCGGAGATGGCGTGGATGATGAATCCGGCCAGGCCCCCGACGATGGTGCCGTTGATGCGGATGAACTGCAGGTCTCGTCCGACCTGAAGTTCGATGCGGTCTGCGGTGTCTTTGGCATCCCAGCCTTCGACCGTGTTTGCGATCAGCGCGCCGATCTCGCCGCGTCCTGCCTCAGCCAGATAGACCACGATCGACTCGAGCCAGTTGTCGACCTTTGCTTGCAGTGCCGGGTCGTCGACCAAGCGGTCCGCCAGGGTGATGATTGCTTCGGTGATTCGACGGCGGACGTCGGAATCGGCATCACGGGTAGCGTCTCCAAAGCCGCGCTGCAGCGAGGACCAGAGGTCTTTCGTCCAGGCCTGAAACTCGGAGTGGTCGAGTAGCTCTTGTTTGAGTTGCTCGCCCTGCTCGATCATGCGTTCATCGCTGCGTAGTCGCTCGGCGAACTCGCGGGAACGGAAGTCGACATCTCGTTTGATGTGATGATCCGGGTCGCTATCGACCTCTCGCAGGAAGGTCATCACGGCGCCGTAGATCTTGTCAAAGATGCGATCATCGATGGGCTCGGGCACCCACCACGGCGATTCGTTCGTCAGGCGGCGGCGGAAGGTGGTGCGGTTGTCTTCGAGGAAATTGGCCGCGCCTTTGAGCACCGTGTTGTACAGCTCGTGGTGATGCTCGCCATCCATTCCCGCGTCGATGACCCGTCCAAGAATCGGCGCTACTGGCACTCGGCCGAGTCGGTCCCGCACCAACGAGTCGACCATCAGTCGAACATCCTCATCATCACTGAGTACATCGGACACTGCGGACACGACAACCGCCACCTCCGAGACTGTCGACTCGGCGTTCGCCCGTTCGCGAAGCCAGAGGCCGAGACGCCTCGACATCTCCACGCCTTGGAGCTTCTCTGCCACGACTTCCCCAGTGAGAAAGTTCGACTGCACAAACTCGCCGAGGCCTTCGCCGATGTCGTTTTTACGCTTCGGGATGATGGCGGTGTGTGGAATCGGCAGACCAAGCGGGTGCTTGAACAGCGCGGTCACCGCGAACCAGTCAGCGAGCGCACCGACCATGGCAGCTTCCGCCGTTGCGCGAACGAACCCAATCCACGGTGCTGAATCCTGATTGGCGCGAGCAATGAAGAAGATGACGGCAGCCACCACGAGCAACAACGTCGCGAACCCCTTCATACGACGAAGTTGTGCCCGTTGGGCTAATTCGGACTCGTTTGGGCTTTGTACCGCCGCTGATGTCGCAGATACCACGTTGTGAATCGTATGGCGCTCCTATCCTTTAGCGGGTGCTTACCGTGTCGGGATTGTCGAAGGCCCATGGGGCGCGGACGCTCTTTACCGACGTCACGCTGCAGCTTTCCGATGGCCGCCGCATCGCGCTGATCGGTGGAAACGGGGTCGGCAAGACCACGTTGCTCGAATCGATCATGGGCGTCCAAGACCCCGACGGTGGTGTGATTCACAAGCCGAAGGACCTTCGCATCGGCTACCTGGCCCAAGAACTTCCCGAGGCGACCGATCGGTCAGTCCTGGCCGAAACACTCGATGGTGCAGAGCACATCCGTGACATCGCGCAGCGACTCCGGGCGCTTGAGGCGGAGCTCGAAACCGATGATGGATCGAACATGGACCGCATCATTGAGCAGTACGGGCAGGCCCAGTCCGAGTTCGAAACCCATGGCGGATACGCGCTCGAGTCCGAGGCTCACCGAGTGCTCGCGGGCCTGGGATTTCCGCCGGACTGGAACGAGCGGCCGATCAAGGAGCTGTCCGGAGGGTGGCGAATGCGAGTCGCTCTTGCTCGCCTGCTGTTGTCGAATCCCGATGTATTGATCCTCGATGAGCCCACCAACCACCTCGACGTCGACTCGGTGGCATGGTTAGAGAATCACCTCGCCGCCTGGAGCGGGGCGCTCTTGTTCGTGTCGCACGATCGGGACTTCATCGATGCAGTCGCCAACCGAATCCTCGAGATCAGTGTGGGCGTGGCGCAGGAGTACGTCGGTACGTTCCTTGAGTACGTGGCGGCACGCGAGGAACGCATCGCCCAGCTGACCGCACAGGCCGAACAACAACGCCGCCAGATCGCCGCCACAGAGGCGTTCGTCGATCGCTTCCGCTACAAGGCCACCAAGGCCAAGCAGGTGCAGAGCCGCATCAAAGCAATGGAGAAGTTGGAACTGATCGAAGTGCCAACGGAGAAGGAAATCGCGGCCAAGTTCGACTTCCCCCAACCGCAACGGTCGTCCCGAGTGGTCGCCGAGGTCGAGGGAGCCAGTGTCGGATACGACGGCACCACGATCCTTGAAGACGTCAACTTCGTGGTGGAGCGGGGCCAAAAGATAGGTCTCGTCGGACCAAACGGTGCCGGCAAGACCACTCTGATCCGCCTCCTCACCGGTGACCTCGAGCCGACGACGGGATCGGTGACTCTCGGTTCCAATGTCGACCTCGCCGCCTTTGCGCAGGATCAGGCCGAAGACATGGACACAACGAAGACGGTTTTAGGCGAACTGCTCGGAGTGACCCCAAAGAACTCGACACGCAATTGGCGGACGGTGCTCGGATCGTTCGGTTTCACCGGTGACGCTGCCGACCGCAAGATCATCGAACTGTCCGGTGGCGAACGAACGCGGCTCGCCTTGGCAAAGATCATGGTCGTACCCGTCAACTTGTTGGTTCTCGATGAGCCCACCAACCACCTCGACCTACCCAGCTGCGATGTGTTGGAAGATGCGCTGCGCGCGTACCCCGGCACCGTTCTCTTGGTTACTCACGATCGCCACCTCATCCGCAGCGTGTGCGATGCGCTCATCGAAGTTCGCGGTGGCAAGGCGATTTGGCACGATGGTGTCAGCGAAGAAGTGCTCAACCCACTCGGCTCGGTTGCTGCAGACGTTGGCCCCGTTCCCAAATCCGCGGGAAGTTCGAAGCCCAAGAAGTCCGATCAAAAGAAGGCTCGTAAGCGCGCCGAAGCGGAGAAGCGAAACACCGGCCACGCCAACACGCGTGACCTTCGCAAGAAACAGCAGGCAGCCGAGCGCAAGTGGGAGAAGGCCGAGGCCGAAGTGGCCGACCTACAAGCCCAACTCGCCGACCCTGCGGTGTACGAAGATGCAGACAAGGTCAAGGAACTCGTTGCGGCCCACGATGCGGCGAAGGATCGAGCGGCGCAGCTAATGACCGAATGGGAAGACGCGACCATGGCCCTTGAGGCCGCATCGAAGTAGTCGGTTCGTCGTAGGGCCACTCGGCAC
>CAYUKM010000163.1:0-5586 GCA_964445255.1 uncultured Acidimicrobiales bacterium
ATGACCTCGTCTCGGTCGAAGCGGATCGCGACCGGCTCGGTGAACCAGTCGTCGGACAAGTTGCCAGCGAACCACGCTCGCAGTTCTTCTGCTGAGGTCGTTGGCGGCTCGGGGTGACGGCCGCCGCGGCCACGTCGTCCGCCGGGTCCGCCGCCTCGTGGGCCACCGCGGCCCTTACGTCCTCGCCCTTTTCGTTCTTGTTGATCGTTCATCGCTGTTGTTCCTCACACGTCCTTGCATCCCAATCGAATGGGGCAATTCACCGGCCCTCATTCATTGTAATGATGTAATCAAGTATGTGCGTCGAGTTCAGAGCGGTCCATTCCGGCGCTTCTGAAGGAACCACACCGAGCCTTGGAGGGCGAACCTTCGTCCCATTTTTGGCCGGTAGCTGGTTTACACCACTCGAAACGACACCCCATCGACCGAGGTCTGCACATCGACCAAGTCGGCGTAGGAGTGGATGCGGGCTAGCGGCTCTTCGGGCCAGGGAACATCTCCTATGGCGATCACTCGGGCACCGGCTGCGACACCCGCTCGATAGCCGGCAACCGAGTCTTCGAATACGAGGCAGTCTTTCGGATCGACTCCGAGTCTCGCTGCGCCGGTCAGATACGGCTCAGGGCTGGGTTTGCCGCTCGATACGTCATCGGCGGTCACCGTCGCCGGTGCGTCGATACCAGCGGCCTTCCACCGGGCCTCGGCAAGGCGGCGACTCGCCGATGTCACCACCGCCCACGGGGACTCGCCTAGGGCGGCGAGGAACAGATCCGCGCGTGGCATCAGCGGGGTGTGAATCGCCGCCTCCACCTCGAGATCTTCGAGTCTGTCGATCGCATCGGCAAGCCGAGCGGGTTCCACGAACTCCGCGAGGGTATCCTCGGCCCGACGTCCGACGAACTCTTTGGAGACGACGTCGAAGTCCATCCCGAATTCACTACACAGTTGCTGCCAAGCCACCGAGCTCTCGGCGTGAGAGTTCACGAGCACCCCGTCGTTGTCGAACAGGATTGCCCGAGCGGTGATCTCCAACGGTCTACGCGTTGTCGGCTTCGACGGCGTCGTTGATGCGATCGAAAACGTTCGGCATGGCACTCATCACTCGCGACCATGAAGCGATGAACGGCGTCTCCATCGGGTTGGCCAAGAAGCTGCCGCCTGCGTCCATGATCGACTGGGCGAACAACTCGACCATCGCCTCTTCGGCATGGCGGTGGCTGGTGAAGCCATTGATGACCGAGTCGTTGTGATAACGGTCTACGTGATCGAGAGCGGTGCGGTAGTAGCTGGCCTTGATCGTGCGGAAGGTCTCCGGCGTGAAGATCTCACCGTCGACGGCGAGCTTCCGGAACATCGCCTTGGCGATATCGATCGCCATCTTGTGGAGACCCTTCTCCTTGTCGTCTTCAGACACCTTCTGGTGCTTGTGGTCGTACGCTCCGGCGATGTCCACCTGGCAGATCCGCTGCGGGGTGTAGCGACGGTAGAGCTCCGATAGCACCCCGATCTCGAGACCCCAGTCGCTGGGAAAGCGCATGTTACGAACCACGTTGGTGTGCATCGCGAACTCGCCGGCGAGGGGGTAGCGAAAGCTCTGCAGGAACTCGAGATACTCGTCGCTGTGATCGAGGGTCACTCGCAGTGCATGGAGCAGCGGTGCAACCATCAGGCGTGCGACACGACCATTGAGCTTCTCGCCATCGGTGCGGAAGTAATAGCCCTTGGCGAACGCATAGCCGAATGTCGGGTGGGCAACCGGGTAGAGAAGCCGGGCCAGCATCTCCCGTTTGTACGTGAGCACGTCGGCGTCGTGGAGCGCCACGGCCTGGGCACGACCCGAAGCCAGGTAGTAGCCCATGCAGTACCAGACGTTTCGTCCTTTGCCCGCTTCGTTCGGAGCGATGCCGAGCGCATCGAACTCGGCATCGAGGTCGAGCATGCGGGGACCGTCGTGCCACAACAGTCGGGTGCGCTGGGGTAACCGGGAGAAGAACTCTTTCGCGTGCTCGAACTCCTCCTCGTTCGCGCGATCGATACCCACGATGACTTCTCCGAGGTACGGGACCTGCGCCAGCTCGTCGACGATGTTCGACAACGCAGGACGGCTGAGCTCGGAGTACAACGCTGGCATGACCAGCGACATCGGTCGGGTCTTCGACCACTCGACAAGGTCCTCTTCGAGGCTTTCGACCGGTCTTGCCGACAACTTGTGCAGCGTGGAGATCGGCCCGAACTGGTGGAAGTCTCCCATCGGGACAAGCTAGCGGGGCCTCTTTGAAACGCATCCCATTCATCGTGAATTCACCGATATCCCCCAGAGATCTTTGGGGGAATCCCCGGGGGTCCAAGTGAGCGTTGTGCGTCGACGATGAATACATGTCCACGTCAATCTTCGCGGGAACCATATTCACCCCTGAGGCCGTGGCGTTTCTCGTCGCAATCTTGATCGTCATGGGAATCGCATTCGTTGTGGGCGTAGCCCTCTTCATCCGATCCGCTTGGCGGTTGGCTACACGCGCAACGAATTCGCCATTCGACATTGCCGTGGTGTTGATCGGAACCCTGCTCGTTCTGATCCCAGCAACCAACTCCGCAGCTTCCAACCTCTCCGAACGGGCAACCCGGTCAGAAGTTGAACGGGTCATCACGCCGGTCTCCCAGCTCCCTCGGGACTCGCTCCTCACGATTCGCGAGGAACACCCGTGGAACATCAAAGACGCCTCCTGCAATGTCAACATCGCGACCTTCAAGTTCGACACATTAAGCGTGGATCTCGCGCCGCTAGTCGAACGAGAGGCTGATGCCTTTCGTGCCCAGGGCTGGACAGTTACCGCCTTCGCACTTCCAGACAATCGACATCACCTCGGTACGGGCTTTCGCGCCATCGACCCTGATGGCGTTGCTCTCACAGTCGAGCCCACCTTTGGAGGAAAGATCAGCTATCGAATCACCGACCACCGGTGCGCCAGCAGAGAACTGAGTTCGGGCACATGGCCCTAGGCATCGTGTTTGTGTGGGGTGCAATACTCTCCGTCCGATCCATTTGGCGGGTACGGCGGAGCGATACGAAGCGCTAGTACCCAGCCTCTACGTCGACTAGGCCGATGAGCTCGTCCTGACCGATCCAGCGCTCAACGTTCTGGCGTACGCGGTTGGCGATAAGCGGCAGACCCATTTCGGGGGTGTTGGCGACGTGCGGCGTGATGATGCAGCGCGGTTCGTCCCAGAGGGGGTGACCGTCGGGCAGCGGTTCTGGCGTGGTGACGTCAAGCGCTGCGCCGCCGATGCCATCGGATCGAAGCGATTCGAGGAGCGCGTTGTGGTCGACGTGACCGCCACGCGCCACGTTGATCAACCAGGCGTGTTCCTGCATGGCTTCGAGAAACGCGGCGTCGACCATCCCCTGCGTTTCCGGGGTCAGTGCTGCCGCGAGCACTACAGCGTCCGCTTCCGACAACAACTCGTAAACCGCGGCGGAGTCGGATTGGGCGACCGTGCGTACTACCCCGGCCATCGGTTCGGACCGGCGACGAACGACGCTCACTCGGGTCCCCCATGGTTCAAGCAATCGGAGGAGCGACTCGGTGATCCCACCCGCTCCAATCACCACGACGTTCGCGCCCAAGAGGTTCCGCCCCTGTTGAGCGGGCCACGAGGAAGCGGGTATCGCTTCGTGCAAATAGCGAAAGCCGGCGAGCGTCAACGCGATCACGTGCTCGGCAACCGGGTCGGCGTAGACACCTTTGCCACAGCTCCACGTAAGGTTCGGGTCGAGTTGATTGGCAAAGTTCTCGATCCCTGCATAGGGCAACTGCACCCAGGCCAAGTCAGGGGCGGATGCGACGACCCCCGGGAACTCATCGGCCGCGGCCGGGTCGGCCCACATCAGAGCCGAGGCCTCAGCGACTGGCACGACCTCGGCTCCAGCCGCCTCGACGGCAGCGGTCATTGCCTCATACATCGCGGGTCGAGACTGTGGAGCTACGGCGATCTTGGTGCGTTCCATGTCGGCCATCCTCGCGCTACCAACTCGGCACTGTCACACTCGCTGCTAGTAACCGAAGTATGCGTCGAGTGCGTTGACACTCTCCGGGTTCAGTGCGTCGTCCGACGGATCGAGCGAACGAAGCTTATGGGCGATCGTGACCCGGTCGCCGGTGTGACCACGCAGTCGCTGCGCGAGCTGATCGAGCTCATCTAGGGCAAACACGTCGTTATAGAAGTCGGGTTCGCTGTGCACGTACGCGCGACTCGGCAAGGTGTGGTGGCGAACGTCCAGAAAGACGTATTGATAGCGGGCAAGGTTGGTTGCCAGTTCATCGATGCCCGGTTCGGTAGAAAGACCGAGGTAGCTATCGAGGTCATGGCCCGCTCGACGTAGCGACCCCGACTGCTCGACGTTGCGGCGGTAATACGAGACGAAACGATCAAGGTCGTCTCGTTGGATGGCGAATCGGTAGTAGTCCTCAAGGTTCAGCTCGGGGAGGCGTAGACGATCTAGCCGCAACCGCTCACCACCGAACTGTTGATGTGCACGTTCACCGTTGGGGCTGGGTTCGAGTTGCCTGAAGAGTTGCTTGAGGCTCGTGCTCGCACTCTTTGGAACCGGCGAGAAAACCACCTTGGCGTCATCGAGGACTAGGAAGTCTCCTTGCAGCGGGTGCTCTGCAAGGAAATACACCCACTGCGGTTGGAGCGGTTCGATCTCGATCGCCCGAGCAGCTGTTGGCTTCGCCTGGCCTCGCCCGCTGAAGCTCTCCAGATTCGCGCGTTGGGCAAAGACATCAGCCCGAGCACCTTCAGCGTGGTGCTCCGCCGCGTCAAGGTGCGCGAAAGCCTCGTCGAATCGCTCGAGTGCACCATAGACAAAACCCAAGCGAAGCCGCAGGTCGACATCACCAGGGGCATCCACCACCAGACGTTCGCCGATCTCGATTGCGAGGTCGTCCTGGCCAGCAGCGCAGAGCTGAGCGACTTGGGCTGCGAGATCGCCTGTCATCGGTCGGACACTACCGGATTAGGGAACCTCGACGGTGACCTCGACAAACTCCGATCCATTGTCGTGGAAGTCGAAGGCTTGGACGAGATAGGTCACCGAGCCACTCGGGGCTTCGGTGTCGATAAACGAGGTTTGGTTTTCCTCGGTGCCCCCACCGATGTATTCAAAGTTGCCGCTGTCGTTGAGGACGTTCACCGAGTACGCCGCGAACTCGACGTCGTCGAACGATGGCTCCCATTCAAGGAGCACTCCTTCGTCGGTCGCTATTGCGGTGAGGCCCGTGATCGGCGTCGGCGGCGTGATATCGGAGGTGGTGAGCGCCTCGGTCCATCGGGGTTCGGTGAATGCGTCACCAACCTCGGCCACGAGTACGTAGGTGAGGAAGCTGTTCGCCGGCACATTTGCATCGACAAAGCCGAACTCCAGACCGTCGTAAATGAGTTCGGTGCCATCGAGGTCACCCACGGCAAGCGCCTCGTAGTTGGCTTGAGCGGTCGGGACAACGTAGAGCCGGTAGGTGTCCGCGTCGTCAACCGGAGACCACACGATGTCGACTCGGGTTTCATCCATGAAGGTACGTGCCACCC
>CAYUKM010000164.1:0-5574 GCA_964445255.1 uncultured Acidimicrobiales bacterium
GAACAAGATCGCCGACGGCGAGTCGGTCGAACCGTCGAAGGCGGCTAGCTGAGTTGGCTCGGCGAGGGAGGTGGTCGTTCCGTTGGCCAGTGTCACTCTCAGACGCCCATCCTCGATCACATAGCCGGTTGTTCCTTTGTGCGAACCGTTCGCCAACGGTGCCACCGTGTCGAGGTACTGGCGGCCGTAGGCGATGACCTCCTCACCGCGGGCCCCGTCGTACGGACCGGGAGGGGGAGGGGGTGAGATGACATCGGTCCCGTACAGCGCGTCATACAGACTTCCCCAACGCGCGTTCGCAGCGTTGATGGCGTAGCGAGCGTTCATGACCGGCACCACGAGCTGTGGGCCCGGCACAGAACTGATCTCGTCGTCGACGTCCTCGGTAGTAACGGAGAAGTCCGCTCCAGGGGGAACGAGGTAACCGAGGTCCTCCAGGAAGCGTCGATACTCCTCGGAGTCGTGAGGCGAACCTCGGCGTTCGAGATGCCACTGATCGATGTGCGCCTGCATGTCGGCACGAACCTCTAGGAGTTCTCGATTTCGGGGAGTGAAGCTCGAGATCAGGTCATTCATCGCCGCGAAGAACGTTGGCTCGTCGACGCTGCTCAGCGGAAGCGCTTCCTCGACCAAAAAGGCGTGCAGCGCAGCACCTATCTGAACCCCGCTGTTGGCAATCGAAACGTACCGCTCACTCACGTGGCAACTCCCCAATCTCCCCCAGAGGCCGAACGCCTCTGATTTGTTGCGAGCATAGGTTCAAACGGTTGAAAGTTCCCGATCGACAAACTCGCACCCACCCTGGTGAAATCGCAAACTATTTCATTAGGTGACGGCCAAGTTTGGCCGACGAACATAAGGTGCAGCCGCGGCGACTTTGCTGCGAGCTAACGTTTTCCTCTACATCGAGAGAGATCAACGACGTGAACTCCATGAGTAAACACCAGCGGCGGGTCAAGCTAGGACTCCGCGCCTTGCTGTTCGCGGTCTTCAGCCTCATCGCGGCTGCGTGCACGGGAGGCGAGTCGGCGAGTCCTCCTGCAGAAACTCCCACCACGAGTTCCAGCACCACAGCAGCGCCAGACGAAGAACCTCTGGATCCGGCGGACGCAGATGAAATTGCCGAAGAAGTTGAGGTAGACGAGGTCCCCGAGGAACCGAGTGCGCCCGTCGGGCTCGTCGTGACCGCTAACGCCGCAGGAAGCGTGACCCTCGGATGGGACGAGTCTCGAGACGGAAGCGTGACCGGGTACGAGGTCACCCGAGTCGGATCGATCGGAACCACCGAGATGTTCGCTACCACCGAGCCAACGTTCACTGATGGCGACCTCACCGACGGCGATGTCTTCACCTACACCGTGACGGCGATCAATGACGCGGGTGCAAGCGAGCGAAGCGAAGCCCTTCCCGTCCAAGTCGGCGTTGACGCCAACCCACCGACCCGCCCTGGAACACCGACCACGGTCGAATCGACCGAGGGTGTATCGATCACCTGGCGCACGAGTACCGACTTCTCGGGCATCGATCGATACATCGTTACCCGTATCCTCAACGGCGAAACCACAGAGATCGACACAGTCGATCCAATGCTGTTCGATGATGTCGCAGTAGGTCAGACGCTGAGCTATGCGGTACGAGCGGTCGACGGTTCTGGCAACGAGTCCGAAAACTCCCGATTCGTCACCATCCTTAGCGGAACGGCCTCCGACGGAGTCATCGTTGTGGTTTCCACCCACGCCGACCCAGCCGCCGATCCGAACACGGCTCGTCTGCAAGAAGCCCTACTCAACGCGGGCTACGTCGTGACCTGGTTCGAAGACGATGTCTTCGACTCGAACATCACCACATCTGACGACGTCGTTCTCCTGCTGGGAGATGTAGAGGGCCAGGGATTCGACTGGAACCTGTTCGGAACCGACGCCCACACCATTGCGCTCAAGGGCATCTTCTTCGAAGCCTCGGGTTTCCTCGATGCCCCGCCGAGGACCAGGCGCCTCGGGCAGATCGCATACAACCCTCCTGGTGAGGACCAACGGTTCTTGCAGTTGGCCCTCGTAGACCGGCCTCGTCCAAGCCCGATCATTCCGCTGCTACAGCAGTTGCCTGATCTGGAGGTCTGGGGAACTCCAGCAGAAACGGCCGAAGAGGCCATCGCTGGACTCCTCCGACCCGGAGGCGAACTCGCCAACGAGCGAGAAGCACCAGCGTGTCGCGCCTTCTTCCCGGGCAATGCCGACGCCTTGGCTCAACAAACCCAAGCCGGATGGGACCTTCTCATCGAATTCGTCGACACCATCTCCGACACCTGCCGCTAGACGCCGTCCAGCAACACGTCGAGCAGGGCGATCGCGCCGTTCTTGTCGAGGGGTTCGTTGCCGTTGCCGCATTTGGGTGACTGGACGCACGACGGACAGCCCTCGGTGCAGGAGCATTGACGCATCGAGTCGAGGGTGGCTGAGAGCAAGGTGAGGTGCTGCTCGTAGCCCAACTCGGCGACGCCCGCGCCGCCCGGGTGGGCGTCATAGATGAATACCGCCGGACCATTCGCACCTGAGTGCCACGGGGTGGAGACACCACCCACATCCCAACGGTCACAGATCGTGAAGAGTGGCAGCATCCCGATCGCCGCATGCTCGGCGGCATGCAACGTTCCGGGCACAACCGATGCGTCGACGTTGGCTTGTTCGATTACCGGCACCGGAACCGTGAACCAGAACGCTCGGGTCGACAGTGTTGCAGGTGGCAGGTCGAGCGTTTCGTGAGCGAGGATGCGCCGGCTGCGAACCTCACGCCGCTGGTAACCGACCACCTGGCTGGTCACATCGACTGCGCCCAAGCACACCTCCGCTCCGCTGTTTCCGAGTGGGGTGGTGGCGTCGGTTCGCGAGATCGTGATGTCGACGGTGGTGCGCGCCTGGGTGTACTCCGCGCCGTCGGAGTCTTCAACGGTCGCAACTCGGTCGTCGAGGTCGAGTGACTGAACCCGATACGGACGGCCTTGGTGCAGATAGATCGCGCCGGTGTGCACGGCGCTGCATGCCCGTGCTGAGTCGACCGTGCCGACCAGGGTTCCGTTCGCGCTGATGATCTGCACCTCGTCGGAGCTCGACGAGCGAAGGCCGATCGCTCGGCTCGGACGGTCTCGCCCCGCGTAGACGCCGAGTCGGTGGCCGTTGCCCGGCTTGAGCACCAACCGGTCACCGAGAACCAGGTCTCGCACACCGTCATCGAGGGCGTCGCCCCAGTACTTGTCGTCGTCGGGGGCCAAGGGCTTCTCGAACGCGGCGCATGCTAGGTGTGGGCCGAGCACGAACGGGTTCTCGGGGTTGATCACCGCGCGCTCTGGGGGTCGCTCCAACAGCTCCCGGGGGTGTTTCATAATCCACTGGTCGAGTTGATCGTCGCCAGCGACCAAGACGGCAGCGCTCGGCTGCAGGCCGCGACCGGCACGCCCGATCTGTTGCCACATCGACGCCACGGTGCCGGGGAACCCATTGAGTACGCAAGCGTCGAGCCCACCGATATCGACACCGAGCTCAAGAGCGGAGGTCGCAACCACACCCTTCAACGCTCCCTCGAAGAGTTCGTGTTCAATCGTGCGACGTTCGGCGGTGAGGTACCCGGCTCGATACGCACGGACCTTTGAGTCGTCTCCCGGGAGGCGACGGGAGATGTCGGCGGTGACGAGTTCGGTGCCACGGCGGCTTCGGCAAAAGACGATCGTGCGGTGGTCGGCCTTGATCAGCCGCGCGGCGATCGAGGCCGACTCGCTGTTGGCCGAGGTCCGGAGCCCCTGCGTCTCGTCGACCACGGGTGGGTTCACCATGACGAGCCTGCGCTCGCCCCTGGGTGAGCCGTCATTGGTGACCTCGGTGACCGGCATGCCGCAGAGTTGACTCGCCAAGAGCCCGGGTTCGCCGATCGTGGCCGAGGTGAAGATGAAGCGGGGGTCCGAACCGTAGTGATGACACATCCGACGCAGCCGGCGAAGTAGATGTGCCACGTGGGTGCCGAAGATCCCGCGCAACACGTGCAGCTCATCGATCACCACATGTTCGAGGCGGCCGAGGAACTTTGCCCAACGCTGATGTCCTGGCAGCATCGAGGCGTGCAGCATCTCCGGGTTCGACAACACCACGTTGGCCGTGGATCGGACCCATGTCTTTTGTTCCGAGGTGGAGTCGCCGTCGTAGGTCCCCGCGACCACGTTGTCGAAGCCGATGGTGTGTAGAGCGCGGAGCTGATCTTGGGCGAGGGCCTTGGTGGGGTAGAGCAGCAGTGCTGTGCCTTGCGAGCGTTTACGGTTAGCGGCCTCAGCGATCGGAATTTGGAAACAACGAGACTTACCCGAAGCGGTGCCAGTAGCCACCACGACCGAGTGGCCAGAGCGGATGAGATCGATCGCCTCGGCCTGGTGTGTGTAGAGCTGCTCGTCGCCGAGCGCGCGGCGCACCTCAGGGCTAATTGATGTGATTGGTTCGGCGAAGCGGGCTTCGCGAGCCGGAAAGTGCGCCACATGGGCTAGGCGGCCATCTTCGGTCAGCTCATCGATCAGTGAATCGAAGTTGCCATCGGAAAAAGGGCTCGCCAAGTCAACGATCGGGTTGGAGTCGACAACAGCCACACCCGAGTATCCCACCAGCCACTGACATCCTCGGTGACCTCAGGCGTGGGACATGGCCCAGCTGGAGTGGCCGCGCCGTTACTCTGAACATATGGAACTGCACGCCCGCTCCGATGATGACGGTGCGTGGATCGTGACGCTCTTGGGTGAACTCGATCTTGCCGCGGTTCCTGGATTTCGCTCCGCCACCCAAGAAGCTCTTCGCGATGGATGGACCGAGCTGGTCATCGATCTCCAACAGGTCGCGTTCGTCGATTCGGCGGGCATTGGCGTGCTTATCGGGCTTCGGAGGCGAATCGCCGAGGTGGGAGGGTCGCTCACGTTGCGCGCTTCTGGAGAAGTGCTGCGACTGCTCTCGGTCGCAAACGTTGATGGCTTGTTCCACGTCGACACCGTCGGGGGCGAAGCATGAACGAGCTAAACGGAGATTCGGGGTATGGCGAAGAGGTCATACTCCGCGTGCCCGCGAAGTCGGACTACATCGCGCTCGTCCGCGTTGTGTTGGCCGCTGCCGCCGCCATCGACCCCGACAGTCGTGACGATCGAGTCGACGACCTTCGGATCGCCGTTTCCGAGGCGGTTACCAACGCGGTGGAGGCCCACCACGCGGCCGGAACCGACAGCCATATTGAAGTTCGCTGTTTCACTCATGGTCACCAAGTAGAGGTGACGGTCCGAGATCGAGGACCAGGGTTCGATCCCGACTCCGTCGAGGCAGCCCCCGACGCCGAAGATCCGCGCCGCCTCCTCTTTGAGAACGGTCTTGGCCTGCCGTTAATGCGCAAATTGGTGGACCGCACCGACATTCAAAGTGGCGATGACGGCACCCTCGTGCGCCTGGTCATCGACACATCGCTCTCCCCGAGTTGAAGGCCAAACCGCATAAATGGCTGAACAACGGCCGGTTTCTTAACTACCTGCGATACCGGTCGGCACTTTTGGCGCTTAGG
>CAYUKM010000165.1:0-5558 GCA_964445255.1 uncultured Acidimicrobiales bacterium
GAGTTGTGGTGAGCGAGCCATCGTGACCGGTGTTCATCGCCTGCAACATGTCGAGCGCTTCGCCGCCACGGCACTCACCGACAACAATTCGGTCAGGACGCATACGCAAGGCGTTCTTTACGAGATCTCGAATCGACACCTCGCCCTTGCCTTCGACGTTTGGCGGACGAGACTCCATACACAGGACGTGGTCCTGGCGGAGCTGAAGTTCCTTTGCATCCTCAATCGTGATGACGCGCTCACCCTCAGGGATGAACGATGACATCACATTCAACGTGGTGGTCTTACCCGAACCGGTACCGCCGGAGATGATCACGTTGAGCTTGCCGATGATGCATGCCTGCAAGAAGCGTGCGGCCGCAGGGGTCAAGGTTCCGAAGCCAATGAGGTCTTCGATACCGAGCGGGTCCTTCGAAAACTTACGAATCGTGAGGAAAGGTCCACCGATCGCGAGCGGCGGAATCACCGCGTTCACACGTGAACCATCAGGTAGGCGAGCATCACACAATGGTGAGGACTCGTCGATTCGACGACCGACCTGAGCAACGATCTTTTCGATCACTCGACGCAAATGGTCTTCATCAAGGAACTTCACCGGAGCAAGGCCAGCCTTACCGGCACGCTCCACGTAGACCGAGCTCGGTCCGTTGACCATGATCTCCGTAACGCTCTCGTCATTGAGAAGCGGTTCGATCGGGCCATAGCCCAATACATCGTTTGCAATCGACTCGATCAGTCGCTGCTTATCAGCAGCCGACAGCGGGACGTGCTCTTCGGCGACCGCTTGCTCCAGCTTGGTGTAGACCAGCTTGTTGAGCTCGGCCTCAGGCATATCGCTGTCATACAGCATTGACCCGAGTTCGTCGATGAGCCGGCCGTGCACACGACGACGCAATTCCTGCACACCGTTTGCTGCCGGCCCTCCGGCAGCTGCCGGTGAAGCAGCGGCAGGATTGCCAGCGCTTGCTGGGTCACCAGCGCCACCGCCTTGGACCTCGTTTAGGCGTTCATACAGCGACATGAGTCAGGTCTCCTCGATTAGGTACTTCTAGTAGTTCTGGTGGGTGGCGTTAGCCGCGACGACGACGAACTTCTTGTTCGGTGTCGACAATGGTTTCAGCGAGCTGACGAATGGACTTGGCCACGCCGCTCTTTGGGTGGGAGAGCACGAAGGGCACGCCCTTGTTGACCGATTGGGGGACGATGACATCGCTTGGGATCAGTGCATCTGCGCTGACCTGGAGAGTGCGTTCAACACCACCAATGTCGAGCTTCACCTTCGAGTTCGCACGGTTCAAGATGAGTCGCAGCTTCTCCATTGGCGTGTTGAGCAAGCGGAGGGTCTGCAGACCGATCTTGACGTTCTTGATGTTCGGGATGTCCATGCCTGCGACGAGCAATACGTCGTCGGAGACCTCGACGAGTCCGAGCACTACGTCGTTGAAGTACGCCGGGGTGTCGATCACCACGTGGGAACAGAAGTTCCGGAGTACTTCAATGATCTTGACCATGTCGCCAGCGCCGATCTGATCAGCGAAGGCAGGCTCAAGCGGAGCCGGCAACACTCGCAAACCGCTCGCTTCATGAGTAGCGAGAAGGCTGTCGAGTAGCGACGAGTCCAGGCGATCAATGTTGGAGACAGCGTCCACGACGGTGTGACTCGGAGCGAGCTTCATCATGACGGCGACGTCACCGAACTGGAGGTCGGCGTCGACGAGACATACGGGTCCGTCGGACTGTTCGGCAAGCACCACGGCGAGGTTGGTCGCCATGACTGACTTGCCGGAGCCACCTTTGGTCGAGAATACGGTCGTTACTCGTCCTTGTTCACCGCTCTCGCCACCGATTCCGATGGGAGCCGAAGCGTCACCGGAGCTCGTAGGCGCAGCTGAAAGAGAAGATCCAACACGTTCGATTGCTTCGACGACTTGGAGTGTGTCACCTTGCAAGGTGAGTACGTCCTTGACACCGGAGCGCAGAGCTTGTTGAAGCACTGTCGTCGAGAGTTCATCGGCGACCAGCACCACACCGACCTCGGGGCGGCGGCTAAGCGTGCGTTCTACTGTTGCGAGTACGTCGTTGTCAGAACATGACGGGCCGAGCACCACTACGGTGGGTCCGCCGTTCAGACGTGGGAGGATTGCTTCCACGGACTCGAATCCGGAGATTCCAGGGCCTAAGCGATCCTCGAGGTCAAGACGGATTCCCGCTATCGGCTCGACTACGGCCACTGCCAAAGCAGCACCGACGCCAGCGGGACCCTCGACGTCGTTGAAATCAAATGCTGCCATTAGGTCTAGCCTTCCTCGTCTGCTGTTTCCGGAGCCTCAGCGTCGACGTCAGCGTCAGTGCTGGCATCGTCTTCGAAGAGACCGGTTACGGCATCGTCAGCTGCTGCGTTATCGGCAGCGGCGTCATCGCCTGCTTCGGCAACAAGAGCATCGAAATCAAAGCCATCAGGACCGTATGGAGTCAGCTGTTCTGGGTCCTCACCAGGAAGGTCATCACCGAACTGAATCAGCTCAGGAATCTGGTTTGGAACTGCGCCATTGTCTTCGGTGGTTGGGTCGAAGTCGTCAGGGTTCAGAGCGAGGATGAGATCGCCAGTCGACACGGAAAGGATCTTCTGTGTAGCGTTGGCTGGAAGTGCGAAAGTCAGTTGGAGTGCACCGGTAGGTTCTGGCTGTGCGCCAGGAACTGCCTCTTCAGCTGACTGGCCAACGAAGTCATCATTGACACCGAGAACGCGAACACCACGGTAGAGGAAACGGGCTGGCCGCTGATACACCGAGTCTTGGGCGGTACTTTGGAACACGTCGAGACCGGTGTCGTCGAGGGTCGGTGGCGTGAAGTTGCTCGACACGATGATGTCGACAAAGTCGCCTGGCTCAACGAGGCCACCAACGGCCCGCAACCGGTCCATCGAGATGGTGAACGCGATCTGGTCGTTCTCAAGGAGGTCGTTGAAGGTCGTCTCCACAGCCTCTGGGTCATCGAACATACCCGTAACGAGAATCTGGTTCGCAGCGAGGTTGTTCACCGCAATCCGTCCCGAAATCTGCGACAGGTCGGTGACGGCATTCGCGGGCCGGAACTGTGTCTCCACCTCTCGCTGTTCTAGGCGATTGGTGAGGTTGACATCGGCGGCAGTTGTCCCTGCGGCGATGTCCTGGGCTACTACCCAGACCTCAACTCGTGCAGTTTCGCTGACAATGTTGTCTTCTACGCCTCTGACGTAGTTCAACAGTGCAAAGCCTGCGATCGCCCCGATAAGGATCGAGCCAACCAACATCATGATCTTCCGAGATCCCACGACTACCTCACTCATTCGGCCAATTTGGCCCTCGTGTTCGTAGTGAATGTGTCGGCTTTCAGCCAGACATGTTGAGCAGATCTTCGACCGCGAGTGGGAAAAAATCCCTGAAAACGAAAACATCCCACTGAGCCATTGACTCAGCGGGATGCCTAATGATTCATCCGGCCTATGTGGCCGAAAGCGAGTTTGGGGTCGCTACTCGACTAAAGTTGCCTCCTCAGCCGGTGGTTCTTGGCCATCGTCGGTTGCAGCGATGGGTTCAGCTGTCTCTGCGCCCGCCTCGGCGCTGGCTGCTTCGCCGTCGCCTTCTTCACCCTCGCCAGCCGATGGCACTGGGGCTTCGCCACCGTGCTCGGCAAAGTACTCTTCCCAAGCTTCTTGGCCTTCGGAGTAGTCCGATCCGATGTAGTTGCCTTGGTCGTCGTATGCGTGCTCGCCAAAGTGCTCTTGGTACTCGGCAGCTACGACACCACCTTCAGCAGCTTGCTTGATCGACAAGCTGATGCGACGGCGCTGCAGGTCGAGATCGATGATCTTGACCCAAAGCTCTTCGCCCGGAGTCACTACTTGCTCAGGAAGATCGACGTGGTGAGCAGACATTTCCGAGATGTGCACGAGGCCTTCGATGCCGTCTCCGACCTGTACGAAGGAACCGAATGGCACGAGCTTGGTGACTCGACCGTACACCAGCTCGCCTGGGCGGTGATCTGATGCGAATTCTTGCCATGGATCCTGTTGGGTGGCCTTCAGCGACAAGCTGATTCGCTCACGGCTGAGGTCGACTTCGAGGACCTGTACCTCAATCTCGTCGCCAACTGCAACGACCGATCCTGGGTGATCGACGTGCTTCCAGCTCAGTTCAGATACGTGGACGAGGCCGTCCATACCACCAAGATCAACGAATGCACCGAAGTTGACGACGGATGAAACTGTTCCGGTGCGGACTTCGCCAGGCTTCAAGTTATCGAGGAACTCGCCACGCTGTTCACGCTGGTTCTCTTCGAGCCAACCACGGCGAGAAAGAACAACATTGTTGCGGTTCTTGTCGAGCTCGATGATCTTGGCTTCGATCTCCTTACCTACGTATGGCTGCAGATCCCGGACTCGACGGAGCTCCACAAGCGAAGCTGGCAGGAAGCCGCGCAGACCAATATCGACGATGAGACCGCCCTTGACGACCTCAATGACATTGCCCTTGACCATGCCGTCGGCTTCTTTGACCTCCTCGATCTTGCCCCAGGCACGCTCGTACTGGGCACGCTTCTTCGAAAGGACGAGGCGGCCGTCCTTATCTTCCTTCTGTAGAACCAGTGCTTCGACGGACTCACCCATCGAAACGATCTCAAATGGATCCGCATCGTTGCGAATGCTCAGTTCGCGACTCGGGATGACACCTTCTGCCTTGTAGCCAATGTCGAGTAGTACCTCGTCACGGTCAACCTTTACTACGGTCCCCTCAACGAGTTGGCCATCTTCAACGGTGACCATCGACTGTGAATATGCCGCATCAAGCTCGGCTTCGGCTACGTCGTTTTCGACGATCGCGCGGGGAATGTAGTTACCTTCAGCGTCGAAGGTTCCAAATTGTTCGGTAGAGGTGTCTGACACGGTTGCTCAAATCGGGGATACAAGTAGGGAATAGAAATAGCCCGGGAATCCCGGACCACGTAAGGCTAATCGAAGATTCTCCAAATTGCCCCTGCGCGCGGCTTCTCGATGCGTTCGACGGCCCTTATCAAAGGAGCCCGGCCTTCGGAACCCACTCTCCGTAACTTTAGTTCAGGGATATTAACCTTTCCTGAATAGAATTCAGCGGTCCTTTATCTGGAAACCGCGTATTGGTACTCCGGAGGTAACTTTCGTCACGCAACGTGACGCACAAACCGTTCCAGGAGGACGAATGAGGAGACAATCCATTAAGAGATCACTTGTGATCTTGATCGGCTTGATTGCCGTATTGCTACCGACAGCCGCTGTAGCAACAGCCGCCGGGGCTTCATCAGGCCCGGCAGCAACCTATGAGATCCGTTTCGTGAATAACACGAGCGGTCAGTACTTCACCCCACCGAACGTTGCGCTTCACAGCAATGACGTGTCGGTGTTTGACCTTCGCGAAGAAGCGAGCCCTGGTGTACAAGCCGTAGCCGAAAACGGCGCTGTACCAGTACTCGCAGCAGAACTCGCAGCCGCAGTAGACGGAACCGGCAACGGTGTATCGGGTGTGCTCTTCAACGACACGCTC
>CAYUKM010000166.1:0-1964 GCA_964445255.1 uncultured Acidimicrobiales bacterium
CCACAGATGATGGTGTGATCTTTCACGTCTTGTCTCCAACGTTGTTTGGCACGAAGAATGCGGGATTGTTCGGTGAGAACCTCGACCGTCGTCGAGACGACGAGGATCAAGAACATGATGCGGGCCGGCGTGATCAAAAGGATCGTTCCGAGCCGTGCGCCACGACTCACCGCAGAGATATCGCCATAGCCGGTGGTCGTTACGGTGACCGACGCGTAATAGATGGCGTCGATTATGTCGATCGGGTCGTCGTTGATATCGACATAGCCGTCACGAGAAAGACGTACGACCAGCGCAACGAAGATCACGAGCGATGCTGCGAGGGCGATGCGCTTTCCGACCGCTGCCTGCGGCGATAGAGCACGTCGCGGAATCCGGATGTCGGAGACGTAAGCCACCTAAAGACATTAGTGACTCCCCAGCGGCTAATCGGGGAGCGTGAATGGACTGGGCGTGCGCCTGTTACGTAGCCAAGGCCGGGTTGTCGCTACGACGAAGAGCGACGGCCGCTTCTTTCACGGCTAACACGACGAAGAACTGCAGCACACTCAGACCTGAAATTGTGGCCCCGCCCGCGGTACCGAAGTGAAAGCTGATCAGTAAGCCAGCTACCACCGACAGCGTCCCGATCACGATCGACACTCCCATGATCGCAGGGATACGACGGGCAAGCAGCGTCGCCGTCGCGGGTGGCCCAACGATGAGCCCGAACACTAAGAGGGTGCCGATGGCCTGAAAGCTCGACACGATGCTGACGGTGAGCAGGGTCAGCAGTACGGCCTGCGTGACCTGCGGGCGCATCCCCAGGGTCTGTGCTTTCTGCCGGTTGAAGGTCAGTGCGAGAAACGGTCGGTACATCACGACGGTTACCAGTACGACGATCACGGTTGCGATCAGCTGGTTCCGAATGTCCTCGGTGGTGACGCCGAAGACGTTCCCGAAGAGCAACGCGGTCACTTCGGTAGCAAACGAACGCGCTCGGCTGACGATGATGATCCCAAGGGCCAACATCCCAACGAATAGCAGTCCAATGGCGGTGTCGTCTCGAACCGTTGTCCGGTTAGAGACAACACTCACCAATCCACTCATCACGAGCGCTGCGATGAAGGCCCCAATTAGCGGGTTAAAGCCCACCAGAACCGCAATCGCGATTCCTGGGATAACGCCGTGGGCGAGGGCGTCACCGAGGAAGGCAAGTCCTCGGAGAACAACCCACGTTCCCACGATTGATGTTGCGATGACGGCGACGACGCTACCGATCAGCGCTCGCTGCATAAATGCAGGCTCGAACGCTTCGATCAGCCACTCCATTGTTGCCTCCGGCTATGAACCGAGGGCGTCTGCCATGCGGTTGGCGTTGGTTCGCACCATCTCAATGTAGGTCGCACCCCCAGAGTCTGCATCGCCGAGCGACTCGGTGAACAATTCGACGACTGCGACGTCGCCAACCTCATCGGCAAGCGCCGAGATCAGTTCGTCTGAGGCAGAGACGTCGCTGAAGATCGCCGGAACGCCCTCGTGCTCAATCTCTTCGGCGAGCTCGGCGAATGCTCCGCCGCTCGTGCCGTCAAGTGTGCTGCCGCTTGGGATTACCGTGCCGACGACTTCGAAGTCGTACTGGTCGGCGAAGTATCCGAAGACCTCGTGGTTGGTGATGAGTACACGCTGTTCGTCAGACAGGTCGGCGAAAATCTCGGTGACCTCAGTGTCGAGCGCCTGAAGTTCGGCAACGTAGGCGTCTGCGTTGGCCTGTACGGCTTCTGCGTCAATGCCATCGACGGTCTCGATGAGGAAGGCGGAAATGCCCTCTACGGCGTCAGCCATGCGAACCGGGTCGGTGAAGAAGTGTGGATCAGCGCCGCCTTCTTCGTGACCGTGCTCGTCGCCTTCTTCGTCCTCGTCGTGGACGTCGCCTTCTTCGTCGTCGTCGTGCTCTTCGCCTTCTTCGTCCTCGTCGTGGACGT
>CAYUKM010000166.1:2064-5527 GCA_964445255.1 uncultured Acidimicrobiales bacterium
TCGCCTTCTTCGTCGTCGTCGTGCTCTTCGCCTTCTTCGTCCTCGTCGTGGACGTCGCCTTCTTCGTCCTCGTCGTGGACGTCGCCCTCTTCCTCGCCTTCGTGACCATGACTATCACCTTCCGCGAATTCGATCGTGGAAACAGCGTCGATCGCGTGGTGCACAGAAATGCCGTCGTCTTCAGCGGCTTCAACCATGTCCCAAAGGCCTTCTTCGAAGAACGCTCCGTTGATAACGAGCGCATCGGCGTCGCCGACGAGCGCTACTTGCTGAGCCGAAGCTTGGAAGTCGTGCGGATCGGCGCCTACCGGCATGATGATCTCGACGTTGGCGAGATCACCAACGAGGTTTTCGACCACGTCGCCCAAGATGTTGGTCGTTACGGCGACGGTCGGCGCGTCCTCGGCCACGCCAGCGACAGATACCTCGGCCTCTGAGCCACAGGCTGCAGCTACCAGGCTTAGAGCCGCACCAGCGGCCGCCAATCGTTTAAAGGTTCGCTTCCGCATTGAAAACTCCAGCTAAAGAATGAGAATGATTACCAACTCCACCGTAGAGCCTAGGGTTGCTCACTTCAAACCGCCCCCGGCATGTTTCTGTTCTTATGCGTCACACGTACTCTGAGCCGGTGCCTTCGGCGATCTCCACCGTCAACCTCTGCGCCGATTACGGCGACACCCATGCCCTCTGTGACGTCTCGCTAGAGGTCCCCGAGGCTTCGTCACTAGCCATCATCGGGCCGAATGGTTCGGGAAAGTCCACTCTGCTCGGCGTGCTCGCTGGAACGATCGACGCCGTAGCAGGTACCGCAACCGTCGCAGGCGAGGCGCCGGCACTCGTCTTGCAATCGACCGATGTTGATCGCAGTCTCCCGATTACCGTCCGAGACACCGTTTCGCTCGCTCGTTACCCCTCCCTCGGCCTGCTCGGACGATTCAGCTCCAAGGACAAGGCGGCCATAAACAACGCGTTGGAACGCCTCGGCGTCGCCGACCTCGCCGATCGACAACTCCACGAACTCTCCGGTGGCCAGCGCCAGCGAGTGTTGGTCGCGCAGGGCATCGCCCAGGAAACCGACGTGCTTCTACTCGACGAACCAATCACCGGGCTCGACATGACGTCGCGTTCGATCATCTTGGATCTCGTCGACGAAGAGGTCGCCAATGGCCGAACTGTGGTGATGACGACCCACGACCTTGAGGAGGCTCGGCTTTGCAACCACGTGCTGTTGCTCAACTCTTCTGCACTCGCGTTCGGAACCCCAGACGAAGTGATGAACGCAGACAACCTCCGCAACGCATTCGGGGGAAAGTTCATTCAGGTCGCCGACACGTTCATCCTCGACGACCCGCACCATCACCATCACTAGTTAATTGTCGACCGATATGTTCGCTATCCTCATTGCTATGAGCGCGACCGATATCGACGAGGAAGTCGCCGAACTTCTGACTAAGGCCGACCAGCGCTACACCGCCGGGCGCAGGCGCTTGGTACAGGCACTCATCGACGGCGGTCGCCCGCTCACCATCACCCAGATCGGCGAGATCGATACCACCCTCCCCCAGTCGAGCGTCTATCGGAACCTCACGATCCTCGAAGAGGTTGGTGTAGTAAGCCGGATCGTGACCTCCGATGAGTTCGCACGCTACGAATTGGCAGAGCACCTCACCGGACACCACCACCACCTGATCTGTAACAGTTGCGGTGACGTAGCCGACTTCGAACTCGATGCCGCAACCGAAAAGCAACTCGACGAGGCCCTTCACAAAGCCGCATTAACCGCTCGCTTTAGCGTCGCCGAACACCGCCTTGACCTCCTCGGCACCTGCAGCGCCTGCGCCTAATCAAGCGGCTCAGCCCTCCAGATATGAACGGCTGATATCTAGAGACGAACAACCCGGTGAAATCACGCCGTTTCGGCCACTACGGAGCGCCACGCGCCCTGCGGACGATCTACAGTTTCGATATGACACGCGACGCCGACCGATTCGACAAGCTGGCATGCGACCTCAATCTCCCCAAGATCAACCTTGGTATCAGAATCCCGCGAGCTCTCCACGTGCTCGAAATGAACCTCAGGCTGGACCTCGAACGACTTGAGTTCTTTGCCAACGGGCACCCGTTCGGGTTTGGCAGACCATAAGTCCTTCGCGCGGCAGCGTTGTTTGCGCTGCACGGTTGTGAGGCGTTAAAAGTTGGTAAGGCGAATGGTGAGCTGCATGAAGCCGGTGCATACTCAGGTCAGCCAATGCTGGGCGACGTGCGATTTCTGCCACCCGGCGGTGCGTAACAACCAACTACTACATGGTGGTACATCATGCATTTGATCCCAAAGGGAGGCGCACAATGACGTCTCCCAAGAAGGTCGCCAGTTGGCGACTAATCGCTACTCTCCTCGCTCTTGTCCTGGTGGCAGCTGCTTGCGGTAGCGGTACAGCAACCGAAGCAGCTTCCCCAGAGTTGGACGTAGCAGGAGAAACCGAGGGGGTCGAAAATGCGGCCTTCGAGGACGAAGCCGACACGGCCGTCCGCACCCTCAACATCGGGGCTATTCCCGATCAGGAGCCGGAGCGCCTGCAGCGCACGTACGATCTCCTGGCTAATTATCTCGAGGCCGAGATCGACAACCTTGAGGTTGTATACGTCCCGGTGACTGAGTACAACGCGGCGGTAACGGGCTTCAGCACCGGCGACCTCGATGCCGTGTGGTTCGGTGGTCTTACCGGCGTGCAGGCTCGTCTCGAAGTAGAAGGGTCTACGGCGATCCTTCAGCGCGACATCGACGAGGACTTCACCTCGGTCTTCATCGCGCGGGCCGACAGCGGTATCGAACCATTCACCGCGGTCGAGGATCTCCAGAGCATCGTTGGACGTTCGTTCACCTTTGGTTCGGAGTCATCGACCTCGGGTCGCCTTATGCCACAAGCCTTCTTGAACGAGGCCGGCGTCGATCCCGCAGCGGACTTCGCTGGTCAGCCCGGCTTCTCCGGCAGCCACGACGCGACCATCGAGGTCGTCACCGCTGGCAGCTTTGAAGTTGGCGCCCTGAACTCACAAGTGTGGGACGCACGCGTCGAAGAAGGCGCCATCAACACCGACGAGGTCATCGAGATCTTCCGCACCCCGACGTTCTTCGATTATCACTGGGTTGCCCAGCCTGATCTCGATGTTCGTTTAGGCGATGGGTTCACCGACGAGTTGACCGAGGCGTTCCTCGGGCTCGATGAGTCGAACGCTGAGCACGCGGAGATCCTTGAGCTCTTCGGCGCCGGGTCGTTCATCGTCACCGAGAACGACAACTACGGAGCGATCGAGTTGGTCGGTCGAGATAGCGGCCTCATCCGCTAGCACCAGCTAGAGCGGAGACTATGTATGGACTCCGAACAACGGCCACTGGTCGTATCGGATCTCACCGTCAGACACGGAGACGTCGTTGCACTCAACGGCGTCTCCGTTTCGGTGC
>CAYUKM010000167.1:0-5502 GCA_964445255.1 uncultured Acidimicrobiales bacterium
TGAAGTGGCGTTGAAAGTGAAAAATTCGTATGGGGTCGCGCCGAGGGAAGGCGCGCATCTCGACGGTGGCATCGAGATCGACTTCGATGGCATCGGACTCGGGTTGGTGCGGGATCAAACACCCTTCGCCCTCGCCGGTGGGCTTCTCCTCGCTTACTGGCTCGGGTTCTGACGTGCTGCTCTTCGTCTTCGTGGTCTTGGTCGCAAAGGTCGATGTCGATGTCGCCATTCCTACGTCGATCATCTCGATGGCCACCGTCAGCCTCATCGGGTTTTTCATCCTCGGGATCGGGCACGGGCAGATCGACGTCGGTGTGATGGGTGACCAAGTGGTGTCGATCGGCGGCGAACCCTTCGGACCCGAACCGGCAGGTCGCTACGACATCTTTGGCCTTTGGCTCGCTGGCGCACCAGTCGTGCTGTGGATGGCGCCGATCGGGTCATGGGTGGCTGCCCGTGTGCCGAGTCGCGTCGGTCGCGATCGACCTACGCCGCTGGGATGATCTCGGCAAAGTGGAGGGGGAGCGAACCCCGACCCTCGACCACGTACACGACTTCATCGCTGACCTCGCAACCTTCGGCTAGCCCAGGATTTGTGACCCGTTTGGCCCCTATGCGGTGCCTGGAGGGTCACAAATCCTCGGAGTGGGGGTGCCGAGTTGGGTCTGGTAGCGTGAACACCGTGAACCGATTGCTTCTCGACCTGCGACTTATGGGCCCGGCGAACTGACGTCTGTCAGATCGACCGGGATTTGCCATAACCGTTACGCACCTCGAGGAGATTCACCATGAGCAGTCGCTCAGCTCAGAAGCCATCGGCCATGCCGGTGGAGAAATACCAACCATTCGCACCGATCGATCTGCCCGATCGCACGTGGCCATCGAAAACAATCACCGAAGCGCCGCTGTGGTGCTCGGTCGACCTTCGTGACGGAAACCAGGCGCTCATCGAGCCCATGGATTCCGAACGCAAGCACCGAATGTTCGATGCTCTCGTTGCCGCCGGCTTCAAAGAGATTGAGGTCGGGTTCCCCAGCGCATCGCAGACCGACTTTGACTTCGTTCGCGAGATCATCGAACAGGGCAAGATTCCCGACGACGTCACGATCCAAGTGCTCACGCAATGTCGTGAAGGGCTGATCCGTCGCACCTTCGAGGCCGTCGACGGCGCCAAGCAAGCGATCGTCCACATCTACAACTCCACCTCGACGCTTCAGCGCAAGGTGGTATTCGGCCTCGATGAGGACGGCATCGTCGACATCGCCCTGAAAGGCGCTCAGCTGTGCCGCGACCTCGAATCGACCACCGACACCCAGATCCACTACGAGTACAGCCCCGAGTCCTTCACCGGCACGGAGCTGCCCTTCGCAAAGCGCATCTGCGACGAAGTGATCGACGTGCTCGACCCAACCGACGAGCGCACCGTGATCATCAACCTGCCAGCCACGGTCGAGATGAGCACACCGAACATCTACGCCGACATGATCGAATGGATGCACCGCAACCTCGCCCGTCGCGACGAGATCGTGTTGAGCCTCCATCCTCACAACGACCGCGGCACAGGCGTCGCCGCAGCGGAGCTCGGTGTGATGGCCGGCGCAGACCGGGTAGAGGGCACGCTGTTCGGCAATGGTGAGCGCACCGGCAATGTCGACGCGATCAACCTGGCGATGAACCTGTTCAGTCAGGGCGTCGATCCAGAACTCGACCTTTCCAACATCAACGAACTGCGTCGGACGGCTGAGTACTGCAACCAGCTCCCGATCCATCCACGCCATCCGTACGTGGGCGACTTGGTCTATACCGCGTTCAGCGGTTCCCATCAGGATGCGATCAAGAAGGGCTTCGAAGCGCTTGCGAACTCTGATTCGCCGCTCTTTGAGGTGCCCTATATCCCGATCGATCCCAAGGACGTCGGCCGCAGCTATGAAGACGTGGTCCGGGTCAACAGCCAATCGGGCAAGGGGGGCGTTGCCTACTTGCTCAAGACCGAGCACAGCCTCGATCTTCCACGTCGTATGCAGATCGAGTTCACCCGAGTCATCCAGGGCATTACCGACCGCACCGGCAAAGAGATGACCGCGTCGAACATCTACGACGAGTTCGACGCCACCTACCTCAGCCTCGATGGCCCGTATCTGCTGAACGGGTTCGAAGCCGCTCAGAACGCGCAGGGCGAGGACCGAACGCTTCTCACTGCTCGTATTAGCGAGAACGGCGAGTCCAAGGTGGTGCAGGGGTCCGGCAGCGGTTCACTGTCGGCCTTCGTGTCCGGCCTCGAGGAGCTCGTCGGAACCGAACTGCGAGTGCTCGACTATCACGAGCAGGCCAAAGGCACCGGACGTGACGCGGTGGCGGTCACCTTCGTCGAGATGCAAATCGATGGTCAGGAACTGTGGGGATGCGGGGTACACCCAGACATCACGACCAGCTCGATGCGCGCCGTGATCAGCGCGGTGAACCGCTCTCGGGGCTAGCTGACCGGTACAGCGGTTTGGTCGGACGAGATCAGCACGTCATCGGAATACAGATCAAAGCGCACCGGATAAACGCCCGGCGTTAGCTCGGTGACGTCGAAAGTAATTGGCACGGCGCGTTGGCCAGGCTCGAGCTCGACGATTTGGTTGAGTTCACCGTTGAAGAACACTTCTAATGTGTCGACGTCGGCGAGTTCGACGGTAACGCCATCGATCTCGTTCGTACCGATCTCATAGACCACGGTGGCCATGCGTGGGGGAATCGTGGTAGTGGTGGTAGTCGTGGTCGTGGTGGTTGTCGCGATCGTGGTGGTTGTAGTTGTGGGCGCCTCGGTCGTAGTGGTCGTGGTCGTGGGAACCGCGGTAGTGGTGGTCTCTTGGAAGGCGACCGCTGGTGGAGGCGGTGTCGTTGTCGTGACCGACGTTTGGCTAGAAGCGATGCCGAGACCGGTCACCGCGGCGGCGATGGTGGCGAGTCGACCGCCAGCCGAGATCAACTGAGAACCCGTGACGGCTACACCAGCGACGGTAGCGGACCAGCCACGGACCTGTTTCAGGTCTTCATCGCCGATGCGAATGAACGCTGCAACAACCGCTGGATCGAAATGGCGCCCGGCCTGGTCCGTTAGTTCTTGGCGGGCTTCGGCGATCGATTGCGCCGACTTGTAGCTGCGAGCGTGGGTCATCACATCGAACGCGTCGGCGACGGCGGTAATCCGACCGAACACCGAAATCTGGGTTTCCTTCAAACCGTTCGGGTAGCCAGTGCCATCCCATTTTTCGTGATGCTCAAGAGCAGCCTGGTAGATGCTCGGGCCGAGTGTGCGCTCGAGGCGTCGAAGCCGGTGTCGTGCTGACTCAGGGTGGCGCTTGAGCGTTTCCCATTCGGCCTCGGTTGGCTTGTTCGGCGATGAAAGTACCCAAGGCGGAACGTCGAGCTTTCCGATGTCGTGAAGCAACGCCGACCAGTTCAACCGCTCGAGCTCTTCATCTCTAAACCCCATCTCCTTACCGATCAACGAGGTGTACGCCCGAACACGCTCGCTGTGTCCTCGGGTCAAACGTTCGTGATCGCCGAGTTGGGTGAGCAGGCTGACGACGTCGTCGATGAAGTCAGCGTCTAGGCCTCGTTCGAGCGCCTGGCGCTTAATCGTCTTCGCGTTGCCTTCTCGTAGCGACGAACCGAATAGCTCTTCCACGGTTGTGTCAAAGGAGTTCGCCTGATGGTAGACCTTCGTTCGCGAAAGATAGTCGAACGTGTAGTCACCGACGAAGACGCTGGTGATGAGACTGATCACCAGAGCGACGAGGAACCATGCAACAAACTCCCAGGTACTTGAGAATGGACGCAGAGCAGTGAGAATCGCGAACGCGATCAGGAAGCCAACGATTGCAGGCACCACGATGAGCGTTGCCCGCACAATGAACGCGGACCGTCGACGAGTGTCCTCGTCAACTGCGCCGTTTTGCGGGGATGGTGGCGATTCCATCTGCATTTCGTTTGGGGGAAGGTTCGACAACGATCAAGCCTCGAGAGTACGCGCGCACCTAGTTGCGCCTTTATCTATCGGACTTAGTACCTGAAGCATTAGGTATCGAACGACTGTTTCACGGCCACCCAAAGGCGTTCAAAACGCCCCACGATCGGCCTACTCCAGTTGCGTTTGTCGACCGCAGCCATAGAATGCACAGCTGGCCCGACATCGGTTGGGCCCCTGGTGGTCACGTCCTGTGGCCGCCTTGACGAAGCCAGTGGGATCATCGCCCGAAAAGCGAAGGTTCACCGAGCCAAGAGTGGAGAACATGCCAACCATCAACCAACTGGTCCGAAAGGGCCGTCAATCGAAGCGCCGCAAGGAAACCACTCCTGCGCTCAAAGGCGCTCCCCAACGACGCGGCGTGTGCACGAAGGTGTACACCACGACACCAAAGAAGCCGAACTCTGCGCTTCGCAAGGTCTGCCGTGTGCGTCTGACCTCCGGTATTGAGGTCACCGCCTACATCCCCGGCGAGGGTCATAACCTCCAAGAGCACAGCATCGTGCTGGTACGTGGCGGTCGTGTAAAGGACCTTCCTGGTGTCCGCTATAAGGTCATTCGCGGCACGCTCGACACCTCTGGTGTCCGTGACCGCAAGCAAGCTCGTAGCCGCTACGGCGCGAAGAAGGGCTGAGGCACATGCGTAAGAATGCAGCACCCCGTCGCGAGCTCACCGCAGATCCGGTCTATGACTCCGTGCTCGTCACCCAATTCGTTAACAAGGTTCTCCAGCGTGGCAAGCGCGCTACCGCTGAGCGCATTGTGTACGAAGCACTCAACACCGTCGGCGAGAAGACCGGCGGCGATTCACTCGCAGTCCTGAAGCGAGCGGTAGACAACGTCCGCCCTCAGCTTGAGGTTCGCAGCCGCCGCGTCGGTGGCGCTACCTACCAGGTGCCCGTTGAGGTTCGTCCTCGCCGTGCGAACACCTTGGCTGTTCGCTGGATCGTGAATAACGCTCGCAGTCGCCGTGAGCGCTCGATGGCGCAACGTCTCGCAAACGAATTGCTCGATGCATCGAACTCAATCGGTAACTCGGTTAAGCAGCGCGAGGACCTCCAGAAGATGGCTGAGTCCAACAAGGCATTCGCTCACTACCGCTGGTAGCGGGAAGGTAACGTGCCTGGCACGTTCCAAAGATCTGGAAGAGAGTACGAAGTGAGCACGTCCGTCAGGGCGTGCTCACTTCCAGTTTTGGCGCCACTGAATCGACCCGAGATTGGGGGGTCGGTCTCGCTGATACTGCTCGATATCGAAGTCGAATAGATTCATGCAGAGATGACCCGTATTTCCACGACATCCACATTGCCTTGGGGTACGCAACCAAACCCGCTACTTCTTGCGCCGATGCAGGGAGTGACGAACCGAGGCTTGCGCGAGGTCTTCGGCACGACCGTCAGGCCCGATGTTCTGTTCACCGAATTCGTCCGGGTGCGTCCTGGTTCACCAACTCCGGTAACCAACGCCGATTTCGTCGAAGCGACCAC
>CAYUKM010000168.1:0-5437 GCA_964445255.1 uncultured Acidimicrobiales bacterium
TAAGGCAACGGGCTTCTATCCCGTCGACTGCAGGTTCGAGTCCTGCCGGGGGCACTAAATGGCGGTTGCGGCGGCGATAGGGCTCAGGAACCCGCTACCGAACGTCGCCTTGTCCAACGACTTGCCCGACCGAGGAGCGGAGTAAGCGCTAGTGCGGAGATCGGTGCGTGCCACAAGAAACCTTGCCCGAGACGAACGCCGAAGTCTTGGAGTATCTCGGCTTGAGCTTTGCGTTCGACGCCCTCGGCAATTGGCGTGAGTGATTCGGTAGCGACGATCTCCAAGATTGCCTTGAGACGGGCTTGAGCGCGTTCGTCCACATCAATTTCTGAAACGAAGGAGCGGTCGATCTTTACGGTGTCGCACGGAATCTGGAGCAAGCGGTCCATGTTCGAACCCTCTACGCCGAAGTCATCGATGGCCACCTTGATGCCACGCTCTCGAAGCCGGTGCAACGAGTTGGACAGGTCGTCCTCATGAGTGTGGAGCCGGTGCTCGGTTACCTCGATTTGGAGCATGGACGCGGGTACTCGGTGTTGACGCAAAATATCAAAAATCTCGCGGGTCGATTCAGAGTCACTCACATGGTCGGGCTTGAGGTTCACCGACATGGTGAAGCGCTCGTCCACAATCCCAGCTGCGAACCATTCGCCGAGCCGCGCGATCGAGCGAGTCAAAATCTCTAGGTCGAATTTGTCGAACATGCCCGGTTCTGTCCCCGGGGGCAGAAATGAGGACGGGTCGAGCATGCCGAGAACGGGGTGCATGTAGCGTGCAAGCACCTCAACTCCGAGGATCTGGCCGTCGCTGATATCGACGACTGGTTGATAGACCAGGCGAATCTGTTCGGGCGATACCTCAAGATCGTCCACTCCTCCTTGGGCCGAGTGACGAAGTCCCCGTCGACGCTCTTTTTCTCGATACATCGCAAGGTCAGCGCTCTTAAGAAGTGAGTCAGGGGTGTCGGTCACCTTCGCGATCGCCAACCCAACACTGCCGCCGATCCGGAGCTGGTTGTCGTTGACCACGACGGTGGTATCCAGAGCCCGCTCAACCTTGCCTGCGAGATGGCGCGCCCCTTGGCCCGATGTTCGGCTCAGCACGCAGAACTCGTCACCGCCGAAGCGAGCGATCACTTCGCTCGGGCCACAAACGGAACCCAGCTGGTTCGCCACGAACTTAAGTACCGCGTCGCCCGCTTCGTGGCCGTGGGTGTCATTGATTCCTTTGAAGTTATCGATATCGCAGAACAGCAGGGCCGCAGAGTCCCGGTCGTTGAGCGTGTCGGTGAGTTCCTCAACGAACTTGCCGCGGTTGGCGAGGCCGGTCAGGGGGTCGTGGGTCGCCTGATGTTCGAGCGATGTAGCTGCACGGGAACGACCATGTTCTTCGGATTGGAGACGTTCGTCGAGAGACTTGAGCGTTCGAGAGAGAACACCAATCTCATCGGTCGCGGAGTCATTCAAGGATGTCTCCAGCCGCCCTCTCGAGAGATCCTGAGCTCCGCGTGTGACCGTTTGTAGACGCGAGCGCAAAATGGCGATGGGTACCAGCGTCAGAAGGCCGATCGCGATGATTCCGGGCAGCAGCCAAAATGGCAAGAGCGAGCCCGTCACCTCCGCTCGATCAGTTGCGACGACTAAGGCCCATTCCACTCCAGCGATGCGCTGGGCTGCAATAACGGAACGTCTCCCATTGAAGACCTGGTCGGTGGAGTTGATCGTGTCTTCGCCGCCGCTGAGCACCTCGTCGAGCAAACGCGATGTCGTCGCATCAGGGTTGTCGATGCGTTGGTCGTCGTTGTGGCGAGAGGGTGACACAATTCGCGGCGTTCCTTCATCTTGCACAGCGAGCAGCGCTTCGGTGCTGTCCCCAACACTCGCTCCAGAAACAGCAACCAAGATTCCCGATACGTCGTAGCCGGCGACGAGGATCTGTCCGGTGGAAGGAACGATGGTGCCGATAAAGACGCCTGGCGCACTATTGGAGTCGTCCGGACCCTCGAAGTTGACTACGGAACCGATTTCCGAATTGACCCGTGATCGCGCGAGGAAGTCGCTTGGGACGTCTTCGCCCAGCTCAAGGCAACCACCGTTAATTTCACAGAGTTCAGCGATAAGGAAACCACGCTCCTGAAGCTCGGCGGAGACCAATGCAGAGGTAGTGCCCTCGTCGACCTGTGAGGCGGTGACTTCGAGTAGTTCGCTCGCAAGGTTGAGTTCGTTCTCGATCGCTGAAGCGAGCGGGCCCGCTATACCGGTCAGCTGTTCGTTGGATCGCTCAAGAGCTGAGCGTTCGAGCCCGGAGCGCGCGACCAACACCAGAATGAGCACAGCCGCGAGGGCTACCGCCACCGCCAATGCAAGGCGTCTACCGACTGTGAGACGGAACACCGCTCAGGACCCGGACGGCTTCAACTGGTCGTAGATGCGTTTGCAGTCCGGACAGACTGGAAAGTCATCGGGTTTGCGCGTGGGTACCCACTTCTTGCCACAAAGTGCCCGGACCGCCTTACCCGTCACCGCACTCTCGGTGATCTGGTTCTTTCGTACGTAGTGTGCGAACTTGTCGTGATCCCCGGTATCAGTTGGCGCAGGGGTGGTGATCGTTTCCCCTTCTGGAGTGATCGTGTCGACGTCAGCGAGTAAAACGCGGGGGGCCATAGGCCCCGATGGTACCCCTAGACGCGAATGGAGTGAAATGAGCTAGACAGTTCATCCACAACGGTGTCGAGATCCTCGGTTTCGAGAACGACGCGCTGAGCGAGGGCGGCGGTTGGCTCAACGAACTGGTCATGCATTGGTGCCACCGATGTGCGGAGCTGTTCCTCCACGCTTTCGACGGATCGCCCACGTTCACGGGTGTCGCGCTCAAGGCGTCGAGCAAACCGAAGCTCTTCAGAGCACTGGCGATAGATCGTGACGTCGAACTTCTCGAGCAGTTCGGGAAACGCAAACAGCAAAATGCCCTCAGCGATAACGATTTCTCGTGCAGGTAAAATGACTAGGTCGTCAGCACGCTCGTGACGAGTGAAGTCATACACCGGCAAAGCGATGTCCATACCTTGGCGCAAGCCCTCAAGGTGATGCATGAAGCATTCCACGTCGAGTGAGTCTGGGTGATCGAAATTCACCGCATTGCGTTCCTCGGGGGACAAGTGGCGCAGATCCTTGTAATAGCTGTCAAAGGGAAGGATCGTTACACGGTCCTCACCAATCTTTTTCGCCAGCTCGTGGGCTAGGCGGCTCTTACCAGAACCACTGCCCCCTGAAATCCCAATCATCAAAGCAGTCACGGCACAAAACCGTAGCCGCTGACCGCTCGGAGTCTCGACACCGCTGAGAAAATCCGTCACAGAGCGTTAACAACGTGACCACCGGCTTTTCTCGTCTGGCGGCGGTTCCGCTAGATTTGCTCATTGATGAGTGAGCGACACGAGCTGATGGCCGCGATCGACGCCGATATTGAGCGGTTGATGGCCGAGCACCTTGAGCGACGACCCGTTTGGTACGCCCATGAGTTGGTTCGGTGGGAACAAGGGCGTAACTACATCGACGAGCCGTGGGACGAGTCGCAATGCACGATCAGCCCCGAGGTCCGCGAGACGCTCGTGCTCAACCTTCTCACCGAGGACAATCTGCCGTACTACCACTACTCGATCGCTAGCCAGGCAGGCGAGGATTCAGCGGTCGCTCGTTGGACGCGTCGCTGGACCGCCGAAGAAAGCCAGCACTCGATCGCGATTCGGGACTACTTGCTGACTAGTCGTAACTACGATCCGGTCGCACTCGAGAACGACCGAATGGCAGCGATCACCAAGGGCTGGGACAGCCCGTGGCATGACCCCATCGATATTTTCGTCTACACGTCAGCCCAAGAGCTCGCCACACGGGTTTCCCATCGAAACACCGGGTTGAAGACCGATGACCCGGTTGCCTACGAGATCATGAAGCGCGTCGCGGCAGACGAGAACTACCACTACATCTTCTACAAGGGCATCGTTGCGGCGATGTTGGAGCACGATCCGTCGGCATGTGTGTCTTCGATGCGCAAGGTCTATGAGAACTTCAACATGCCGGGAACTGTGGTGCCGCAGTTCCGCAAGCGTGCGGCGATGGCTGCCCGGGCACAGATCTACGATCTCCGAATTCACGCCGAGAAGATCATCGCCCCCGTTCTGCGTGAATGGAAGATCGACAAGCTTGAAGGCTTGACGCCCGAAGCCGACGAGGACCGCGAAGCGCTTCTGGCTATGCCTAACGCATTGATCGAACGAGCTGAGCGCCTAGAGAAGCGGGCGGCAAAGGTCTAAGTCAGCTGTTTGCTATCCCGGTTGAGGGGCAGGCTCTTCGGCGGGTTCCAGTCGCAGCGACGCTGAATTAATGCAATAGCGAGTTTCCGCTCCACCGGGACCTTCAGGGAACACGTGGCCGAGGTGGGCGCCACAGTCGGCGCATACCGACTCGGTCCGAGGAATCCCGAACGCCCAGTCGCTACGTTCACCGACCGCTGCATCAAGGGGTGCGCGAAACGCTGGCCAGGCGCCGTTTGGATCAAACTTGGTTTCACTCGAGAACAGGGCAGCATCGCATACTCGGCAGTGGTAGGTGCCGTCGATGTCCGCGTCTCGATATTCGCCGGAGAACGGGGCCTCGGTCTTGCCCTCTTGCAGTACTTGATACTGCGCAGGGGAGAGCCGCTCGCGTAGTTCCGCTTCGGTGTATTTGGTGATGCGAGTCTTTCGACGACGAAGCCGATCTCGAATGCTCATGGTTAGGTAACCACGTTCAGGTCAGAGGTTGTTCCCCTTCGACGTCGCTATCTCGAACTGGTTCGGAGGGCGATGAGTTCGTCAATGGCTATGTCGAGACGCCACCCGAGGCGGCTCTCGGGATTTAGTTGCAGCTGATGTTGGACCGAACGCCGTTGGTACGAAGAACGAGCTCCCAGTCGCTGCCGACGTCGCCGCTGATCGAGACTGACGACGCGCCGTTCGGGGCTGTCGTCCTCCACCTGTTGTTCTCGCGCACGTTGATCGAGTCAGCGCTCACCGTCCACGAGACTACGACGTTCTGGCCGTTCCCGGTCACCGTGCATGGTGCGCCCGGAGGTGGAGGAGTGGGCCCGCCTCCGTTTCGCTCACATGGGATGTCGGTACGGACACCGTCTAGGCGTACACGCACGGTGTAGGTGGCTCCGTCGTTGGCAGCACCGGCGATCGTTGTCGTTGTTACGTCGCCGGGAGTGCTGTGCCACGAGGTGTTGCGGCGGATATTGGCGTCGCCCAGACCATCGGTCCAAGTGAGAACGAGGTTGCTACCCGAAACGGTCGCTGTGCAGGCAAGGCCCGGCCCAGGGTCAGGTGGAGGGGTTGGTGCCGGTGGTGGAGGGGTTGGCGCTGGTGGTGGAGGTGTGGCTCCACCGGCTTGAGTTCGCA
>CAYUKM010000169.1:0-5408 GCA_964445255.1 uncultured Acidimicrobiales bacterium
CGAGATGGTGAACGACACGCTTGGCGGTCGTGACTTTGCGATGCCGTATTGCACCTTGTGCGGCTCGGCGCAGGTGTGGTTCACCGACAATCTTCCTGAAGGTATCGAGCGTCCCATTTTCCGAACGTCGGGTCTGTTGTCTCGTTCGAACAAGGTCATGTACGACATCACGTCACAGTCGATCTTCGACACGTTCCTTGGAACTGCCGACAGTGGTGCGCTGCTCGACGAAGGAATCGCGCTCGAAGCCCACACGGTGGTTACGTCCACGTGGGGTGCGTGGGTCGAAGAACATCCTAACACCACGGTGATCGAGGAGCGTTTGGCGTTGGGACGTGATCCGGACTTCCGGAACACTCGAGACGCCGACGGCCCGATCTTCCCGGTGGGCGATGTCGATCCCCGGCTCGCGATCCAAGAAGACATCCTCGGCATCATCCAGGAAAACGGCACTCCGCTCGCGATTCACGTCAACTCCGCCAGGAGTGCGCTCGACCGAGGTGAGGTCGTTCAGATTGGCGATGATATTCGCGTGCTTGGCTCGGGTGATGGTGTGTTCGCTGTCGATGGCAACGGAAACGAGATCGCTGGTCACCAGGCGTTCTGGTTCGCGTGGGCGCAGTTTCATCCGAGCACCGAGCTCTGGCCCGACGTCTAAGCGAATTTAGAACTGCGTGGGCGGGGTGTCTTTGGTCCCATCTGCATGAATCGCAAACCGGTCATCATGAGCGGCGTGCGTCGGGTCGGTGGACTCCCAAGGCCAACCGCCAAACTGCGTGCGCTGGTAGTCCTCGAATGCTTGTTGAATCTCGGCTCGAGTGTTCATCACGAACGGCCCGTACTGCGCAACCGGTTCACCGATCGGAGTCCCCTGGAGCACAAGACACTCGATCGGTTCGCCTCCTGCTGTGATCGTGATGTCCGCATCAGGGACGAGTTGCATGCCGGTGTCGACGGAAAAGTCGGTCGAGTCACCTTCCACCGACAGGCCGTTCCCTTCGAAGAGGTACAGCATTCGGCCGCTCGTCGCGGCTGTCGCGGGAAGCGTCCAAGACGTGCCAGCGGGGAGCACCACATGGAACATGCCGATCTTCGCGCCTGTTTGCGATGCCCATGAGTTCGGTGGAGGTGAGGGAGGAACAGCGCCCTCGAGCTCGCCGATGATGACGGTTACCGCGCCACCGCCCTCGACATTGACCGTCGGGATGTCCTCGGACCAGAACATCGTGAAGTAGGCATCGACCATCTTGTCGGCGGCCGGCAAGTTGAGCCAGATCTGAAAGAGCTCGGTGAGATTGCGGGAGTCGGTATTGACCAGCGGGAACATTTCGCTATGGACCACGCCGCTACCCGCGGTCATCCACTGGACATCGCCACGACCAAAGCGGGCGGTCGCACCCATCGAATCGGAGTGATCGATGTAGCCGTGTCGACAATAGGTGATGGTTTCGAAGCCGCGGTGTGGGTGCTGCGGGAAGCCCGGAACTGAGGAGCCGTGGTACATGCTCCAACCCTCGATGTTGGAAAAGTCGCTCCCGATCGCTCGACCACCCAGTGACGCGTTGGGTCCTAGAGCGCCGTCACCCTCGGGGTAGTCATCGTCGTGGTGGGCACAAAACAGGAAGGGGTCGAGCGTTGGCCATTGTGGGCCAAGCTGGACCGTGGCGAGCACGGGCGAGGTAGAAGCGTCCATAGTGTCAGTCAATCACTATTGATGGATTATCGGACGACTAGGCCAAAAGACTCATGTCCGTCACAGGTGCGCCGATAGGTCCACGTGAAACTCTTTCGACGTAAGGCGCGAGAAGAACGCTTGGTCAACGGGCCCAATGCTTCTCAACAATCGGTCATCGATCTCACCGCACTTGAGGCTGCCGGTTTCGAAATCGGTGAGATCAACTCGATCTTGAACGAGCGCAACACGGACCTTGACCGGTTGGAAGGTCGCATCGAGGTCCTCCTAGAACAAGGGCATCGCCTCGGCGAATTCGATCCTGCGCACGGCATCGAACGTAAAGGATCGGTTGAGACACTCGACCTGCGCGAAATGATGGTCGCGGTCGATGATGACGACGACGGGGTTGATCGGTGGTTTGATGCTGCCTTCGCCCAAGAGGGTTCGGATACGGTGGCTCGTAATTGGCTGGAGCAGTCCTAAACAGCCAGAATCCCTTGAGCCATCCAAAGCCTTGGCCTAGTTTCGCTTAGGTCAGGTCGGCGAAAGGACCCTCATGGCAGAGGTCGAGGACGCATGGAAAGAAGTGGCGAGTAAGGCCGAGGCTCTCGGTTTGAAGCTCAAACTGCATCTTGAGCAGGAACAAGACACGGCTTCACCGCGTGAGGCCGGCGATACCAAGGCGATGATTGACGAGTTAGGGCAGAAGCTCACCGATGCATTCGATTCGCTCGGGAACGCTGCCAAGGATCCTGCGGTGCACGCAGATGTCAAAGAGATCGGCAATGGTCTGCGAGATGCGCTGATGTCGACCTTCTCTGCCGTCGGGGCCGAGGTGAACTCCAGGACCAAGAGCGCTGGAGCATCGGCTGAAGGTCCTCAAGACACCGTCGGCGACTCGTCGTCGGACAATGATGCCGGTTCCGGCGACGAGGGCGACGGCGGCGACTCATAGGTTTTCTCGGGCGATGACGGGCAACCTGCGCACGTCGAGTCCGGCTTGCTCAATTGAGAGCCGACGGATTTCGTCGCTACTTGGTGAATCACGCGGATAGTGATCATCTGAGTCAAGTGTCACACCAATACAAGGGGTTGGGTAAAACGGCACTGACAATTGCCACGATTAGTGGAATACTTGGTTGTTGCCGTCTCCACTAGGTGCGGCAGGGAGTCTACTTTTCATGTTTTCACGCCTTCGGACCATGTCGGTTAAGCGGGTAGCGATTGTCATTGCTGTGCTGGCTGGCGCGCTACTTGCGTTTCCACAGGTCGCCAGCGCCATCGTCACCGAAGAAGTGCGCAACGACCTGCCGATCGCCCTTGACGGCGAAGTATGGGCCGTCGAGCAGGTCGGCAACTTCGTATTTGTCGGCGGCAACTTCACCCAAGTGCAGGTGAGCCGCGACGGACCGATCGTCGACCAAGCAACCCTGTTCGCCTACGACATTGACACAGGGGTCTTTGTCGATTCCTTCAGGCCGGAGTTCGGCCGCGCGGATGGGGTCCCTGAGGTACGAGCTATCCAACCAGCTCCAGACGGCTCTGGGCTCTATGTCGGCGGAAACTTCGGCACTATCAACGACGGCACCGACGGCGTCGCCCGCGTACGAAACAGGATTGCCCTCCTCGATGGACTTACCGGTCGACTCGATCGAAACTTCTCGAACGGCGGTGTCAACGCCCAAGTCAACAGCCTTGCGCTCGACAACTTTGGCCGCCTATATGTCGGCGGCAACTTCACGGTCGGACTCGACCTCGCTCCCGACCGTCCGCCAATCGAGCAATCCGTACGCGGTTTGGCTCGTTTCGATGGCACAAGCGCCGCGTTCGATACCGGTTTCCGCTACGAGTCCCGACAAGACATCGGTCGTATCGTCGACGGGGAACGGACTTTCGGTGTCTCCCGCATCGCGTTCACTCCCGATGGAAGCCACCTCTTCGTAGCTCACCGCGGAGAGGAACTCCGTGATGTGACTCGGGGCGAAGTACTCGATTCGCCTGGACTGGCACGTATTGAGATTGGCGCCAACTTTCACCGCGCTAGGCAGTACCGGGCACTCTTCCCCGAAGCGAATGACCCGATTCAAGACTTCTACCACGCTGGTCAGTGCGGCGGTCGTGGTCTGCAGATCCGTGACCTAGACGTTGGGCCAAACTACCTCGTGGTGGTGCATCAGGGCGCCGACGCTGGCCCGCAGTGCGATACCGCGGTCCGGTTCCCGACGTCTCCTGGAGCTCATCGACCTGACTGGGTTGCACGTGCGTTCGACTCGATCTTCTCCGTAGAGATCGATGGCGACGACATCTACATCGGTGGGCACTTCCGCTACCTGGTAAACGACTCGGCGCCATCGCCCTACCCCGGCGCGGTCATTATCGACAACGGCAGTGCGAGCTGGACCTACGACGGTCAAAACGTCGCTTTCACCTCTGGCCAGGCCTATATCGCCGATCCGGACAACCTCAACAGCGACGGGGCGCAACGGTTCGTCAACGACCTGGTCAACCCTGGCTTCGTGTTTGAGGCGAATCAGATCGGCGTGTTGGACGCGAACACCGGGTTTGCTAATCCGGCGTTCAACCCCGGTTCGAACGCAGACCTCGGCGTACTTGCTCTGACCGCGGTAGATCGTGGCCTGTTGCTCGGTCAGGACAACGACCGAGTGAACGATGTCTTGACTGGACGCGCAGCGTTCTTCGACAACACCCCTACCGCTGGACGCCCACAGTGCTCGTTGACTCGAGCTACCGGAGGCGTGCCGGTCCTTTCGTGGACCAATGTTGGAAATGTCTCCCAATGGAACATCGCCGCCAATGGCGACTTCGTTGGCAGTGTCGACGGCGCGGTGACCGAGTTCGTCGATACCACTGCTGCCCGCGGTGAAACGTTCAACTACGAACTCCGCTATAACCGAAACGGTCTAGCGCTGACCGCTGACTGCGGCACCATTGATCGTCCATTGCCTACGGCGACGTGCTCCGCGGTGCTGGTTGGCAACGAGGTAGTCCTCGATTGGAACAACCAGGTGTGGGATCGCACCAGCGTCTTCGCAAATGACAGTTTCGTTGCAACCGTTGATGGCGCAACGACCAACTTCACCTCGACTGCACTGATCGGCACGACCACCTACACCATCCGTGCGTTCGCCGATGAGGTTGGCTACGACGCCACCTGCGGTTCGGTCTCCGTTGACGCCCCTGCCGTTACCTGCACCACAGAGGTTCGTGATGCCGATGGCCGGATCACCGTCAATTGGAACAACCCGAACCTGGGCCTCACCTGGGACCGCACTTCGGTATTTGTCAACGGCGAGTTCCTCACCACTGTCGACGGTCCGGACAGCGTCTACCAAGAATTCGCCTTTGGTACCCGTGCCTACACCGTGCGTGCGTTCCTCGGAGGTAGCTCCTTCGACGCGACCTGTGGCGACGCCGTAACGGCTCAGCCGGCGCTCGTCTGTTCGGCAGTAATTGCCGGCGACCAAGCGACGCTGACGTGGACCAACCCCGGTTGGGATCGAGTGACCGTTCGCCGTGACGGCGTCTTCCTCACGACCGTGGATGCGGCATCGACGAGCTACACCGACACGGTTCCTGCAGCGAACACGACCTATTCGATCCGAGCTTTCCTCAACGGCGAGCGCTTCGAAGAGACCTGCTCATTGGATGCTGCTACTCCTGCTCCGGCACCGACTCCTGATCCTGCTCCGGCACCGGATCCTGCGCCTGCTCC
>CAYUKM010000170.1:0-5303 GCA_964445255.1 uncultured Acidimicrobiales bacterium
CTCATGTTGTAGTGCAGGCCCGAACCCGAAACGGTGGGGAAGGGCTTGCCCAAGAACGTGAAGTCGAGCCCCATGCTTAGTGCCACCTCGCGCACCATGGTCCGGAACAAGAAGATGTCGTCGCACTGGGCCATGGCGTCGTCGTAGCGGAGGGTGAACTCGAATTGCGACTCGTCGAACTCGACGTTGGCGGACTCCACGTTGAAGCCACAGCCATCGGCGGCGTCGAGCACGGCGGTGACAAAACCCGAAGGGTCGCCGAGCGAGCCCGTGCCGTAGACCATTGAACGAGGGTTGTTGAACTTGCGCCAACCACCCTCACCGTCTGGCTCCAGGAGATAGCCCTCCAACTCGATGCCCAACTTCACCGTGTAACCCAGCTCCGCCCAGTCGTCGATCGCCCGTTGCAGCGTGGAACGAGGCGACACCTCGTATGGGGCATCGTCGAAGGTCAGGTCGGCAACGGCCACACCGATCGTCGGGTCTTCCCACGACGGGCGCAACGTCGACGCCACCGGCGCGCCGTGCACATCCTTGAGGCCATCGAGCAGGTGGCCGCCCTCGGCCGGGATGATGTCCCGGTCATAGGTCAGGCCAAAGGTGGTGATACAGAACGCCGAGCCCTTGTCGGCCAACGCTGACGGAAGGTACTTGCCGCGAGCCAGCCCGAGATGATCCGGCCACATGAAGCGAATTCGTCGGTACTGGCTGTAAGTGTCCTCAGACATGGTGGGTTCTCCGGGCTGTGAAGGCGGTTACGAAAAAAATTAGTTCGGGTCCGAACGACTGTCTATGTGCGCTGGACCTATCGGCGACTCGCTGTTCGGTTCGCATGTAAGGCGAGGTTTGCGCGAGGGTCTTATTACTCATGAGTGCGAATCAAAATCTGGCGGCTTCGCTGCGAGCCCCGCGGGCCGAACCGGGGCCGCGTGACTACATCTTGGATCTCTTCGGGTCGTTCATTCGCGACTACGGCGGATGGGTGGCGGTCGCCGATCTGCTCGCTTTGCTGCACAGCCTCGGTGTGGCCGAAACGTCGGGCCGCTCCGCGCTGTCTCGCATGAAACGCCAGGGCGAAATCGACGCCATAAGCCGCGGTTCGATCCGCGGCTACTCGCTCACCGAGACCTCCGAGCAGTGGTTCGCCGATGGCACGGAACGCATCATGAAGGGCGCACCCGCACGGCCCGACGACCTGTGGGTGCTCGCCGCGTTCACGGTGCCCGAGGACGTCCGCAAGGTTCGATACCAGATCCGGACACGGCTCGGCGACCTCGGTTTTGGCCAGATCTCTGGAGGGCTCATGATCGCGCCCGCCGCGATTCTCGACGAAACGGTTCGAGCGCTCGAACGGGCTGACCTCACCGTGTACGTCGACCTTTGGCAAAGCCAACACATCGGCTTCATGGCAATGGAGGACGTTGTGGCTTCGGCCTGGGACCTGCCCATGATCGAAGCCGAATACCGTGAGTACCTCGACCATGCGGCGAGCCTCGACGCAAACGGAATGCCAGACAACGACGAGGCTGCCTTCGTCACCTATGTTCAGCACATTCATGAGTGGCGAGAGCTGCCTTTCATCGACCCCGGTATCCCCGCTCGCTACGTTCCTGACGATTGGCCCGCGGCCCAGGCGCGTTCGACTTTCGCGAGGATCTCTACCGAGTTGCGCGCTGGCGCATGGCGATACTTCGTGGGTATCGCATCGTAAGGGCCGCACCGTAGCGGGCCGCGTCGGCGCGGTCTGTGCGATCTCGCTTAGCACTGCAGATCGTCGCGCAGAACCCCAGCATCCACCACTACATCGCCGTCCAGCGCGACGGTGCAGTTGCGCATGGGGAGGTCAAAGTGGCCCCGGCAGAACCGGCCCGCAACCTCGTTTGCCCCAGTGGAGAACACGACGTTTCCGGCAAAGGCCCGGAGTTCGGTGCCGTTTAGCGCTGACTTGTCCCACATCGCGAGCGACTCCCAACGAGCAGCCGGGTTCATGCCCCAGCCAATGTGACTGATCGCGTACGCCTCGGGCTCATCGAATGAGGCGAGATACGAACGCATCAGTTCTGCGTCGTGGCCCTCACCTGCGATGTCGGTGACGTAGTCGTTCTCGAGCGTCAGCGTTATCGGCTCTCGTAGGTACTCGTTGAAGGTCAGGTTCATGTCGCTCGGAGCGAGTACGACGGTGCCATTGACCTTGTTTGCTGCCGGGAACGCGAGGACAAGGCCTCCAGGCCAATGTGCGATCGAGCCAGGCTCAGTGCACCACCCATAGGACCCCGCTCTAAACGCGTCGGCCAGGTCGACGGTCAAGTCGGTTCCAGCCTGCGAGGTGATTGTCATCTCCGACGCAGCAGAAATAAGGCCCACACCGTGGTCGACGACGTCTTTGAGCTTGGGGTTGTGCGCCCACCGCTCGGCGTTCTCTGGATGCTCAGCAGAAATCATCAGAACTCGCGCTCCGCCGCCCAAAATGTCGCCCAACTCGGGGGCGTGAAGCAGGCCTTCAGCGGTGCAGTCGACAACGAAATCTGCGGTAGCACAAGCTGCGACCGCGGCACGGTGACCGGCGAGTGCCAATGACGCGCCCGTCGATCGAATTGGCAGTGGGCCGGGGTTCGGAGGCGTTGGCATACGGACATCGGCGACTGCGGCTCCGAGCATCTCCAGCGCGATGCGAGCGCTCTCGACGATTTCGGGCATGCTCGACGCTTCGTGCAAGAGAACGGCGTATTCGCCTTCTTTCAACTCACACGCCCGGAACTGTTCGGCGTATCGCTCGATCCATCGCCACTCAGCTGCACCGCTCATCGCACTGCTACCCGTCGTTTGGTTCGTCGTCGAACAAGCGGACGGTGCTGAGACGCTGGAGACATACCTCAACGCTCCACGGCAACATGGTTGCACCGCAGCGGCTGTCTCGGTAGGCCCGTTCGATGTAGCTCGGTCGCAGCAGCGAACGTCCGCCACAAACGCGGATCGCGGTCGACGCAAGGTCCGGTGCGCCTTCCATCGTGGTGACCAGCGATGCCCAGGCACGGGTGATCTGCTCTTGTGGTGGATCCACCATGACTTCGCCGAGCGTGCGATACAGGAGCGCTTGGGCTTGTTCGTATTTGATGTTCATCTCCGCCCATCCCTGTTGTTTGATGGGGTGCTCGCGGCGAGTGCTGCCCTTTAGGTAGTCCTCGGTGAAATCGAGGATGCCGCCCATGAGACCCATATAGGAGAACGAGAGCGTCATGTAGAAATACGGCCAGCGCTCCGCTGCCCGGTTGAACACGCCTGGTGGGAGCCACTCGTGTTCGGTTGGCACGAACACCTTGTCCATCACGAGGTTTCGCGAGTCGGTGCCACGCATGCCGAGCGGGTCCCAGTCGCCCTCGATAGTCACACCTTCGCCCTCGTGAGGTACACCGAGGAGACGGAGCCGGTCGTCGCCTTCGACCTGGGCCAACACGTTATGAAACGTCGACGCTCCACTCAGCGAAGCGAAAATCTTTCGACCCGAGACGAGGTAACCGCCGTCGACGGGCTCGGCTCGAGTGGCATAACCGGCAGTAGCGCCAGCGGCGAGACCTTCAGAGAAGGGCTGGCTGTGAATGTCATGGTTATTGACGATTCCTGCATAGAGCGTCTTGCGGCGTGCTTCGAGGATCTCTGCCTCTTCACCCTCCAACCCGAGCGATCCGGCTACTTCGCCGACGAGCAGTGTCGTTGCGACATGCATGTTGAACGTGAGCGCCGTGGACGCGCAATGACGGGCGAGTTCTTCAGACGCGAGGGCGTACGCGACGAAGTCGCCGCCGAGGCCGCCGTGCTCTTTGGGGATGACGATGCCGAGAAGTCCGGCTGCTTTGAGATCGTCCCAGTTCTCATAGGGAAAAACCGCGTCTCGGTCGACGGCATCGGCACGCTTGGCAAACAGCGGGCCGAGCTCGGCCACCTTGTTGACGATCTCCATACGCTCGGGGGTTTTGATGTCGGTCATATGGGGGTTAGCTCCTGTCTTGGTCGGCCATGAGAAACCGGCGGACGTGGTCATTAAATCGTATGGGGTCTTCGGCTGGACTGAGGTGTCCGACGCCGTCGAGAACAACAAGTTCTGCGTTTGGCATGCCGTCACTGAGCACTGTTGCGTAACTCACTGGCGTTTCTTCATCGAGTTCACCAACGATCACCAGCGTCTCGTGTTCGATGTCGGCCAGTTGTGACCGCACATCGTTAGAGGGGAGACACTCGACGGCGGCCCGGAAACCAACGGGGCTGATCTCGCCGAATGCACCGACGGTCTCGTCGCGGACCTGGCCGGTTAATTCGATTGCCGTGATCATGTCGACGACGTACTCGGCGGCATCTGCTGGGGTTTCGCCGCGATCGAGTGGTGCGAGCCTCGCTGCGGTCCACTCTTCAGGTGTGGTGCCGTCCATGCCGAATGCAGGGCTCGAATCGGCAAGCACCAACCGGCCGACTTGATCGGGATGGCGAATGGCGGTGTGAAGTGCGTGCATGCCTCCAAAGGAGAGCCCGACGAGATCTGGCTTGTCGAGTCCGAGTTCGTCGATAAAGGCGGCCAAGGCGTCAGCGATGCCCCCATAGGTCAGAGGAGTTTGGGGTTCACTATCGCCATAGCCGGGCATGTCCCATGCAATACAGCGAAACTCGTCGGACAATCCCCGCAGTTGCGGGCCCCAGGCTGAGCGAGTGCCACCCAACCCGTGGAGAAAGATCACGGGGTTGCCTGTGCCGGCTTCTCGCCAAGCGATCGTGCCACCGGTGTGGTCGGTGAGTGCAGCGGTTCCCATATCGAAACTATATGCCGCACAATTGACGGTCTGCAACAAAGGCGAGAGCTGCAATCTTGTCGAAGAGCCAACCGTCCCACATGGCATCGCCTCACACTAAAGCCTTGAATGTGGGGGATCTCGCATCTCATTGCGTGGTGTTTCGTTGCATCGCGGGATGAAATCCTGTTAAAACGTTTCTGCAACGATCGCTAGAAAAGCATCAGGTGGTAGGAATGGGACAATCGAGAACGTCGACAACAGCGATTGATCTCTCCGATCCGGATCAATGGCATAGCGCTCCGCCCTATGAGGAGTTCCAGCGATTACGGGCGCAAGCCCCGGTGGCATGGAATGAACGCCACGATGGTCATCGTGGCTTTTGGGCGGTCGCCACCCATGCAGATGTCGTCGCGGTGAGCCGAGATACCGCCACATTCTCCTCTCGGAATGGGGTTATCTCGCTCGATGACTTCGACGACGAACAAAATGACGCCCGCCGCACGCTGCTCGAAATGGATCCGC
>CAYUKM010000171.1:0-5257 GCA_964445255.1 uncultured Acidimicrobiales bacterium
AGCTCCGCTATCTCAAATCTGCCGCGCCGTTGCGGCTCGAGCTCGGTCTCGATGGTTGCCGTGTTGCCGGCGCGCAACCGCAAGATTGCGCGTCGGTCCTGGGCGGAGAGCGAGGGAGCGAAGCCGTCGGAGAATCTCACCGACGTCGCTCGGCTGGATGCGTTGTGAATTAGCCAGGAGATCGTGCCTGTGCGACCGAGCGTCACCGAGTTGGGAACGTTACGGGTGAGCGCGATTTCCGACGGTGAAACGCTCAGGGCCCAATCCGCGAGCCAGACCAACGACACGATGATTCCGACGCCGACTAGCGCTAGCCAAGGCGCGCTGCCGAACAGCAGGATCACCGGTGAGAGCAGAGCGGCGAAGAGCGCGAGTCGGGGTTGGACGATCATGGAGAGCGACGCCTAGCGGGGCACCGGTACCGATTCGAGCAATCCGTCGAGGACGATGTCTGCGGTGACGCCCTCCAGCTCGGCCTCTGGCTGCACCTGTAGCCGGTGGCGCAAACCGGGCTTGGCGATCATCTTGATGTCGTCTGGAGTGACGAAGGTCCGTCCGGCCATCCACGCCCACGCCTTTGATAGCCCGAGCATGGCGACGCCGCCGCGGGGCGACACACCCAGGTCGACGACCGGCGATGTGCGAGTCGCACGAACAATGTCGGTGATGTAGCCGAGGATGGAGTCCTCAACCTGGATCGCCCGCACCTCGGCGCGAGCACGTTCGAGGTCGGCTGGTGTGGCCACCGGGCGCACGCCATTGGCGGCGACCTCATGCAAACTGAGCCCAGAATGATGGCGGGCCAGCACGGTTTGCTCCGCGTCACGCTCGGGATAGCCGACGTAGATCTTGGCCAAGAATCGGTCGAGTTGCGCCTCGGGGAGCGGATAAGTGCCTTCGTATTCGACGGGGTTCTGCGTCGCGATCACCATGAACGGGTCCGGCAATGCGCGTGCCTCACCAGCGACGGTCGTCTGGCGTTCCTCCATCACCTCGAGCAGCGCCGCCTGAGTCTTCGGTGGGGTTCGGTTGATCTCGTCTGCCAACAACAGATTCGTGAAGATGGGACCCTTGCGAAAGGTGAAGTCGCCACTGGCCTGTTCGTACATGAGCTGGCCAGTGATATCTGACGGCATGAGATCAGGGGTGAACTGAATACGGTTCATGTCGACGCTCAACGTCGACGCCACCGTCTTCACTAGCAACGTCTTCGCGACACCGGGCACGCCCTCCAAGAGGACGTGCCCGTCGGCCAGAAGTGCGGCCAGAAACCCTGCCAGGACGCCTTGTTGACCAACGATGACCTTTCCGACCTCGGTTCGGATGGCGTTGACCATCGCTGCTCCTCCACTAGGCGCTGCTGCTGGCGCGGTGGGCGCGGCACTTGCGGTGGCGACGGTGGTCGTCGGCTCGGGCGTCGTCGGTGCCGGATTTGGCGGCGCCACAGGGGCCGCCGGTGTCGGGGGTGTGGTGGATGCGCCCGGGGCAATCGACGATGACGGCTCCGGAGCCGGGTCCATTGGTGGAGGAGGAGTGTTTGTCATGGCGTGTCCTTTCGCGTCGTTGACGCGGCTGTGGCGCTGCTGTGGGTTGTGGGGCCAGTGAAGTTGTCGCTCGGTGAGAGCATGGCGACTCCGCCTCGTTCCATACGAGATCTTGCCTCGACCAACTCTCGCGCAGTTGTGACGAGACGGTCGTCATCTATCGCTCCGCCACCCTCGAGAAGTTCGATCAACTCATCGTTGCCGGCCAGGGCCTTGACCAGTTCACCCGTTGGCGTATCGGCTGGGAGTCCGACGCGTCGCGCAATCTCCACCCGCATATCCGCCCGCAAGATGCCCGCGCTTCGAGTCGGCGCATTCTGTACTCGGGCGTAAGAACGACCGACCGCCTCGACGTAACTTGAACTGGGCAACTCGATCGGCAGCGGCTCCGCGATCGGCGACCCGAGGCGTCGTCCCCTGGCGAACGCGTACAACAGCAATGAAACCGCGAGGGCGATGACCGTAGCGATGACCGACCGCGGAATGAGGTCGAGTAGGCCGCTGTCACCCGAGCCAATTGGGTTGCCATCTTGATCTACCGGCTGACCGGCATCGAACGGGCTGGTTCGCTCGACGGGAGCACCATCACCGTCGAGCAGCACCTCACCGTCGGGGTCGACCTCGAAGAACACCGGAGCACGCGACATGAAGCCAACCGTCGGTGCGTCTTCCAGTTCAAACAAGCGGGCAGCGAAGGCTCCGTTCTCCGCATCATCTAGAGCGCGGTTGGTGAATGCTCCGCTCGACCCGATGCGGATGAGTTGCCCCTCGCCAATGGCGCGTGAGACCACCAGCGATCCGCTCGCCCCGCCGAAGCATTGGCCGTCGCCATCTGTTGCTGTGATGCGCTGGTATGACCTCGGACGTACCTGCTGGACCGAGCTAAGTTGCGCGATCGTGCAGCTTCCCTGATCGAGGATTTCGTCTTCGTCGGGTTCGAACGCTCCGCCGATTGGGCCACCATCGACGTCCACCGATGTGATCAGGACCCCGCCGCTTTCGACCCAAGCGATCAGCGGACCCCAATCCGGCTCCGGCGGAGCGGTCTGGATGTCTTGGATGGTGATCGGCGGGACCGGCGCGAACACGAGAAGCGCAACGTCGACCTCATCTGGAGGCAAGCCAATGTTGCGGATCGTAGATCCCCCGGTCTCCTCAATGAGCAGCCGCAGAGCGAGCAACCCATCGGGACCGGTCCCGTCAGGATCCCCAGGGCCACCAACTGCGGCGTCGTCCTGACCAACGAATGCGATCACTACCACGATGGCCACGATCACCAGACCAAACAGCAGCGCGACCGGCGATCTGGTTGAAGTCGTTGTGCCCGTCATGGCGCCCCAACCGTTTCGAGGCGAGCTAGCAATGCATCGACTGCCGCCATGTCTTGTCCACCGATCGGAAGATCGCTGTAGAAGGCGCGCTCAAAGGCAGCCGCGCCATGTTCATAGGTAGCCAGCAGTTCAGGCCTGCGCTGCGCGACGGCGGTGGCGAAATCGCCCGTCGTCGCTCCGGCCACCTCTCGAGCAATTCGCGCGTCGATAAGGCCAACAACCGCGAGCCGGAACCCCGCGATCACCGCCGGACGCCAATCGCCTGCCGATCGATGTTGGCGGAGTTGCTGTTGCAGTTCGTCGGGCTCGACCACCTCGTCGAACACGACGCGCGGGCCTCCTTCGTCAACATCTTCTTCTGCGGGTTCTCGTTCGGCGAAGGCCTTGTAGATCGCAAACAGGAGCACCCCGACGGCCATGGCCAACAGGATCACCGCGATTCCGGTGCCTGCAGCGCCTCCGGCTCCACCGAAGATCGCACCAAAGATCGTTCCTAGGAAATCGGAGATCGCATCGATCACTCGGTTGACGCTGCGCTCGAGAAAGCCCGGCTCCCGAGCGGCGAGAAACTCACTACGCCCCAAGATCTCATCTGCCAATTCGTTGGCTTCCTCGTTGGATACCTCAGACATCGGCCGACCCTCCGACAATCGATGCGTTTCGCATCGGGAACACTCGACTCATCGCGACCTCGAGGTCTATGCCTTCCTTGCGAACTCGCAGATCGAGGTACAGCACAAGTGCGGAGGCCGCCGTAAAGGAAACGACGACCGTCGTCGCCAACAAGTCAAAGACACCGCTCACGATCCACGCAGGAATAGGTAGGACCGTCACGCCGAGAATGGTTGGAATGGTCCGCAGGGCAAGGCGAATGACCTGGCCACCAACACCGACGAGCACGAAGATGATCAGACAGGCGAAGAAGCGCGGCGATGTGAGCGAGAGGCTGCGCGAGAGCGACTGTCGGACGCCCGCCCCTTCAGCCCCGACGACTGGCCCAGCCACCATCAAGAACACGCCAGCGACGATGGCTCCGACACCGAGCGAGACAACCCCGGCAAAGAGCTCGATCAAATGGATGATCACCCACACCGCAGCCAGAACGAGTGAACGCTTTATGGACCACACCAACATGTCGCTCGCCAGGGGTGCCTTCTTTTCGAACCAACTAGCGAGGAGCTTGCCGTAGATCGCTCCAACGACAAACACCGCGAGCGAGTCGGCCAACAGCGTCGCCACCGCGGAAACCACGCCCGCTGTGGAGTCGATGCTGCTGAGAAGAATGTCGATCAGTTGATCGGGTCGGGTATCTCGTAGACCCGACCCTGGGAGCAATACGGCGACGAGGCGAAGCGGCAAGAGCACGATGAACGCGACCCCGAGCAGCATGGTCGGGTGAGTACGAAGGAACGTGAAGGACTCGTCGATAATTGCGAGCGGCGTTCGCTCAAGGAGCGGTGGAAGCTCGTCTGCTGTAGGTATCCGTGGCGGACGTCGGGCGCCCGCACTGGATTGTGCTCCGGTCACCGGGCCATTCTTAGTCGGTGCACGAGTCCCCGCAAGAGATACCCCAACCCGAACCTGGCGACAGCGTTGACGCCCCGTGGGGGCCTTCGCGCTATGGCGATAGCTTCGCTGACGTCTACGACGAGTGGTACCACGACGTCAGCGACGCTCGGGCGACGGCAGATTTTGTCGCCACCTTCGGCGAAGGTCAAAAGATCTTGGAGCTCGGCATGGGAACGGGACGACTGGCACGACCACTGCTCGACGATGGCCACCGAGTAGTCGGCGTCGATGCATCGATGCAGATGCTCGATCGTTTCGACAGTTCGACCAAGTCGGTCGCCATCGGCGCGGACATGGCGGACCTTCCCTTGCGTGCGGCCAGCTTCGACACGGTGCTGGTGGCGACGAATACCTTGTTCAACCTGATCGACGATGCGGATCAGCGGCGGTGCCTTCACGAGTGCCGACGCGTTCTGCGTCGAGGTGGCCGCCTGATCGTAGAGGCTATGGTGCCCGGCGACCCAGATCCCGGCCTTGACCGACTGGTGACCACCCGGTCGCTCGGGGTCGACCACGCGGTGCTCACCGCCACGATTCGCGACCACGACCGCCAAGAGATCACCGGACAACACATAGAGATCCGCGAGGCGGGCATTCGACTGCGGCCGTGGAAGGTCCGGTACCTGACGTTGCACCAACTCGACTCCATGGCGAGCAACTCTGACCTGCGACTCGGCGACCGCTGGGCCGACTGGGCCAAATCAACACTGGCCGACGACTCCCCAAACGCGGTCTCCGTCTTCGTCGCGATCTAGTTCGCACCGGGTCCCGGTACGCCTGTTAACCCAGCTGGCGAAGGGTATCGAACATGCC
>CAYUKM010000172.1:0-5246 GCA_964445255.1 uncultured Acidimicrobiales bacterium
GACCTGCCGATTAACAGTCGGATGCTCTGCCAGCTGAGCTACCGCGGATTGCTCGGTAAATAGTAGCAGCGAAGTCGCGCACTACTACCATGCCTATCGGCCCGGATCTCTTTGGCCTTGATGGCTCGCAACGATGACCTGTACGCCTACACTCAGGTGCTCCGGGGCCCGTAGCTCAGTGGTTAGAGCAGGCGACTCATAATCGCTCGGTCGTGGGTTCGATTCCCACCGGGCCTACGTATTGGCGCCATCGGCGGCCCACTTGCGTTTCTCGACTGCGCCGCCTCTTGGTTGACCTCGCCTTCGTTGGCTAGGTTCCGGGGATGCGACGACCAGCTATCGACGGGTTCTGGGCATGACGACGCTCATACTGATTGCAATCATCGTCGTGTCCGTGATCCTTCACGTCTTGACGATTCGTTTCGTGATCGCTCAAATGCGCCTGATCGGCAAACTCGGGGACGAAGTCGCCGACCTAAAGAAAGAGCTCAGGGGCTAGGGAGCCACCTGGTTCAGCCCAAGGCGAGGACCGCAGCGAGTGCGAGGAGCACGATGAACAGCACCGTGCCGACATAGACGAACAGCATCGCTGGATCGTCCATAGGACTCTCGAAGGAGTCGGCCGCTGGGAGCAACTCGTTTTCGACAACCTCCACATCAACGAGCACCGTCTCGGTGAGGTCAACAACGATGTCGGTCTCGGTGAGATCGAGCGTCGCAGCCTCTAGGTGCGCGACATTTTGAGCAACCTCTTGCTCGTTAATATCTAGCCGCGCTGCTGATGACATGAACTGCCCAAATCCCTCGTCGTGATGCCCGCTACCTCTAGGTAATAAAATTAGCCGCTCAACGCACTCTGTGAGCGGTTGTAAGCATGATGTCACTCAATTGCAACCTAACTTGGCCGGTTCGCGCATTTTGAGCCACCCAAAGTGGTGGATGTGGCCTTGGGTTAGGCCAAACCCTCGCCGAGCCACATTGCTGCTCGGTCGAGCAGGTAGTCACTTACCGCATGGCATCGGTCGAGAACATCACACAGATCGTCCTCGCCGAGATAGATACGTGCCAGCGGTAGTTCGACACGCGCGACGACGTTGAGACTTCGTTCCGGGGCATCGGTCACTGCCGCGAATCCGTCGACGGCACTCACGTCGAGAGGTAGGTCCGGGCCGCCGACTCCGGCCAACTCGGTAGCTAAGACAAGCAGGTCGGGCCCGTTGACCAATGGTGGAAGGCTCCAAGTGAACAGCAACGGGAAACGCAGGTCATCGGAAGGGACATTGCCCGGGTCGGGGAGTGTGTACACCTCATCTTCGAACGCGAGCATGATTCGCGGGTCGATCTCGAGTGCGAGGTGCAGATCGAGCGGTCCGCCGCACGCGTGCTCGGGATGCAGGTCAACTTCGAACGCCTGACGCATCGAATAGGTTTCGACGAAGTGGCGTTCATCATGTACGTGAAACCCATGGTGGGTCGCGTGATCTTTCAGATCGGTGATGAACCCCGCAATATCAATGATGGCCAAGGGGAATCCTTCGTGAGCTTCAACTTTGCTCGGCGCGAGGCAGGCTACCGTGTTTGTTGCGGACAGACCTAAACGCGGAACGGTGGGAGCGAGGACCAATGCACACCACGATCTCACAGATCCAGGCGCTTCTCTACAGCGTTACCGAGCAGGCCGTCGCCAACCTCGCAGAGGTAACCGAGCGCCGGGCATCTGGTGAGCAGGACGGCCAGTACGCCCTTGACCTCGTGGTCGACGGTCCGCTCGTTGAGGCACTTCTCGACGCGGGACTCGGCGTGCTGTCTGAGGAGGCCGGAGTGCTTGAAGCGGATCGAACGCTCCTCGCCGTTGTCGACCCCGTAGACGGGTCGACGAATGCGTCGCGTCAACTACCGTGGTTTAACACCTCGATCGCGGTGTTCGACGAGGCAGGTCCGCTCGTTGCGCTGGTTGAGAACCACGCGACCCGAGATCGTTTCGAAGCTGTCAGGGGCTTGGGAGCCACCAAGAATGGGAGCCCACTGAGCGCTTCCGAGGGCGACATCGCAACCGGGGTTGTGGCTGTCAACGGTGTGCCGCCGCCCGACAACCCATGGGCGCAGTTTCGTTGCTTGGGTGCCTCTGCCCTCGATTTGTGTGCGGTCGCCGACGGCACCCTGGACGGCTATGTGGATTTTGACGAGGACGCCCATGGTGTGTGGGATTACGCGGCGGCATCGTTGATATGTTCTGAGGCCGGCGTTATGGTCGTCGACGCTTTTGGGCGGGAGCTGATCCACCGTGATCACACAGCCCGCAGAACTCCGGTAGCGGCGCACAATGATGCCGACCTTGAAGCGCTTCGATCGTCAAGAACGGCGAACGAGGGCTAGTCTGCCGCCAGGGACGAGGGCATTGCGGCAAGGCGATAGAAATGGTCTGTACGCGCCGAAACTACCGTGTCAGCGTTTGGTCAGCGAGTGCCAGCGAAGAACCTGAGTGATCTCGGGTGGCAGTTCAGCAGCTGTACGTGGAGGGGTGAACAAGTACCCCTGGACGGAGTGAACGCCGAGATCTTGCAGGGCACCCAGTTGTTCGGTGGTCTCAACGCCCTCGGCGGTTACCGACAAGTTCAGCAATCGCGCCATTTCGACAATGATCGGGACAAGCGACTCTTCGGTGTCGGCCTCTAGGTCCGTGACGAAGCTGCGGTCGATCTTCAGATGATCGACCGGGAGGCTGCGCAAGTGCGCCAAGGACATGTAGCCGGTTCCGAAGTCGTCCAATGCGATGCGCACACCGATCTTTCGGAGTTGGGCCAGCTCACGAGCAGCCGTGACGAGGTCTTCCATCGCCGCGGTCTCGGTTAACTCCAGGATGAGACTGTTCGGGAGGATCTCATGGCGCTTCACCGCAGTGCTGACATCATCGACGAGACTGCCGGAACCAAGGTGGCGGGCAGAGATGTTGATAGCGATCGGTACGGAGTCAAAGTGCTGGACACCACGCCAGGCAGCGACCTGGGCTGCCGCAGCGTCGAGCACCCAACGGTCGATGTCGGCGATGAGGTCGGTGCGCTCTGCGGTTGGGATGAACTCATCTGGGCCGCGGAGACCGCCAACCGGGTGACGCCAGCGGATGAGCGCCTCGAAGGCAACCGGCCGATGGTCGGCAGTCGAGAACGACGGCTGGTATACCAACTCAAATTGGTCTTGTTCGAGCGCTCGTTTGATCGCGTTCTCCAGGCGCTCCTGCTGCTTCCACTGAGCACGGAGGCCTTCATCGCATACCGCGATCTGGCCCTTTCCTTGTTCCTTCGCCCGGTACACGGCCAGGTCGGCGTCGCGCAGCAGTTCATCGGTTGTGAGAACACCGTTGTCGACGCCCACGCCGATACTGGCGCTCGGGTGGAAGGTCTTGTCATTGATTCCGATCGGCTCGGCGATCACTTCGAGGATTCGGTTCGCGAGCGCAGCGGCGTCGATGATGTCGGCTACCGGTTCGGCTACGACGACGAACTCGTCTCCGCCGATGCGTCCGACGAGGTCGCCGCCACGGAGGGTTCCGGAGATTCGTTGTGCGATTTCGATCAACACCATGTCGCCGACCTGATGGCCGTGAACATCGTTGATGGTCTTAAAGCGGTCGATATCGATGAAGAGCAAGGCGACGGTGGTCCGGGATCGCCGACTGCGGGCCAGGGCGGCTTCGAGGTGGCGAAGCGTCACCGTCCGGTTTGGGATCTTGGTGAGTCCGTCGTGGGTCGCTTCGTGGCTCAACCGCAGTTCGAACTCATCGCGTTCGGCCAGGGAATCGGTGAGCTTTTGGACCGCCACCTGGAGCGATTGCCCAAGGGTTCCCGGTACGACCGTTTCGAGGATCGGGTCGTCCAGGCGCTCCTCTGCGAGGGCGACCGCCTGGGATTCAGCGAGCTGCATCGATGAGATCGCCTCGTTGAGCGCACGGGCGCCCACGCGGATCTCTCGACTTCCCGATTCGGGTACTCGGACCGTGAGGTCGCCAGCACCGATCTTCTCGGTGACCTGAGCTGACCGGCGAAGCGGCCGAGCTACGAGCATGGCGTGTCCGGCAACGCCGATCGCCATAAGCCCGATCGTGGCCGCCATGAGCAGGAACGTTCCGCGCCTGTCCTGGTTGGTGTCGGCGACGAGACGAGCAGCTTCGTCGTCAAGGTTTTCGCTGGCGAGGTCTATGAGCCCGTCCACTTGAGACTGGACCTGTTCGTTCTGTGCTTGTTGAACGAACAGTTGTTGCTGGACGCCGGGTAGATCCTCCATGGTGGTGGAATCACCGCGGATGGCCTCTTTGAGGGTCTCCCGGTAGGTGTCGCGCAAGTCATCGTCGTCGATGCGTTGCCAGAGCTCTTCGAACTCGGCGTCAGGGGCGACCAATCCACCGAGACGGACACGATCGGCTTCTCGGCGACCGGTCGCCTGGGTGAATTGTTCGATCGAGGCCTGCTCAGGTTCGCCGAGCAGTAGTCCGGCTTGCAGTCCTGCCCAACTGTAGAACTCGTCGCTGGAGGAGACTTGGAACTCCGTGGACGCCTGCAGTACCTCGGCGTAGTGCGCAAGTTGGTCGTCGCCGGATCGATGACCAGCACGCGCGAGCAAGTTCGCTGCCGATGAGAGGTCGCTTTGAATGAGGTTCAGCGTGTCGCCATAGCTGGAACCCAAATCAAAGACGGCGCTGGAGGCGGCTGCGACCCGTCGATTCTCAGCGATGCGTTCTCGGAGGCCATCGTCAGGACGTTGATCCAGTAGTGCGTCGACGTCTTGTTGAGCGGTGGCGAGCATTTCAGCAAACATCTGGCTGTCCGCGTCAGCGAAGAACTCAGGGAACTGACGTTCAATGGTCACCCAGCTTGAGCTGAGAACCTCGACTCGCACCGCCTGGAGGAGGTCAAGGTCGTCATGCACATCGCTTGAGACGGCGACAATCTCCTGCACGGCGGTGGTCTGATCATCTGCACTCGACAGCAAGAGCGCCGTCAACACGCCGATTGGGATCAGCAATAGGGCCGCGAGCATTGCAAGAAGGGCTGTGATGCTGGGTGGGCCTAGTCTCCGCACCCTAGATACATCGGACCCCCACTTTGGGACCCTTACAGTTTCTTTGGCCTACGCCGAGTGCCGAAAAGCAAAAACCCCACAGTCGAAACTGCGGGGTTTGAGTATTGATCTTTTGGTGGGCGTTGAGGGACTTGAACCCCCGACCCTCTCGGTGTAAACGAGATGCTCTA
>CAYUKM010000173.1:0-5222 GCA_964445255.1 uncultured Acidimicrobiales bacterium
TCACCGGTCGCAATGGCCAGCACAGCAAAGATCACTGCGACGGAGGCGATGACGGCAAGTAACGGTCCAGGAGCTTCACGCCGGGGAGGTCTCCGCTGCGGACGAGGTGGTGTGGACCGATCCATAACCTCAGGATATTGGCCTCATTACTGGTTTGGCTGCTCGCCTAGCCAACGGCTGCTTCGTCGAAGAGTTGCACTCGGTAGGTCACCGGCCACCGCTTGCCGGTCAGTAGGTAGGTGCCGTCCTCAGGATCGAAGGCAATGCCATTTAGCACGTCGTCGTTGCTGCCTTCGGCCACGGCAGGCGTTAGCTCCCGAGCGTTGAGGACTCGTGTGACAACACCGTCGTCTGGGTTGATCTGGATGATGAGCGACGACTGCCAGATGTTGGCCCACACGGCTTCGTCAACACATTCGAGTTCATTGATCAGCTGAACCGGCGCCCCCGACAGGGTCACGTCGACGGTGCTGAGCAGCTCGAAGGTATCGGCGTCACGGAATTGGATCTGATCGCTGCCGTTCGACATCACCAACCGGTCGCCGTCATGACAGATACCCCAGCCCTGTCCCTCGTAACTGTAGGTCTCGATCACCTCAAAGGTCTCGAGGTCGTAGCGGAAAGCCACCTCGTCCTGCCAGGTGATCTGAATGGCGGTGTCTCCGGCAGGGTCCTCGATGACGGTTAGACCTTCGCCAAAGACGTCTGGGACGTCGGTGGACCGAAGGACCGTTCCGGTGTTTAGTTCGAGTTCGCGAATAGTTGACTGTCCGACGAGGCCGGTGCTTTCGAAAAGACGATCGTTGGAGATCTCAAAGCCTTGGGTGAATGCCCCCGTGTCATGTTCGAGCGTTTCGACGATCTCAAATCCGACGTCGATCGGAATCTCCCGCTCGTCCACGTCACGCAACGCGTTGTCGACTATCGCCGGAAAGTCGTCCGGAGCGTCCGCAGCGGGTGGCTCTATGGTCTCATCGGCTTGCAGGGCCTGGTCCGCTGCCACAGTGGGTGCAGGAGCTTCCTCGAGCGTCTGCACCACTTCGGACTGTTCAGGGGCACCGGGAGCGACTACGAAACTCCACGCCACGAACACCACGACGAGCGCGCCAACCAGCGCTGCGAACACGGCGAGCCGGTTCTGCATCTATCGAGAGCCGGAGTCGACTGGCGTCTGAACGAATACCTCGTCGAGGATCGGCAGTGCGGGCGCCTCTTCTTGGTAGACGAATCCACTACCGATTCGGATATCGCAGGTCACCTCGATGTACTCCAGTGTCGGCTCAACACCAAAGATTGGTCGAGTCGCCAAGGCGGTCCATTGGTCAGACAAAGAGGACTGTTCAAGTTCTTCTAGATCCCAGCGGGCGGATTCGCCGATCTCTACAAACGTGGCGAGGCGATCGGCGACTGCCGAGAAGTCAGCGGTGATTTGGCCGAGGCGAAGGGTTGAAGCCGCGGAGTAGAACTCGAGAGCTACACGTTGTGGCGCACCCAGCAAGCCAGACTCAAGAGGGTCGATTCGGTCGGTGTTGATGATTGCCGGCGGTGGTTCTTTGGGCGGAGGTGGCGCGACAGTAGAAGTCGAGGTGGTCGTGGTCTCTGGGACGTCCTGTCCGGCAGCTTCTGCGTTCGAACGAGCCACGGTCGGAAACTCGGGAACTTCCTCTTCGGGGATATCACCAAGTTCGTGTATACCTATGTCGATCCCGGGCGACCCTTCAGGTTCGATCGAGTCGCCTGCGAGGTTCACGAGCGTGACCGGCAGTTCGCGAAGGTCGGCGCGGAACCCAGAAGCGAGCGAGCAAAGTCGTTGATCGTCATTTACCGGAATGGTCGTAGTCGTCGTGGTGGTGACGGCAATTGTGGTGGTCGATTCACGAGCAGCTTGGGCCTGAGCTTCCGCACGATCAGTGCTAATGCGGGCGAAAAGCCAAACGATTGCGAGGGCTACGATGACGACAAGGAAGGTTCCTCGCAGCTCGCGCGCGAAAATATGTGAAAGCTTCACATGTGTAGCCTAAGCCACGCAGACGGTCACCTATGGGTCACCACACCTAGATTTAGGTAAGCATTTGACCAAAGGATTTTTGTGTCGAATTGCAACTACACCGTCAGTGCGCCTACCGTCTCGTCTCATGCGTGGAGGGTGGAGTCGTTTCGGGCTGTACATCGCCGTTGTCGTCTTGCTGGTAGCGATCGTTACGATCGCCACCGCAGGCGGCGGCGGGGGGTTTGAAGTCATCGCAGCTCAGTTGCTGTTTATTGCTGCGATGGCGTACTTGTTGACCTTTGTTATCTGGCCTCGACGTAACCGGCTGTCCGGTCGCCGTGATGCCAATACTCAGGCGAACGACGGGCAAGAAAAGAAGGCCCCAGCGGTCTCTCCCAAGCCTGACAAGCGTCCGGTCATGCGAATCGGCAACCGTGAGCCAGGGTCGCGTCCCGCAGCAGAGGTCCACGCACGAGATCGCATTGCAGAGCGCCCCTCTCGGGGGCGGCGACCTACGGAACGGCAATCCACTGGCGAGATGCGCTGGCCTGCGCGCTAAGGTCTCTCCAGCACACATCTTTGGCGGCGAGGAGATCGGAAATGGTTAAGGTCCCCAAGGGCTATCGAAGCCGTAATGTACAGGACCGTCGCGGCTCGCGCCGCAGCAGAGGTGGTGGTCTCGGTGGACTCGGAGGGAGTCTCGGCGGAGGTGGCCTTAGTGGTGGTTCGCTAGGTGGCGGCGCCCTCGGCGGTGCACGAGCAACTCGATCGGGGCGGCGAGGTTGCGGTGGCGGTTTCGGCTTAGTTCTCGTCGTCGTTCTCGGCCTCCTTCTCTTCAGCTGTCTAGGAAGTGGTGGTGGACTCGCTCCCGATCTCACCCCGGACGGCTCGGCTGGCGGTGGTGTGTCGCAGTCCAACGCCGACCCGTCAAGCTTCAGCGCAGACGAGAATTTCGCCTTCGACCTAGCGAACGCTGTTCTCGACGATGTCCAGGACTTCTGGGCTGACGAATTCGCCGAGTCTGGTTCGACCTATCCCGAGGCCGGTCTCATCATCTTTGACAACTCCGTGAGCACCGGCGGATGCGGCAACGCTTCGTCGAATGTCGGACCCTTCTACTGCCCGGCCGACTCGAATGCGTACATCGATTTGCAGTTCATGTTCCGGCTCCAATCCCAGCTCGGGGCAGAGGGTGACTTCGCGCAGGCGTACATCCTTGCTCATGAGATCGGCCATCACGTCCAGAACGTGGTTGGTATCAACAACCGAGTTCGTCAGGCCCAGTCCGGCGTTTCTCAAGCCGATGCGAACCAACTCAACGTATTTCTAGAGCTCCAAGCGGACTGTCTCGCCGGTATGTGGGCTCGTGATTTCCAGATCCGTACCGACGAGATCCTCCTGTCCGGTGACCAAGATCTCATCAACAACTCGTTGCTGCTCGAAGACGGCGACCTTAACGAGGGCGTACGAGCTGCCGGTGCTGTCGGCGACGACGCAATTACGGGTAGCACGAACGCTGAGAACTTCACCCACGGAACATCCGCCCAGCGTGTCGAGTGGTTCAGCCGGGGCTTCGATACCCAAGACTTCGATCAGTGCTGGACGTTCCCCGAGGGAGCGATCTAGCCACCGATGAACTCGTCCAATAGCGGGAGCGACACTGCTCGCCACGTGTCGATTGACGGTGTGCGCAAGTCGTTCGCTGACACCTTGGTCCTGCAAGGCATTGACCTCGCAGTTGAGGAAGGCAAAAGCCTGGCCCTCCTGGGCCCCAGCGGCTGCGGCAAGACCACACTCCTACGTTTGATCGCTGGCCTAGAGACCCCCGACAGCGGCGAGATCACCGTCGGCGGGACGGTTATGGCCAGCGCTACCGATTGGGTGCCCCCCGAGCGGCGCAATATCGGCATGGTCTTCCAAGATTGGGCGCTGTTCCCACACCTGAGTGTCCGCAAGAACGTGGAGTATGGGTTGGATCGAGACGAGCGCAAGACCGGCCGAGCGAGGGAATCTCTGGAGATGGTTGGGCTGGCTCATTTGGGCGACCGCATGCCCGACACGCTTTCGGGCGGTCAGCAACAGCGCGTTGCCCTGGCCCGAGCGATCGCGCCACGTCCGAAGGTGTTGTTGCTCGACGAACCTTTTTCCAATCTCGATGCCGCACTGCGTGTGGGGGTGCGAACCGATGTGCATCGGCTCCTGATCGAGCTGGGAATCACCTCAGTATTTGTCACCCACGACCAGGAAGAAGCTTTCGTGCTCGGCGATGAGGTCGCAGTCATGCGCAGCGGGCTCATCGAACAACTCGGAACGCCCCGTCACCTCTACGAGCAACCACAGAACCCATGGATTGCGAGCTTTGTGGGAGATGCAAATCTGGTTACGGGTCAAGCGACGGGTGATCGTGCTATTTCGCCGATAGGCGATGTACCGCTGAAGACCCCCGCCCACGGGGCGGTCGATGTATTGATCCGGCCGGAGGATCTTCGTGTCGACGACGGCGGCGATTATCTGGTGTCGCTCGTGGAGTACTACGGTCACGACGCGATGGTGACGATCACCCTTTCTGAAGGGGTCGAGGTTCTCGCTCGAGTCCCGGCACGCGCAGGGCTCGCCCGAGGCGACCGGGTGGCAGCGAGCTACTCCGGTGAGCCGACGGTTGCATTCTCAAGCAACGGGTCCTAATTCGTTCTGTCGCCGGCTAGTCGCGCTAAACCGCAAAGTCCCCGTAGCCAACAGTCCGCCCTGTTGACTACGGGGAAGAGCACGCGGCTTGCTATGACGCCCGGGCGAAGAGTACTCGTTGCTTGTCGGAGGCGACCACGAAGGACATACCGATAAGAAGTAGACCGAACGCAATCAGCGCAAACGAGATTGCGTTGTAGCTACCGGTGATGGCGAGCTGTCCGGTAGCCGCAGCGGCACCTGCTGTGGTTGTGGCGGTGGCGGCCGCAACGGCGACTGTCGTCGTAGTCGTGGCTGCAGCTGCAGCATCATCGTCATCATTGTCCACGGAGATGCCCTCCACCTCGGTAGTTGGCTGCACAGCTCCATCGGTTCCGTTGTCGTCGTCGCCACCAGCTACGGCTGCGTCAGCGCCATCGGTTCCATCGTCGGCGGCACCTGCGGCGTCGCCTTCGTCGACACCTGGTGCGGCCACATCTCCGTCAGCGTCTCCGGCGTCTCCGGCGTCTGCTGGGTCAGCGTCGGCGTCGTCGCATACGGTTGCGTC
>CAYUKM010000174.1:0-5214 GCA_964445255.1 uncultured Acidimicrobiales bacterium
TGGTAGTCGGGGCCGCCGTCGTGGTGGTAGTCGGGGCCGCCGTCGTGGTGGTGGTCGTTGGAGCCACGGTGGTCGTGGTTTCGGTCGGGGCCTCCGTCGTGGTGGTTGTCGACGAGGTCGTGGTCGTCGTCGCGGCCGGTGTGGTTTCGGTACTCGACGCAGTATCGGATCCGTTGCCATTCGAACCGACCACGGTGATGGTGTACTCCGTAGACGGCGACGGAGCAGTGAATGTTGCCTCAGGCCCGATTCCGTCGACCACCATGCCGTCAGCGCTAATCGACCACATCCACGTGTTGATCGTCTGGTTCGAGGACGCGGATGCCGTGATGGTGTTGCCATTGATGTTCGTGGTGAGGCTCACCACCGGCGCCGGAAGCGAAGGTGTGGTCTGGGTGGTGAAGGCAACATCGGAACCGTTTGCGTTCCTACCGGTCACAGTGATTGTGTAGGTCGTGGACGGTGAGGGAGCCGAAAACATTGCATCGGGGCCCGCTCCATCCAACACGATGCCATCTCCATCGATCGACCAAGTCCAGTTTGTGATCGGTTGATCGGATGATGCCGTCGCTGAGATCGTTGTGCCCGACAACGTGCTCACGACGCTCACGAGCGGCGGCGGAATCGTAACCGTCACCGGGACCTCCAACTCGAACACATCGGTTTGCCCATCGGCTGCGGTGACCGTTAGTTCGATTGGGAAGAGACCCGAAGATGGGAATGCGAAGGAGGCGAACGCTCCTGTCGCTGGCGATGGATTGCCTGCGCCAGGAGCAAACCACGCAAACGTGGCAGCACCGGTCGAACTCGTGGCGTCGCAGTTCACGACGTCTTGGCCGGCCGCTTGGGAGCATGTGAATTGCGCCGTCGGAGCCTCGTTAACCACGGTCACCCGACGGGTGACCACATCGGTGCCCGCGCTGTTAGTAACCCGAAGTCGGACCGTGTAGGTGCCCGCTTCGTCATAGAGGTGGTTGGGGCTACGGACGGTAGAGGTATTTCCGTCGCCGAAGTCCCACTCGATCGTGGAGCCAGCCGGCAGATCCGTCGACGTATTAGTGAACTGTGCAGAGAGGGCTCCGGTCGTGACCGAGAACGCCGCCGTCGGCGCCCGGTTCACTGTTACGGTCCGAACGAACTCGGTCGAGGTTCCGCCGTTGTTGCTGGCCGTGAGCGTGACGGTGTACGTGCCGGGCAACGCATAGGTCTTGCTTGGGCTCTGAGCCCTCGATGAAGTTCCATCGCCAAAGTCCCATTGCCAGGCTGTTGGGCCGTTGCTGGAAGTGTCGGTGAAGTCGACCACAAGCTCGTCTGTGACCGAGGTGAACGACGCTACCGGTGGATCTACTACGGTGATGACTTGAGACGTTGTCGACGAGCCACCTGCGTTCGAGGCGGTCAGTGTCACGGTGTAGGTGCCCGGGTTAGCGAATGGCCGAACGGGGCTTTGCGCGGACGACTCCGGCCCTCCGTCGCCGAAGTCCCACAACCACTCGGTTGGGTCTCCCGTTGAGGCGTCGGTGAAACGAAGCGGCTGGTTAACCGGGACTACAGCGGTCGGCACGGTGAAGTTGGCTTCAGGTGCGTCCGGCGGAAGTGGCAGGACCGTCACGGTCTTGGCTGCGATATCGCTCCCCGCAGCGTTCGTTGCGGTCTGGGTAACGGTGAACGTGCCTGGTTCGTCCCAGGACTTTGTGACGTTCGCACCCCGAGCTGACGTGTTGTCACCGAACTCCCAGGCGATCTGGGTTGGGTTGTTCAGCGACAGATCGTTGAACCGGATCTCTTCACCGACAACAACTTCGAGGCTCGACTCGCCAAATCGGGCGATCGGCGGTTGAACTGCGGGTTCCACCGTGATGTCGGCGAAGGTCTCGTCCGCACCTGCGCTGTTCGACACGATCAGACGAATTCTGTAGGTTCCCGGCTCGGTCCACGAATGGCGCACCGATGTCCCAAGGGCGCCTTCGCCATCATCAAAGTCCCATGTCGTGCTGGTCGGCGAGTTCGTCGAGAGGCTGTTCAACGTGATCGTTTGACCAACTTCGATGATTCCCGGGAACACACCGATAACGGCCTCAGGCGGGCTGACCGCCTGGACGACGTTGATGGTCGCATCTGCAGTGTCAGAGCCCGCGTCGTTGCTAGCGGTGAGCGACACGGTGTACTGCCCCGGTTCGCTATAGGCGTGAATCGGGGCTTCACCAGTACCGGTCGAGCCGTCCCCGAAGCTCCATAGCAACAGCTCAGGGTCGCCGGTCGATTGATTGAAGAACTGCAGTGCCTCGCCGGTTTCGATCGTTGCGCTCTCAAAGGTGAAGTCTGCGGTAGGTACACGGAGCAAGTCGGGCGCGACAACGGTGAAATCGAATGACTGGCGAGACTCGTCACCCGCATCGTTGGTAACGAAGAGGGTGACAGTGAAGACGCCTTCGGTATCCCAAGACTTCTGTGCCTCGGGCCCGCTCGCGCCAGTGCCGTCGCCAAAGTCCCAATTCCATGAGGTCGGATCGCCCGCGGAGCTATCACTCAGATCGACGACTTCACCCGCGTTCAACGTGTCGGATGAGAACGTGAAGTTGGCCTGTAGCTCCTCCTCTTCGATTATAATCGAAGAGGAGGAGCTACAGGCCAACTTCACGTTCTCATCCGACACGTTGAACGCGGGTGAAGTCGTCGATCTGAGTGATAGCTCCGCGGGCGATCCGACCTCATGGAATTGGGACTTTGGCGACGGCACTGGCGCGAGCGGGCCCGAGGCACAGAAGTCTTGGGATACCGAAGGCGTCTTCACTGTCACCCTCTTCGTTACCAACGATGCGGGTGACGAGTCTCGCCAGTCATTCGATTTCACCGTTGTCGCGCCCGACTTGCTCCGTGTACCTACCGCAGACTTCACCTTTGAGAGCGCAACGATCGAAACCGGCGAGGCACTGCAGTTCTTCAATCAATCGACCGGCGACCCTGAGCTGTTGCTATGGAGCTTCGGGGACGGCTCGACCGGTACTGGTGAAGCCCCGATTCACGCCTATAGCGAACCGGGGCAGTACACCGTGTCGCTCACCGCTAGCAACGACGCGGGCTCTGACACTGCAGATGCGACCATCAACGTCGTCCAGGCGGTCAGCCCGCCTGAGGCCGTTATCGGTGTGTTCCCGGGAATCATCGAAGTTGGTCAAACGATCACGTTGAACAGCCTCTCGACGAACTCGCCGACCAGCACGACATGGGACTTTGATGATGGCGAAGGCGCCCTTGGGACATCGGTGCGCCATTCGTGGACCGAGCCGGGAACCTACAGAATTCGTCTGATCGTGTCGAACAGCGCAGGTGCGGACGAGACCTTCGCCGACATCACGGTGGAACCCGCAGTTCAACCGCCGATCGCCCGATTTGGCGAGTCGAGCCTCGAAGTTGTTGTCGGTGAAGAGATCCGGTTCAACGATCTGTCGCTGAACAACCCAACCCAGATCGCCTGGGAGTTCGGTGACAACACGTCAGCTCGGGGTGCGAACGTCACAAAGTCCTGGGACGAACCAGGCACGTTCACCGTTACCCAGACCGCAACGAACGCTGCGGGGAGCGATATCGCAGCCAAGACCGTGACGGTCCTGCCACTTCCGCCGGACGCACCTGAAGCCAACTTCACCGTGCCGACCGCTGTAGTCCCGGTTAACCAGCCGCTTCGTTTCACCGACGCCTCAACGGGAGACCCAACCGAGTGGTTGTGGGACTTCGGCGACGGAGGGCCGGAGTCGTCCGCGCAAAGCCCCGTTCGGCCATTCGCTAACCCGGGCACCTACACCGTGACACTGACCGCCTCGAACGCAGGTGGCTCGTCGACAACGTCTCAAGTCATCACCGTAGTAGATCCACCGGTAGCGTCGTTCACCTCGGTCACAGACGAGCTTGTGGTCGACTTCACCGACACTTCCAGCAACGGCCCAACAGCCTGGCAATGGGACTTTGGCGATGGAACTTCATCGAGGGCTCAGAGCCCAAGCAAGACCTATGCGTTGCCCGGCACGTACACCGTCACGCTCACGGCCAGCAACAACGGCGGAACCTCGACCGAGTTCGTTCGGACCGTAACAGTGAACCGGGCGCCGACGGCGGCGTTCTCGGTCACGACCGGAGCCCTCTCTGCACAGTTCACTAATACGTCGACGGATCTGCCGGCTGGCTCCACGATCGAGTGGGACTTCGGCGACGGAAATACCTCTACCGTCCGTAGCCCCAACCACCTCTATGACGAAGCGGGCACCTACACGGTCCGACTTCGGGTTACTAACAGCGCGGGCACCGATGTGGTCACCCGTCGGGTGACCGTGGTTAACGAGGCTCCGACGGCGCAATTCACATGCTCCCAAGCGGCCGGCCAAGACGTCGTGAACTGCGACGCCACGAGTTCGACCGGTGCTGCCACGTTTGCGTGGTTTGCTCCTGGCGCAGGCAATCCATCGCCAGCGACAGGAGCGTTCGCCTCCTTCGCATTCCCATCTTCGGGTCTCTTCCCAATCGAACTAACGGTCACCGCAGCCGATGGGCAAACCGATGTGTTCGAGTTGGAGGTCCCGGTGACGGTTACGATTCCGCCGCCGCTCGTGAGCGTCGTGAGCACGTTGTCGGGCACAACGATCTCAGCGACGGCATCATCCGATCAACCGATCACAAACTGGACTTGGTCGATCGATGGAGATGGCATCGTGTTGGATGGAGCGGGCCCCGATGCAATGTTTTCGGCTCCCTCACCGTCCACGACCTACACAATCACTGTGACCGGTAGGAACGCAAACGGTTCCGATGTTGCCTTCACCACCCAGACCACACCTTCGCTTCCGGCGCCGGTGGTGAGCCTCACCACGAACATCAATGGCAACACCATCACGGCATCCGCGTCCTCGAACCAGACGATCAACACGTGGATGTGGTCGATTAGCGCTGACGGCATGGTGGTCGACGGAATCGGGCCTGAGGCAACATTCACTGCTCCGTCGCCGTCTACGGAGTACACCATCACCGTGGTCGGTTCGAATGGCAACGGATCCGATACTGCGTCGAGTACCGAAACCACACCGGCCGCGACGACGACCACGACCTCGTCGACAACCACCACGACGGAGGCCCCGACCGAAACCACGACCACCGTGGCTCCAACGACCACCACCACGACGGCGGCCCCGACTACCACCACGACGGCGGCCCCGACTACCA
>CAYUKM010000175.1:0-5143 GCA_964445255.1 uncultured Acidimicrobiales bacterium
CTACGGTGTGGTTAATGGGCAACGAGGTGCGCTCACCGTGACCGCGACGGTCAACGCTGGCCGGGGCATCGTCACGCCCCAAGGGGTCGTTCTCGACCTGGAGACTGCAGGGGTGGGCTACCGGGGTTTGGCCCGCGGCCTCGACATCGTCGTGCAGCTCGGAATCGGCTCAATAGCCTTCGGGGTGTTCGATGCCATCGGCGGAACGGTTGGACTCGTGCTCTCGGTCATCGGCGGCTTCCTGTTGATCTTTGCCTATCCGGCGATCTCGGAGACGTTTTGGCGAGGCCGCACGATCGGCAAGTGGGCAGCCGGATTGCGGGTAGTCACCGTGGAAGCCGGACCGATCGGATTCCGCGAGGCCTTCATCCGGTCCATTTTTCAGATCATCGACATCCTGGCCAGCTTCGGTGCGGTTGCGTTGGTGGTCTCACTGGTGACTAATCGGTCTCAGCGTCTTGGCGATGTTGCCGCTGGCACGTACGTCATCCGTGACCCGAAGTCCCCACCGCATTACCCAGCTGTGCCTTTCACGCCGCCGATGGGAACCGAGGAACTTGTGGCGGGGCTCGACGTCACGAAGCTCCGTCCCGACCAGGAACGGGTCATCCGGTCGTTCCTCCTGCGGGTCGGCGCGCTGTCTCAACCAGCGCGGGTGCATCTCGGCAACCAGCTCGCGGTCAACGTCTCACGTACCCTCGGCCACGATTCGATGCTGTACGGCCTGCCGCCAGAGCCATACCTGGTCGTTGTGATGGCCGCGCATCAAGCTCGAGAGGGTGGCTTAGCGCAGCTCGCTATCGAGTAACCGTCAGTTGCTTCTAGCCTGAAGAGGTGTCCACTTACCTCGATCACGCCGCATCGTCGCCGCTTCGCCCTGAAGCCCTCGAAGCGATGATGCCGTGGTTCACCGATCACCACGCGAATCCAACGGCGTCGCACCGACGAGGTCGTCGCGCTCGGCAGGCACTCGATGATGCGCGCGCGGTGATTGGCGAGGCGACTGGCTTTGAACGTGGCGAGATCCTCTTTACCGGTGGCGGAACCGAGTCGGACAACCTGGCGATCGGTCGTGGACACCCGCCCGGCACGGTGGTCGTGGGCGCCACGGAGCATCCGGCCATCCTCGAACCGGCTGAGCGGCAGGGCGGTAAGGTCGCCCAGGCGAACGCTCATGGCGTCGTCGACGTCGCGGCCGTCATGGAACATGTGGACGACGCGACCGAAGTCGTGTCGGTCATGGCGGTCAACAACGAACTTGGTGTGATCCAGCCGGTCAGCGATATCGCAGACGCTGTGCACGCGGTCGCTCCCAACGCGCTGGTCCACTCCGATGCCGTCCAGGCCTTGCCGTGGCTCGACCTCGCTGCAGCCACCGTAGGCGTCGACATGTTGTCGGTCACGGGCCACAAGCTCGGCGGGCCCCAAGGGGTCGGCGCGGTCGCTGTGCGCGATGGGTCGATGCCCGAGCCCATGTTGGTCGGCGGCGGCCAAGAGCGCGAACGGCGCGCTGGCACCCAAAACGTCGCCGGCATCGTCGGATTCGCGGCGGCTGTGCAGGCAGCGATGAATGATCGCGAAGAACGACTGGCCCGTATCGACCGTCTCGCCGAACGGCTGCTCAGCGGGTTGATGACGTCGATCGATGGCCTGCGCCCCACAGTCCCGCAAGACAAGCGTGTGCAAGGCATTGTGCACGTGCTCGTTCCAGGGGTACAGAGCGAGCCCCTGTTGTTCTTGCTCGACCAACAAGACATGGCCTGCTCAGCAGCGTCATCGTGCGCTAGCGGAGCCCAAGGCGCCTCCCATGTCCTCTCGGCGATGGATCTCGACACGAGTGGATGCGCACCGCTTCGCCTGTCGTTGGGCTGGTCGACCACCGACGAAGAAATCGACACTGCGTTGCGGCTCATCCCGCAAGCCGTGGAACAACTCGGGGGAGTGTCGCTATGACCGAACGCGTACTTGTCGGGATGTCCGGAGGCGTCGATTCCTCCGTCGCTGCCGCACTCCTCGTCGACGCTGGCTACGACGTCGTCGGGGTGACCATGAAGCTCTGGGGTGGCGAGTCTGACTCGGGCTGCTGCTCGGTCTCCGACGTTGACGATGCCCGCTGGGTCGCTCAACAACTCGGCATCGAGCACCACGTCTTCAACTTCGGCGACGAGTTCAACGAGCACGTCGTCGCGCCATTTGTGGACACCCACCGAACCGGCGGCACTCCCAACCCGTGCATCGAGTGCAACCGCCACATCAAGTTCGACATCTTCTTCGAGCGCGCATCGGTGCTTGGCTTCGACCAGATCGCAACCGGCCACTACGCCCGGGTGGCCGACCTGGCCGACGGCACGTTCCGTATGCAGCGAAGCATCGATCCGCTCAAGGACCAGAGCTACGTGCTCCACATGCTCGGCCAAGACGTGTTGTCTCGTCTCCTGCTGCCGGTCGGCGGGTGGCATAAGCCAGATCTTCGAGGCGAAGCGCAGAAGCGAGGGTTGCTCACCGCTGCCAAGCCCGACAGTCAAGATGTGTGCTTCATCACCAAGGAAGGCGGGCGAGAGGCCTTCCTCGATGCCCGAGGTGGCCTGTCACCGGGTGTCATCGTGACCGAAGCGGGCGATCAGGTAGGAACCGTTCCCGCGACCGAATTGGTCACCATTGGCCAACGCAAGGGTCTCAACGTGTCGGGTATGTCCGAACCGCAATTCGTGACCGACGTGAACCTGCGCGAGTCGATCGTGACCATCGGTCCGCGCCGCTCGCTACGAGTCGATGAAACCACCTTCACTCAACCCGTCTGGTCCACCGAATCGTTCACCGGCGAGGCCCGAGTACAAGCCAGCGCCCACGGCACCGCATTGCTCGCCGACGTGCAAAATGATCGTGTCACGTGGCGCGAACCCCGAGACCGAATCGCCCCCGGCCAAAGCCTCGTCTTCTACGAAGGCGACGGCAACGACGCCACCGTCATCGGCGGCGCCATCGCCACCTAGCGAGCGCCGGACTGAAGCACTATGAGGATCTTCTCGCGAAGCGCAAGCGCGCTGCGGTCTTCAGCTCGGGCATGCTTGTCCTCATTGCTCGCGTCAGCATCGTCCCATTCAGTCATTCGCTGGCGGAAGAATCTACGCAGGCCCAGATTGGCTGTATCGACGTGAACGGTAGCTGGTTTAGAAGCCAGGTCGGGGCCGACCGAGCATGTGGTCGAACCGCTAAAGCGATTTCTCCGTGTCTCCGAATACCTGGGGTATGGAACATCGGCGGTGGACACATGGTCTTTTCCTAGGGCTCCTAGCGCTGCTGGCGACAGGAGTGCCTTGGTGGATCCTCCAGTTTCGTGCTTTGGCCGAGGCGTTTGGTGATGCCGCGACACTTAGCGAGGGTGCGGCCAACGGAGTGTTTCTGGGTGCTGGCTGGTTAGCAATTGCTGTCGGCGCGGCGTTTGTGGCCATCTTTGTGCTTGTCGTCTTGGCCGTCGACCTGATGAGCGGGTGGTCGCGTCCGGTTTCGGCGATGGTGGGAGCGTTGGGTTCGATCGTTCTCATCCCGGTGTATTTCATATTGACCCTCGCGGCATTTTCCCCGTTCCCGCTGCTCTACCTTGTCGTTAGCTTGGCGTTCTTCGCGGTATCCGCCTTTCATGTGCTCGATGTGATCATCGAACAACACCGAAACCCCCGCCAGCCCCCTCCTCCGTACACCTTGCAACCTCCTCCACCGCGGCCGATCGCAGCGCAACCGCCACCGCCGAAGGCTCCGAACCTTCACTCTCAGCCTCGTTAGCAGGGGCTCACTCCATGGTGTCTATGGAGGAGTAGATGCCGAGTTCGCGACCGGAGGATTTGAGACGGTCGATGAGGTGAAGGTCGAATCCGAGCACGTCGAGCACGTCGGCGCTATCGGTGGGGAAAGCGAGGATGAGTCGGTCGGCGAATTTGGGCCACTCGGCGGCTAGGCGTTCGAGTAGGTCGGGGGAGCGGAACCGAGGTCGCAAGCTCCGGCCGACTTCGTAGGGCGGGTTCATCACGATCGTGTTGAAACGCTCGCCACGAACAGGGTCGAATAAGTCGCCGCGGCGAAGCTCGACCGACGTGTGTACAAGGTTCCCCGTCGCTGTTTCGATAGCAAACCGCGAGACATCCGTAGCGACAACCTCGGCGCCCGCATCGTGGAGCGCCCCCGCAATCAAGCCGCAACCGGTTCCGATCTCGATGACCCTGGTATCAGCCCAGTCAGCCTCGTTGCGCTGAACGTATTCGGCCACGAGCAACCCGGACTCATGCTTGGCCGGGTCGAATACACCAAAGGGCACGAGATACCCGCGCTCAGCAAAAACGACCCTCTTCACCATGGCAGTCTCGTCCACTCAGAAGATTTGTACGTAAAAACTGACCGTCTAGGTCTGAAATTACGTACAAATCCTTCTACAGCTGCGCGCGCACGAACCGTGACGCGGACTTCTTCACGACCTCGGCGTAGGTGGGGTACGAGAAGATCGTGTCGGCTATGGCGTCAGCTTTGAGGCCGAGACGAATCGCAAGCGTCAGTACCTGGGTCCATTCGCCTGCGTGTGCGCCCACGCCAGTGGCTCCTAAGAGGGTGTTATCGGCGTCCATCACCACCTTGATGAAGCCGCCCACCTTGGTATCGGTAATGAACCGGTCGGTGGCTGCATCGACACGGGAGATCTGTACCGCGTCGCCATGGATCTCTCGGGCTTCGGCCTCGGTCATGCCGACGTGGCCGATCTCGGGGTCAGAGAAGATCGCCCACGGGAGTGGCTCGATACTGAGCGCCTGGTCGGTGATGCCGAGGATGTTTCGCGTCACCCGTTCACCCTGGTAGTTGGCAACGTGGCTGAACTTCTCGCGGGTGGCGACGTCGCCGATCGCGTAGATGTGGGGGACCGAGGTCCGGTTGTGCGCATCGACGGTGATGCCCTGAGGGGTGTAGTCAACGCCTGCAGCCTCAAGTTCCAAGCCCTTGATGTTGGGCACGCGGCCGATGGCCACGAAGAGGTGATCGACGGTGAGCTTCTCGCTGACCTTCTCGCCTTCGGGACCAACCTGTAGGTCGATGCAGATCTTGCCGTCGGCGTCGGTCGAGCACACGGTGGCATCGGCATTGGTAACCATCTCAATGC
>CAYUKM010000176.1:0-5098 GCA_964445255.1 uncultured Acidimicrobiales bacterium
AAGTGATCGATCGGAATCGACCGCTGATTCACTCCGATGACAACGATGGGCATAAAAGGACGGACCTAACTCGAACGCGCTATGGATTCAATCTACCCACTAGCTTCCTCGCGCGTACTCAACCTCGCCAAGTCCCTAACGAATTCTTCGACGTGACTTTCTTCACCGTGCTTGCGGTTCTGGGGTGCTCCACGGGCGGTCCTTCACCAGTTTGAGGAGGCCCAAAAGGACAAGGGCGATCGCCGCTCCTAGTCCTAGACGGCTCCACAGCAGGCGGGTAGCGCCCACTCCCGACGCCTCGCTTCGCACGGAGACGAGTTGGTCACGGATCTCCACGACCTCATCGAATCGGTTCAACTCGTACGCCCGCTCGGCGCTCTCGGTCACTGCGGCCAGGTCGAGCCCAACAAGTCCCCACTGTTCATCCCGGGTCAGCGGAGCGGACGCAAGGTCGCGGATGTCGACCACCGAGTCGATGGCCTCCTCTTGAACAACTAGGACCGCTAAGGCCTGATCGAAGTCTGGTTCGGTTTGTTCGTAGGCGTCGCGCCCCGCCTCGGCTGCGTTCAAGTCGGCGAGATCGGCTTGGTCGATGACTCGACGCTGGAGGTCGAGGACACGGTTCGCTTCGCGCAGGAGCCCTCGGGCGTCGTCGAAGCGCCAATCGGCCATCGCCTGATCGATCTCTGCAGGAACCCTCCATTGCAGTGGCCGCTCCGTGAAACGCAGGTACTGGTCACGTACCTCCCGACGTTCGGTGAGCAACTTCGCGTCGTCTTCGTCAACAACCAACTCAAGCCATAGCTCGTCCAACAAGGCCTCACCTTCCGCGTCGGTGAGGGCGGAAGCGAGATCGAGCACGCGACGCCAATCGTTAAGGAGCAGTGGCCGCGACGCACCGGGATACACCGCAGCGTCTTCGTCGGCATCGGCGATTATCTGGCGAAGACCGTCGTCTCCGACGATGTCCACAATCGAGCGCACCACAAACCACGAGGCGTTGTAGCCATAAAGTTCTCGTTCACGCAGGACCCCATCTCGAAGGTCGGCACCGAGATCCGCCCATGTGTTCAACGGGAGCGCTCCAGCGTCGGTCGGTCGGGGCGTGAATGGCAGCTCCGCGCCTGCTTCACCTAACTGTCGATCGATCTGATACGCGACCTCTTCGGCGAGACCTTCGATCATCCACCGTTCGACGAACAACGAGTTGTTGAACCATGCATGGCTTAATTCGTGCAGCATCAGACTGCGGTCAAACTCATTGCCGATTTCAATTGACGTTTGGGCTGGGTCGTACCAGCCTGCGAATCCGAAGAGGAGCGGGGTTACCGATGCGGTGACTTCGAGTGTGTTTTGTTCGGGTATCGGAGTGCCAATGTGCGCCTCGAGCGCCGGGATTCCCTCCTCGATCGCCTCCTGTGCAAAGTCGGCCCACTCCTCGTCCCCAGGCCATGAACGAAGGACGATGTCCTGTCCAGATACCTCAAAGTTGCGAACCTCGAGGCGGTTGTCGCGAACCACGTTGACGTAGGTGAAGAAGTCCTCTGGCACCGCAAAGCGCCGAGGCACCCAACTCACGAACCCATCCGCCGTTGCTTCTCGCTCTATCGTTTCGCCCAGTTCAGAGACCCGCGCGTCCTCGGGGACTTCCAACGTGAGCGAACCCGTGCCCGGATCGGACAGCGACCAGAGGGGGAAGCCGTGATAGGCGGGGTTCGAGAAGAACGCTCCATCGGAGCGCAGCTCGCCGCGGGGCAGCGTGTAGGAAACCTCGAACGAGCGCGACTCGCCAGATCGCAGTTGCTTGGGCAACGCGGCGGTCACGATGTCGAAGTCGTCGTCGAGGCGCTCAGCGGTGCTCGTCAGTTGCGCACCGGCGCTCGAGATCGAAAGGTTGGTCAAACCTCTCGGCGCAACAAAGATGAAGGTGTCGAAGAAGGTGAAGAAGACTGTCTCTCCCTCACGCCTCTCAGCGGTCGTATTGGTCATCGTGGCCGACAGATCGACGCGCACGGAATCGTCGAGAACCGTGAACACCACGTCCTCGGTGTACGAAAGGCCGTCGGTTGTCTGCGCCGCGGCAGGGGCTGCGAATGAAAACAGCACCACCAAGGCACCGCTGAGAAAAGCCACGATACGCACGAAATTCCTGTCGGATTCCGCCCCTAAACATTGAGTTTTGGCGGGTTCTACGCAGTCTGGTTATCTTGGGTGCGCTGTTCGTAGTAACTCAAGATTTGGAGCTCGGTCGCGAGATCTACCTTGCGAAGCGGTACCGAATCGGGCACTTGCAAAACGGTTGGCGCAAACGACAGGATCGACCCCACCCCCGCGTTCACTAGTGCATCAGCAACACTTTGCGCAGCCTCGCCTGGCGTCGCGATGATCCCGATTCGAATATGGCTGGTATGAACGAGTTCATTGAGGTCCCGGCTATCACGAACCTCCATACCGGCAATCACGGTTCCGATCTTGTCAGGCGACGAATCAGCTAACGCCGCGATCGGAAAGCCACGGCTACCAAAGCCTCCGTAGGCAGCCAGAGCCCGTCCGAGGTTTCCCATACCGACGATGAGCACTGGAGACTCGACATCGAGACCGAGTGCTTCACTGATCTGATGCAGGAGGTATTTGAGGTCGTAGCCAACACCACGGACGCCGGTCGTGCCGATATAGCTGAGGTCCTTTCGCACCTTCGCAGCGTTGACTCCAGCCAGCTCCGCAAGCGCGGCCGAACTCACCGTCGACTCGTCGGTCGCTGCCAACTCCAAGAGCGCCCGCCGATAAATCGGCAGACGCGCCACGGTTGCATCAGGAATTCCTCGCTCCATCACCACGCCGAGGGTAGTTCGTCAGGGCCAGGATGTCTGGTTCTCAAAGCCCACAAACGGTCAAACGGCCACAAACACTATATGTGATGTGATTCGTTACAAATGTTACTCAAGGTGAGCATGTTTCCTGACCGATCTCTTGATCGTGCGCCAGTCACCTTCCTCTCAAACGCTACTGCGGCGACCATCACGACCTTTGGCGATCCTCTTCGGGTGGCTATTGATCTTTGCCCTCGTTGCACCCGTTCCCGCTGGCGCATCGCCAGCCAATGAATCCGATTTCGTCGCCCGAGTGAATTCGACCCGAGCGTCCGTCGGCCTCCCCCCATTGGCCGTGGACGCACAGCTCACCAGCCTCGCCCGAAGCTGGGCTGTGCAAATGCGCGATGGCGTCTGCGGTGAGGGAAACCACATCTGCCACGCATCGTCGCTTTCTGCTGGCGTGACTCATAGCTGGCAAAAGCTCGGCGAAAACGTCGGCACTGGACCAAGCGTCGGTGACGTGATGCCAGCGTTCATCGCTTCGCCAGGCCACTATCAAAACATCGTCGACCCAAGCTTCACCCACATCGGTGTTGGCGTGGTGTGGGATGGCAACAGGCTATACACCACCCATCGCTTCATGGCGCTCCAGGCCCCAGCGCCAACGACCACCACGACGGCCGCGCCAACGACAACCACCGCGGCGCCCACCACCACGACGACGGCAGCGCCCACCACCACGACAGCGGCGCCAACGACCACGACGGCTGCCTCGACTGCCGGCGCCCCGACTCCCATCAATCCCCCATCAACCACGGTCGCTCCGCTCCCACCCGCCGGCGTATTGGCGGCACCACTGACTCCGTCAACGCCAGCTGCACCAGTTAAGCCAACCCAGCCGAGCGCGTTCCAAACCCCACGTGACAATCTCGCCTCGGAACAGGTGACGACGGCCAGTGATGACGATGGTGACCAAGTTGACGGGATTCGCGAGAATCCCCTCACAGAGCTTGAGGTGCGGGAGCGACGAGCCGATGTGCTGGTCACCGCGCTAACCCAAATCGACTGACTGGACTAGGTGAGCAGTACCAACTGCAAAAAAGCCGCACCGACGATTACTAGCAGCAAGACGATGATCGTGAGGGTGACCATCGGTCGCATTACGGCTTCTTTCCTAACGTCACCGACGTAGTCGTTCCAGGATTGGTCTCACCGTCGACGGTGGTGATCCGAAGCTCGTCGCTCGTTGAAATTCCAAGAGTTTGTGCTGCTGATGCGCCGTTCACGGCCAAGGAGACAAGGCCGCTTGAATCGATGATTGCCCCAACTTCGCCGGTTCCCAGCTGCCGATATGCGTCCCGCCTAGCGATCGTGTGACGTTGATCGCCAATGATCAGCGAGAACGGATCACCCCACGCAGCCAGGTCATCTGGGCCGACGTTGAGCTGGACATTCCCAAACACGTCGATCCACAAAGCTTCGACCACTAACTGCCCGTCTTCTTCGGCAACCACGGGCAGCAGCCCAGGGGTCAGTGAAGTGGGGTCGACCGCTTCGCCAAGTCCCATCAGGTCAACCCCGAGTGCAAGATGTGCTGCAGCTGGAGCGAAGATGTCTCGCCCGTCAAAGGTCGAACCGAGCCGTGCCAGTTGGAACTCCTCATTGGTTAAATCGACCGCACGATCCGCTCCGCCGACCATGGCTACAGCCGAGGCGAGCAATCCGTTGTCAGGCCCGACCAGCACGGAGGCGCCTTGCCCGACTTCGACGGCAATCGCCCGGCGCTCGGTTCCGACGCCAGGGTCAACGACCGCTAGAACAACACCGGGACACAGGTAATTGGCCGATCGCGCCAAGGCGAGTGCGCCAGCACGCACATCATGGGCTCGGATCCCGTGGGTGAGATCAACTACGGCGACGTCGGGTGCGATCGATCGGATCACCGAGTGGACAACGCCAACAAACTCGTCCCGATGCCCGAAGTCGGACATGAACGAAATAGTCGAGTAGGGCACGTTGACTGAGGGTACCGGACAGCTCGCAGGGCCGGGCCAAATCGGCCCGGCCCTGCTAATGCAATAGGCGCCCTACATGAACTGGTGTCTAACCAGCCTCGGTGTATCGATCACCGAGGTAACGGTCAACGTCGTCCGGCCGAAGCCGATACGACCGACCAACACGAACGGCGGATAGCTCCCCCGCTTTGATCAGTCGATACACCGTCATAGTCGACACTCGCATCAGTTGTGCCACTTCTGCGACTGTCATAAATTGCCGACGTCCGT
>CAYUKM010000177.1:0-5095 GCA_964445255.1 uncultured Acidimicrobiales bacterium
GTAAGCACAGCAATGTGTTCAGCTGACCGGTACTAATCGGCCGAGGGCTTGGTTAATCTCATGATTCATCCGACTTGTCGGGTGAAAAGGATTGGGAAGTACTAATACCTATTTGTTCGTGCTCGCTATGGAATCCTCGAGAAGGATTGACAATTGAATACTGCGTAATTATTGAGATCGCACACGGCCCATTTGGGCTCTGGCATCGGTTCGGCCGGCCGCGAAGCTCGCACAAGAGCTTCGGTGTAACAGTCTCGGTGGTGATAGCACTGGGGTCCCACCTGTTCCCATTCCGAACACAGAAGTTAAGTCCAGTTGCGCCGATGGTACTTGGTTCGAATGGGCCTGGGAGAGTAGGTCGCCGCCGGTTTCGCATAGGAGTCGAGCCACCCTTCGGGGTGGCTCCTCCTCGTTTTGCTGCGATGTTGTGATGCCCCTGCGAACCCTCCGGGTTCGGGCATCTGGACGTTGGCTGAACAAGAGTGACCCATCAATCGCGATTAGACGGCCTTCGAATGGAATCGGCGTGCAACGTTGCCTTGAGCGTCGTTTGAACGCCGGCCCAAGGAGCGAGACGCCCCGACTCTCCTCCGAGGCGAAGGCCCGCGTTCGCGCGTACTACGCGGCCGACTTCGAGCGCTTCGGCTACCGCTAAGCCAAGACCGTCGCAGCAGTCACCCACCGGGGGACCAGCGCGGCGGTAGCCTGAGCCAATGTCTTCTCGAGGCCAAGGCCAGGGCGCGTCCCGAAAATCATCTGGGCAACGCGGTCAGCGCAACGATCGTCGAAACGGCCCCTCAAAAGGGAAGTCAAACGGTTCAAATCGATCACGGTCATCCGGTGGTTCGCGAAATGGTGGTGGCTCCCGCAGCGGCGGTGGATCTCGTCGTCGCGATGAGCGGTCAGGCTCCTCTCGCTCCAGCGGTGGTTCACGCGGCCGGGACGAGCGCTCGGGTAACTCACGCGGCCGCAATGCTGGCTCACGTGGTCGAGACGAACGGTCAGATCGTCGCAACGACCGTTCTCGCGGGTCGGGCTCGTACCGCCGTGATGATGATCGTGGCGACAGCCGCTCGACGTCGACCAAAAACGCTCATGCCGCCCGCCGCGGCGAGCCCACAAAGTCCAACGCTCGCGCCGAAAAGTCCGGCTGGGGGAGCGTGGCCCGCCACGGCGCAATCGGTGCAACGATCGGGCAACGCCAAGACGAAGTTGAGGCCGCGGAGAACGAGCGATTCAACGCTGAAGAACGTGCGAAGTTCGAGAAGCGGCAGGCGAGGCGAGATGCAAAGGCCGCCCGCCAAGAGGACCTGCGTACCCAAGCTCAACGAGCAATCGACCGTGGCGCGATGGAACCGTACGCGAAGGCAGACCGCGGCGGCGCTCCGGTCATCGATCGGCGTACGCTGCCGGGACGCCCTCCGAATCCTCGGGACATCACCAAGGAGATGGTGCGGATCCGTGGCAAGGAACAGGGCGAGCGTTCGTGGAAGGCCTTCAAGCGAGCGGCGAATGAATACCAAGACGAACGCTTCGACAATTGCTTACGTACGGTTAAGCCTCTAGCCAAGGACTATCCCGAGATCGTCGAAGTGCAAGAGCTCTTTGGGTTGTGTCTGTATCGCCTTGGCCGCTGGGACGAGGCAATAGAGGAGTTGGAAGGGTTTCGCGATCGCTCCGGCACGACCGAACAGAACCCGGTGTTGATGGACTGCCATCGAGCCGTTGGTAACTGGGCCGACGTAGAGCAACTGTGGTCTGAGCTGGGCGAACATTCACCTTCGCCCGAACTGATGGCTGAGGGCCGGATAGTGATGGCAGGGGCCCTTGGCGACCGCGGCCGGTTTGGTGATGCGATTCGGTTACTCGAGAAGGGTTGGAAGCCGCCTCGCAACCCCGAGATCCATCATCTCCGGCGCGCGTATGTGCTCGCCGACTTTCTAGAACGGGACGGCAAGATCCCCAAGAGTCGCAAACTATTCGAGTGGATCGCGTCGAAGAACAGCTCGTACCTCGACGCGGGGGAGCGAGCCGCAGGGTAAGAACCTCGCGATGTTCGCGCGAAGACGATCTAAACAAAGTGTGACGGTTGACAATCTTGGCGCTGCGCGGCCGCTACCCTTTTGCGAAGTGGCAACGAGGCCACCTGCCGGACCCCACCTGAGCCGGCAAGGAGAAAAATGACTGACGTAGTAGCTCCGATTGGTCGCGATGTTGATCGGGTAGTGATCCGTTTCGCCGGGGACTCCGGCGACGGAATGCAGTTGACGGGCGACCGATTCACCAGCGCAAGCGCACTCTTTGGAAACGACCTGGCGACATTGCCAGAGTTTCCAGCAGAGATTCGTGCACCGCAAGGCACACTTGCGGGGGTCTCGGCCTTCCAGGTCCAGATCAGCTCCCAGGAGATCTCAACTCCCGGCGATGAACCGACTGTCCTAGTGGCGATGAACCCGGCTGCTTTGCAGTCTGATCTCGGGCGACTAGCTGGCGGCGGAACCCTCATCGTCAACGAGGACGCCTTCGACGACCGCAACCTGGAGAAGGCTGGCTACAGCGACAACCCCCTCGAGGATGGATCGCTGGACGGCTACACCCTCATCAAGGTGCCGATGTCCAAGTTGACCCGCGAGGCGTGCTCTGAGATCGAGGGAGTCAAGCCCCGAACTGCCGAGCGATCAAAGAACTTTTTCGCACTTGGATTGGTGTCATGGATGTACACCCGGCCAACAGAGCCCACCCTTGAGTGGGTCCGGCAAAAATTCAAGGGCAAGGACAGCGTCATAGCGGCAAATACTGCGGCATTCCACGCTGGACACGCCTATGGCGAGACGGCCGAACTCGGCAGCCACGTGGTGTCCGTCGCTCCCGCCAGTCTCGAACCAGGCACGTACACCAACATCAACGGCAACACCGCCTTGTCGTGGGGCTTGATCGCTGCCGGGCAGCAATCGGGTTTGCCGATGTTTTTGGGTTCATATCCAATCACCCCAGCCTCTGACATCTTGCATGAGCTGGCCAAGCACAAGAACTTCGGTGTGCGAACCTTTCAGGCCGAAGATGAGATAGCGGCGGTGAGTTCGGCGATCGGTGCCGCTTATGGTGGCGCATTGGCTGTGACCACTACATCTGGTCCAGGAATCGCTCTGAAAGGCGAGGCCATCGGCTTGGCCATCATTCTCGAACTTCCGCTGGTCATCGTTGACATTCAGCGGGGCGGACCCTCCACCGGCCTGCCCACCAAGACCGAAGCATCCGATCTGATGATGGCGATGTATGGCCGTCACGGCGAGTCGCCCATGCCTGTCGTCGCCGCCTACAGTGCATCGAATTGTTTTGATGCAGCAATTGAGGCTGCTCGTATCGCGCTCACCTACAAGACGCCGGTCATGTTGCTCTCCGATGGTTACCTGGCAAACGGCTCCGAACCCTGGAAGTTGCCGGATGTGTCTTCGTTACCCACGATCGACGTGCAGTTCGCGACCGAACCGAACCAGACGAATGAAGACGGCGAAGGCGTGTTCTGGCCGTACATGCGAGACGAGAAGCTCACGCGTCCTTGGGCTGTGCCCGGTACCGATGGCCTCATGCATCGCGTTGGTGGTCTGGAGAAGCAAGACGGTACCGGAAACGTCTCGTACGATCCGGCCAACCACGGAAAGATGACCGACATCCGTCAGAAGCGAATCGAACTGATCGCCGATGACATCCCTCTCACGGACGTAAGCGGCGACCCGGGTTCGTCCACGGCCATCGTTGGCTGGGGCTCAACCTGGGGAGCGATTCGCGGAGCCACTCGCCGACTCAACGAAGCGGGAACTCCTGTCGCCCACATCCACCTCACCCATCTAAATCCGTTTCCGAAGGATTTGGGCGAGGTGCTCAGTCGTTACGAAAACATCTATGTCCCCGAGTTGAACATGGGCCAGCTGGTGAAGCTGCTGCGGGCCGAGTTCTTGGTGGATGCAAAGCCAATTAACAAAGTCATGGGCCAGCCGTTCACCGCCGGCGAGCTCGAAAGCACGATCACCACCATGATGACCGGAACGGAGGCCTGAGAATGGCGAACGCACCTGCAACAACGAAGAAGGACTGGTCGACAGACCAAGAGGTTCGATGGTGCCCAGGATGTGGCGATTACTCGATCCTGACGGCAATTCAATTGATGATGCCGGAGCTTGACGTACGACGCGAAGACACCGTGTTTATTTCGGGGATTGGCTGCGCCGCACGTTTCCCGTACTACATGAACACCTACGGGATGCACTCGATCCACGGTCGTGCACCGGCGTTCGCAACGGGTCTGAAACTTGCCCGACCGGAGCTGGACGTTTGGGTAGTCGGTGGTGACGGCGACATGCTATCGATCGGTGGCAATCACCTCATCCATGCCCTGCGTCGCAATGTGAACGTAAACATCTTGTTGTTCAACAACATGATCTATGGACTCACCAAGGGGCAATTCTCGCCAACCAGCACCGTCGGCAAGATCACGAAGTCATCTCCGTACGGTTCGCTTGATCAGCCCTTCAACGCAGTGAGCGTTGCGCTCGGCGCCGAGGCATCCTTCGTCGCTCGAACCCACGACCTTGACCGCAAGCACATGCAGGAAACCTTCCAACGGGCACATGCCCATGACGGTGCTTCACTCGTTGAGGTGTACCAGAACTGCAACGTCTTCAATGACGGCCAGTTCGACACGATCACCAAAAAGGCCAACCGCGATGCCAACCTCATTCAGCTGACCCACGGTCAGCCGATCCGCTTCGGTGTCGACAACGAGCTGGGTGTCGTATTCGACAATGGCGTTGCCGCTATCGTCAACGTTGACGACGTAGGCGTGGACGCCTTACACGTTCATGACGAGACAGATCCTTCCCCCGGCGTGGCCTTTGCGCTTTCACGGCTCGCAGCAGGCCCACACGAACCGACCCCAATGGGAGTGTTCCGTGCGGTCGACCGTACCGAATACGCTGCCGAGAACACCCGTCAATTGGCCGTCGCCCAAGACAAGCACGGCCCAGGCGATCTGTCGGCGCTCCTCACGTCCAACCCGACCTGGGAAGTCAGCTAAGCCAAGGCGAAGTGTTACAAC
>CAYUKM010000178.1:0-5032 GCA_964445255.1 uncultured Acidimicrobiales bacterium
CTTCGTGGCCGAGCAGGAAAGGAAACTCGTCGTTGATCCCGCCCTCTCGGTAGTGCAGGTCGGTATGGCACACACCGCACGCCTGAATGGCGACCAGTGCCTCACCAGGACCGGGATCTGGCACGTCGATCTCAACGACCTCAACCGGAGCCCCCTTCTCCTTGGCGACTACAGCCTTCACCTTGTGCGACATCTTTCCCCCAATTCGGTCCCACCAACTGTGTCACGACCCTAGTTGCGCAAGCTCGCAGCTGCGAAGCCGGTGCGAGCGGACGCCGCTCCGCGCAGCATGCGCGAGGTCGAGGCCCGCCAGGGCCGGATCCGAGCCATGGAGGCGAAGCCGGGAAACTCAGACGTTTAGGTATCTGGACACCGCGACGATGCTGCCGAGGGTGGCGACTGCTGTGCCGATGACGATCACGAGCACCGAGATGAAAAGGAACTGGGGGTCGGTGACCCGGAAGCCCTCTAAGAGTCTGAGGGTGTCCGATTGGGAGAAGTCTTCGATCACGAGGCGTCTGACCACAGCAAGGAACGGAAGCGCGAGAAGCGATCCGACCACCCCCTGGACCAAGCCCTCGAACACGAAGGGAACGCGAATGAACCAGTTGGACGCGCCGACGAGCTTCATGATCTCGATCTCGTTGCGACGCGAGGAGATCGCGATCGACAACGTCGTCAGGATCACGATCGCTGACGCTCCGAGCAGAATGGCGCCTGCGCCGAGCATGAAGCGACTGATCTTCTCCGCGTTGCTTTGAATCTCGCGAATCACGTCCGTCGCGAAAACGACGGTCCTCACCCCCGGTCTGGCCTCAAAGGTGGATCCGAGCGCCTCCACCGCTCCCGCGTCGACGTTGCTGGGCCTAATACGGAAGCTCGGTGGCATCGTCTCCACAGAGATTGTTTGAAGCAGCTCCTCATCACCAGCGAAGAACTCCTGGAACTCGACGAAGGTCTCTTCTTTCGTGACGAACGTGAACTCGTCGATCGTGGTTCCCCGGCTGCCGTCGAGGAGCGTGTCGATGGCGTCGATCTGGCTCTGCTCGGCGTCGTGGCTCATGAAGACCACGAACTCGATGCCGCCCTCCCATCGCTGGGTCGCGTTGTCGACGCCTCGGGCGACGAGCTGGCTCGTCCCGAACAACGACAGTGACACCATCGCCACAGCAATCGATGCGAGCGTTAGCGGTAGGTTGCGCCAAATGTTCTGTCCTGTCTCTGCGAGCAGGAAACGTATGCGTCCAATCATCGGTATTGACCTCCGGACTGATCTCGAACAATGCGCCCGTCGACCAACTCGATTACCCGGCGGCGCATCGTGTCGACGATGCCACGGTCGTGGGTCGCCATCACGACGGTCGTACCCGTGCGATTGATGCGGTCGAGAAGGCGCATGATGCCAACTGCGGTGTCAGGGTCAAGGTTTCCCGTCGGCTCATCGGCTAACAGGATGAGGGGGCGATTGACGAACGCTCGCGCGATCGACACCCGCTGTTGCTCGCCACCCGATAATTCATCGGGCATGCGGTGCGACTTTTCGGACAGTCCAACGAGGTCCAAGATCGCCGGGACCTGCTGATCGATGACCTGTTTGGGTCGACCGATAACCTCGAGCGCGAATGCCACGTTCTCCGCAACGGTGCGCTTGGGAAGTAGTCGGTAGTCCTGGAAGATGCAGCCGATGTTGCGGCGCAGGAACGGAACCTTCCAGCTCGACAGGCCCACGATGTCCTTGCCAGCTACGTACACCTTGCCCTGTGTCGGCTTTTCCTCGCGATTCAGTAGCCGAATCATCGTCGATTTACCTGAACCTGAAGCGCCGATCAAGAACACAAACTCACCCTTGTCGATCTCCGCACTGGCATCGATGAGCGCTGGTGAGTCTTTGTTGTATTCCTTCGAGACGTTCTCTAGTCGAATCATGATGCGACCTCATCTTTGGATCGGTTCCATCGCAAGTAGGACTCCATGAAGGGATCCAGTCCGCCGCTGAGAACCGAATCGACATTGCCTGTTTCGTGTTCGGTCCGCAGGTCCTTGACCATCTGGTACGGCTGGAGCACATAGGAGCGGATCTGGGAGCCGAAGCCGACGTTGCTCTGCTCGCCAGCGATCGCTGCGATCTCTTCATCACGCTTTTTGCGTTCAAGATCGAGCAACTTAGCTGCCATCATCTGCATTGCTCGATCCTTGTTTTGGTGCTGGGAGCGTTCATTTTGGCAACTCGTCACCAGGCCTGTCGGCAGGTGAGTAATTCGTACCGCCGAATCAGTTACATTAACGTGCTGACCACCCGCACCGGAGGACCGGTAGGTATCGATTCGGAGGTCCTTGTCGTCGATCTGTACTTCGTCGGCCATGGCCTCGAAGAACGGTGAAACCTGCATCGCAGCGAAGGCGGTTTGCCGCTTGCCCTCGCTGTTGAACGGCGAAATGCGCACCAGCCGGTGGACGCCATGTTCGCTTTGCAACAGTCCGTAGGCATGGCGGCCCTTGACCATAAATTCGGCCTGGCTGATACCGGCTTCGGTGCCGTCGCTCGCCGAGAGCAACTCGTAGCTGAGTCCTCGCTTCTTGGCCCACCGCTCATACATCGACAACAGCATCTCAGCCCAGTCCTGGGCGTCGGTGCCACCCTCGCCGCTCTTGACAAGGCACACGGCATCTCGCTCATCGAACTCGCCAGTAAATAGCGCCCGCAGTTCGAGGTCGTCGAGTTGGGAACCCATCGACGACACGATCTCCTCGACCTCGCCAAGAAGGGACTGATCGTCTTCTTCAGCGGCAAGCTCAACCATGACGTGGGCGTCTTCGAGTCGACCCGATAGGTCATCGAAGAGTGTTAAATCATCGTTGATCGAAGACAATTCGGTCTGCACCTGGCGCGCTGCCTCGGGGTCATCCCAGAGATCCGGACGCGACATCTCGGCCTCGAGCTGAGGCTGCCGGGCGCGCTGATCCTCGATCCGTAGATAGCCAGCGGCCTCGTCGAGGCGCGTCGCAAGCGCGGCGAAGGTGTCCGAATAGTCCTGCATGAAGTTGGGTCACCGCCCGTGGCAGTGTTTGAACTTCTTCCCACTGCCACACGGGCATGGAGCGTTGCGGCCGACGTTCTCAAATTCGTTGTTGATCTTGGGCTTCGGTGGTGCGGCCTTAGCCAGCTTGGCCTTGCCCGCAACCGCCGATGCCGCCGCCGACGACTCGGTGACGTTGATCGTATTCGTCGCAAGAGCGGGCTTCGCGCCTGCGGCGCTAGCGTCGGCTTTGGTTGCCTGAGCGTCGACGATCGGAGCACCTGCGTCCTGGACGGGCTTGGTCTTAGTGCTGCCGGACTCACCGTCGGCTGAGCCATTCTTCTCGGCGTCCTGGGCAGGCTCGGCTGGCTTCATCTCGACGTGCATGATGTAGCGCACAAATTCAGAGTTGATCGAGTCCATCATCTGGCCGAACATCTCGAAACCTTCGCGCTGCCATTCCATGGCGGGATCGCGCTGACCCATCGCCCGGAGGTGAATACCTTCGCGGAGGTAGTCCATCTCGTAGAGATGGTCACGCCAGCGCTGGTCGATGAGGCGCATCATGATCTGGCGTTCGACCTGTCGCATGATGTCGGGCGTCAGAGTCTCTTCTCGGTCTTCGTAGCGCTCTAGCGCCTCGGTGGCGAGGGTTTCGTAGAGCGCGCCGTTCGTCGGCTCTTCGGCGAAGCGGTCAGCGTCCAACTCCGTTGGCCAGAAACCAGCGACCTCGGATTCGAGCGTGTCGACATCCCAGGACTCCGGGTGTTCGGCTGCGGCGTGGGTCTCGACCAACCGGTCGACCACTTCGGAGATCGCGTCCACAGCTTCTTCGCGGAGATCTTCGCCTTCGAGGATGTTGCCGCGACGCTGGTAGATGACCTTGCGCTGCTCGTTCATGACCTCGTCGTACTTGAGGACGTTCTTACGGGCCTCGGCGTTCTTTGCCTCAACGGTGTTCTGGGCTCGTTCGATGGCCTTGGTGACCATCTTCGCTTCGATCGGAACATCGTCGGGAAGCGCCCGATCCATCACGTAGTTCATGGCGCCGGTAGCGAATAGACGCATGAGGTCGTCTTCGAGCGAGAGATAGAAACGGCTCTCCCCCGGATCGCCCTGTCGACCGGAGCGACCGCGCAGCTGGTTGTCGATACGTCGACTCTCGTGACGTTCGGTGCCTAGGACGTAGAGGCCGCCGAGTTCGAGGACTCGCTTACCTTCGGCCTCGCATTGCTCGGTGTGCTTCGCGAGCAGTTCGGCGTAGCGCTCCTCATATTCCTCGGTGCCTTCTTCGAGTTGCTCAGCCCGACAGTCCCGTTCGGCGAGGCCTTCGGGGTCGCCACCGAGCTTGATGTCGACACCGCGACCGGCCATGTTCGTGGCCACTGTTACACCATGGAGACGCCCCGCTTGGGCGACGACGTGGCCTTCTTTAGTGTGTTGCTTGGCGTTGAGGACCGTGTGCTTGATCCCACGCTTCTCGAGCGTGCGACTGAGCTTCTCAGACTTCTCGACCGAGACGGTACCTACGAGAACCGGCTGGCCGGTTCGGCTGCGCTCCTCGATGTCGTCGGCAACCGCATCGAACTTGCCGTCCTCGCTCTTGAAGATCAGGTCGGCCTGGTCGGCGCGAACGACGGGCTTGTTCGTCGGAATCTGCGCCACCTGAAGGCCATAGGTCTCGGCGAGCTCGGCAGCTTCGGTTTGCGCGGTACCGGTCATGCCCGCGAGCTTCTTGTACTGGCGGTAGTAGTTCTGCAGCGTGATCGTTGCGAGGGTTTGGTTTTCCTCTTTGATCTTGACGCCCTCTTTGGCTTCCACGGCTTGGTGAAGCCCGTCGGACCAGCGACGACCGTCGAGAACACGACCGGTGAACTGGTCGACAATCTTGACCTCGCCCCCGTCGACCAAGTATTCCTTGTCCCGCTTGTAGAGCTCTTTGGCCTTGAGCGATGCGAGCAGCTGATGCACGAGGTTCGCGTTCGACGATGCTGGGTCGTAGAGATTGTCGATGC
>CAYUKM010000179.1:0-5014 GCA_964445255.1 uncultured Acidimicrobiales bacterium
GTGGTGGTTGTTGGCGGCACCGTCGTGGTGGTGGTTGTTGGCGGGATCGGGGTGCCGTTCACTGCACCTCCAGCCGCATAGAACCGCTCCTCGTCGGATACCGAAGTGACCTCGTCTCTGATCGTGACAGTTCCGGAGTTCGAGAAGTCGCTCCTGAGCGGATCGGTGACGGCGATTTGAAACCAGAAGCGAAGCTGGTGACCCACCATGTTGGGGGTCACGGTCAGTTGGACCGATGCTCGCGTTGGGGTGCAGTTCTCCAGGAGCTCCGCGGAGGTCAACGTGGCAACAACAGTCATGCTGGGAAACGCTCGCACGGTCACTTCGGTGGTTCTGCAATCAATCGCAATTCCCGGTCCAGGCGTATCTTCGATGATCACGACGGCGCCGATGTCATCGGCGTTGAGTGTTCGGGTGAAGACTCCCGAGACCAACGGGTTCCCGAGATCGCTCGGTTCCTCAAGGGCAGCGAGGAATTTCCACTCCACCTGGGGAGTGTTGCCCGCACTCACAATCTCGACTGGCATCGGAAACTCTGGGCCACCAGGAACCGACACCGTGACCTCCTCGACGGTGCCTTCAGTAACTTCGTTTCGGTCAATAGAGAAGGCGAAATTCGCGAAACCGGAGACGTCTGTAAGGTCGTTTACCGAGTCGGTGAGTGTGAACGTGACGACTTGGTCGAGTGCTGTTGCGACCGCGAGAACCTCGCCCTCTGGGTTAGCGAATTCAACACGCAACGTATTGGGCACCAGGAGCTGCGGCGGCATCACCAGGGTAAAGAAATCGCCACCCATCGATCCATCTGGAACTGCCCACTCGACGTCTAGTTCGATCTCCTCGAAGACAGTGGTCTGCAACGTGCTGGACGAGATGTTAGTTATGGCGTTTTCAATGGGTTCGGCTCCCACCGAGACTGGTCTCTGGATGAGAAATAACAGTGGAGCGAGGAGGAGGATTGCGACGAACTTCAACCCCGCGGGTGTGTTGAGCTTTCGCATGTCACATCGGTCGGGTGCGGACGATTCCGTTTGAAGGAGGTCCTTTGGGAACTAGCAACGTTGGCTGCCAAGCGAGCGCGTTTCCTATCGACTTCGATGGTTTTAGAAAGCTACGTCTTGGTATCCCAATTTGTGGGTTGTTGTTCGTCCGCTCTGATCCCACAACTTGGATCCCTGAGCTCGTCTAGTCCGGCTGGACTATGCGCGAATCGAGATCGCGTATTGAGGTATTGACATGCAATAACCCGATCAATATGATTGAACTGGTACAACCCATTCAAGTGTCTTCCGACAGGCTGAAAGGCGGAACTCATGGCCACTTCAACAAACACCTACCGATCCCGACAAATACTCGCCGTGGCGACCATCCCGGCCCTCGTCACCGGGGCGCTGCTCTTCTACCTAGCGCTAGTTAACGACCGGCTGCCGCTAGAGGTGGCAACGCATTGGGGCCCTGATGGGGTAGCCGACGGCTTCACCGCTCGGTCTTCGCTGCAATGGCAACTAGCTGGGCTCATGGTGCTCGTCACGCTTCCGCTGACGTTGCTCGCCCTGTTCCTGAGGGGAGCGACAGCCTTTACACCCAAGGCTGTCAACGGGCTGCCCGCCGGCGTCGCCTTCTTTATGGGCGCACTGTTCTTTCTGAGCATCCAGCCACAACTCGAAACCACAACGCCACCTGATCTCGGGTTGTGGGTCATCCCCGTGGCCTTGGTGATCGGTCTCATCGGCGGAGCTGTGGCAGCAGCGATAGGGGGCAGCCCTCCCGCCGCCCCGGCCTCGGCCGCTCCGGCCCCAGCCGATGCCGAGAGGCTCGACCTGCCCGAGTGGCAAACAGGGGTCTGGGCTGGCCGGACTTCGAGCGGTAAGGCGTTGCTCATTGCACCAGTCCTCGTACTCGTCACCGGCGTGATCGTGGGAGCGCTGACCTCTTGGTGGGTAGTGGTGTTCACTGCCGTGGTGATCTTGCTCGCCCTCAGCATGTCAAGCTTCGATGTAACCGCAGGGCCAACGGGCGTGCGGGTTAGCGGCTTGTTGGGGTTCCCCCGAATCACGGTGCCGCTCGCAGAGATCGCCGAAGCCTCTTCCGAGAACGTGCGAGCCATGAGCTTTGGTGGCTGGGGCTGGCGCATCAAGAAGGGTCAAACCGCAGTGTTGACTCGTTCGGGACCGGCGCTCACGGTCACCCGAACCGACGGAGCGAAACTGCACGTCACCATCGACGACCCTGAGCAGCCAGCGGCGCTTCTCTCAACCCTGCTCGACCGGAGAGCGCAAGCATGATTCTCACACTCAACCTTGCATCAGATCGACCGCTGTTTAACCAGATTGTTGATGGGGTGAAGCGTTCCCTCGTCGATGGACAACTCGAACCCGGGGCGCCACTGCCTCCGGGTAGAGAACTGGCGGCAGCCCTCGACGTCAGTTTGGAAACCGTCCAGCGCGCCTACCGCCAACTCGCTGACGAAGGGGTGGTGACCTCCCGGGTCGGCCGGGGCACCCGCGTTGCCGAGGCGATCGACATCGGAGAGATGGAGCTTTCGGCCTCGGTAGAGCAACTCGTCGACCAAGCGCGCAGTGCAGGCGTCTCCCGCGAGCGGCTGACCGAGTTGATCGAGACGGCCTACGGCTGAGACTCTGGACCCATGATGGTGAGTTCGATGACTTTAGTGGCGCTCTTTGCGCTGATGGGTGTCGCCATAATCTGGCTCGGGATCAAGGGTCAGGCTGGGAAGGTCGACTACGCCATGGCCGCCTACACCCGTGAGAGCTCCGAACCCGGGAAGTGGCAAGAGGCTCACGAGCTCACGGGGCGGGCAAACATCTTCGGTGGAGCGCTCTTCATCGTCGGCTCGGCGATCTTCGGACTGGCATCGCTAATTGGCGCCGCCGAGTGGGTGATCGGTCTCGCAATCGTTGTGCCTTCGGTGGTTGCGACGGTGATCATCCTCGGAGGGGTTTTCCGTGGACTCTCGGTGCTTTCGGGTGGCCAACTACCCCCGGAACAGCGCCGTAAACAGTCGGGTGTGCTCAGTTAGAAAATTTCATGGAACCTCCTGCTGGGTCAGTGGCGTCTAAGGCCAAACAGCAAACGACGGGAGTTTCCGATGCACACAGATACACCAACCACGCCGTCACAGTGGCCACTTTGGATTCGAGTGGCACTACCAGTGATCACACCGGTCCTGAAGGGGATTGGCGTAGCTACCGATGCACGCGATCGATTCCGGTCAACAATGGCCGCCAGGTCGTTTGATCACGACAACTTCGCCCCTGCCTGGCTAGCTGCGCCTGGTTCATCAGTCACTGGCCAGCCAGGCCCGGTGGAACGAGGCGAGTTTGTCGGCGCTACCCACGTCCTATGACGACACGACCTTGCTATCGATCCAGTTCGACACGAGCAACATGAACGGTCCGTCCCCTTCGGTTAGGTAGACGGCGAGCTGTCCGCTTGCTCGCACGATATGCAGACCCATCGCCGGGCTGGCTTTCTTGGCCACGGCGCGGTCGTCTTTGCAAGGTTGCCCCGTTTTCTCGAATTGCCGGTGGTGTGGTCGGGCGACGACGATGGGTCATGCCTTCCGTTTCCTTAGACGACATCGAGTCCACCACTTTGACTGCGCTCATTCGCCATGGAGCGAGCGACGAGGTCGCTGCTCAGGTTGCGCATGCGGTGCGTACAGCGGAGGGCCGCGGCAACAAGATCTGTGGCCTCTATTACGTGGAGAGCTACTGCCGCCAGCTCAAAACGGGAAGGGTCGACGGCAACGCCGACCCGGTGGTTACTCAGCCTCGCCCAGGGGCGGTTCGGGTCGACGGAAAGTTCGGATTCGCGCAGAGCGCCTTCCGCGCCGGTTTCGATACAGCAGTTGAGGCGGCGAAGACGAACGGGGTGTGCGGTTACTCGATCGAGCACACCCACACCTGCACGGCGCTCGGCTACTTCACCGAGCAGTTGGCCGCTGCTGGGTTCCTTGCACTCGGCACGACCAACGCGACTCCTCGTGTCGCCCCGCCCGGCGGCCGCAACCGGTTGCTGGGCACTAACCCGATTGCGTTGTCGGTTCCGGACGGTGAGGGCGGAGTGGCCTTCGGTTTCGACTTCAGCACCAGCGCAGTCGCTCTCGGCACGATCACCATGGCCGCCGAAGCGGGTGAAGACATTCCGCTTGGTTGGGCAGTCGATGCCGACGGCGATCCAACGACCGACCCCAACGCAGCGCTTGAAGGGTCGATGGTTTCGACCGGCGGCTACAAGGGCTTCGGCTTGGGACTTCTGGTCGAACTACTGGCTGCGGGCCTGACCGGCGGCAACCGCAGCGCCGACGTTCCGCCGTTGAAGGTCCCCGAGGGTCCCCCGCACAACTTGGGCCAGTTCTACCTAGTGATCGACCCAACGGCATACGAAGCCGAAGCCTTCTATTCGTTGATCGACAGCCTCGGCGACGACATCGCGAACGATCCGGGAACCCGCCTGCCCGGCAGCAATCCCAGTGAGCCCACCGACATTGAAGTCGATGAGCCCACGTGGGATCTGATTACCTCACTCGCTCAGTAGGTCAGGACCCTTGGCCGATCTTCAGCTTTCGCAAGCGGGGGCGATCAGCGAAGAACAACATAGAGAACCCAATCCCAAACAGGGCGAGCGAGACGAGGAGAAGATGCCGTTACCTGGCCCAGGTGGCCCGGTTCTCCGATTGCCTGGATGCTTCTTCTGCTTACCCGTTCCCCTCGGATCGTGCGGTCATCGTTCCCGAGGGATCTGCCACGGCCGAGGCTGCGACTGCCTGAGCCGCTGTTCAGCGGCGATCTCTTCTCGCCGCGTCACCAGCGATACGTTCGGAGATTTCGTCTCGCTCGTACACCATGAGAACGAAGTTGCCTCGGTTTGATGAAAGGGAGCGAACAGTGAACAAGCACGTCATAAGAATTTGTGGGGGAGCTAACCAAGAACAAGCGCGACCTCAAGGAAGTCCTCGACATTGGTCAGGTCTCCTTTCCTGCTCTAGCCG
>CAYUKM010000180.1:0-5013 GCA_964445255.1 uncultured Acidimicrobiales bacterium
ACCACGCGCCACCATGGCAGACCGGAACTGTCACGCAGTACCCGGCCAACAGCACGCGCCGCTCCGGGATACCCGGCTTCTGCAGCCACTTCGCCGTAAGTAACCAACTCCCCCGGCGCCAGCGCGGTGATCACTTCGCGGACGGCATCGCCGAAGTCGGTGACTTTGTTTTTATTGTCGGGACCGGTTGGCATTCTCGAGACGAACGAGCTCGATCGATTCTTTGATGCCGGGAACTTCTGCTTGGCCCATAGGTTCGGCCTTCGTGTTCACGAACAATGAGGTCACCATTCCGGCAGGAGCCAAGAATTCGTCCGGGCCAGCCAGGTCGCTTAGCCGTGCGGCAAGGTTGACCGCTTGTCCAATGTGGTCATCGCCTTCGAACAGGATCACATCTCCAGACGCCACGCCAGCTCGGAGCGGCAGGCTGCTGTGGAGGCGATTGGTCTCGATCATTTCAACGACGGCTTCGATCACGGGCTCGGGCTCTACCCCAACCAGCATCGCGCCGTCACCTAGCCACTTCGCCACACGTACGCCGTGCACCGAGGCCAACCGGCGAATGCTGCCTCGAACCTTCTCCAGCATGTCAACCGCCGCCGCATCACCCTCGCGATCGGTGAATGCGGTGAAGCCCGATACGTCAACGAACGCAAAGGTTCGTTGGACCCGAGTTACTCCGCCAGTCCGGATGATGTCGCTCACGCAAGTGAGAGTAGCTCACTCGGTAGCTTCAGCGTGAACGGCGTCGCTTAGAGTCGGCCACCGGTCGAGGACCCAGTCACCAAAGGGCTTGTCGGTCAGAACCACAAGCGCCAGTTCAGCGGTCGGATCGACCCACACAAAGGTGCCCGCTTGCCCAAAGTGACCCCACGTTTCGGGCGAGTTCAAGCGACCTGTCCAGTGCGGGGACTTCATCGAGCGAATCTCTGGTCCAAGCCCCCACGAATTGGGCGCTTGGCGTCCGTAGCCCGGGAGAACTCCGAGGAGTTCGGGTAGATACGGGCTTGTCATCGCGGCAACCGTCGAGGGCGCGAGTAGGCGTGGAAGGCCCTGAACAAACAAGACGATGTCTGCGACCGAAGATCGGGCCCCGTGAGCAGGTGAGGTGATCAGCGCCGTCGCCGTCATCCCAAGCGGTTCGAATAGGCCTTCCCGCAGATAGTCGGCGAAGGCCATGCCGGTATTGGCCTCGACGTGCCTGGCGGCCAGTTCGTATCCGCCATTGGAGTAGATTCGTCGGCGTCCTGGACCTTCGAGCTCACTTCCGTCTGGGGCGAGCCCAGCGGCGTGGCCGAGTAAATCGGCGAGGGTCGCTCCCCGATCGTTGACCACATCATCGAGGGCGACCGATCCCTCCTCGAAAGCGACCAGCACAGCAGCAGCAGTGAAGAGTTTCGTGACGGAGGCGAGTTCAAAGACGCGGCTGGTATCGCCGTGGCTTTGAACGGTGCCGTCGGCCAAGATCACGCCCGCTACGGCGTTGCATGGCCATTGCTCGATTGTGGCGAGTGCCTTCACTGCGAGACAGCGTCCGCCGATGGCTCGGTCTCATCATCGCTGTCAACGAGGTTGATATCGGCCTTGTCGCCATCCGCGGCCCGTCCACGAGGCCAGGCAGCAATCACCAAACCGCCGATAATCAGCGCGATGCTCATCCAAATGTTTACCCGCAGTCCAGCGATCTCGGTAGCGGCGTCGATGCGGACTGTTTCGATCCATAGTCGACCGATCCCGTAGCCGATGAGGTACGTGGCGATCAGGCGTCCCTTTGGTAGCCAACCCTTACGGTCGACCCACAGGATCACGCCAACGATGCCAATGTTCCACAAGCCTTCGTACAAGAACGTTGGATGGAAGGTCGGGAACTGTTCGACGTCTGCAAACTCTGCCGGAATCGAACCGCGGTGGTTGGCGTCGATCTCAAGTCCCCACGGCAAGTCGGTCGGACGGCCGAATACTTCTTGGTTGAACCAGTTGCCCAACCGGCCGATGGCCTGGGCCAACGGCAAACCGGGCACGACAGCGTCGAGGACCCCCTTGACGTCGATGCCGCGAGACTTGGCGACGATGATGCCGGTGATGATGCCCGCGGCCATGCCGCCAGGGATGCCGAGACCACCCTCCCAGATCTTGAACACGTTGCTAAACGGCTGGCCCGAAAAGCGCGTCGGCCAGTCGGTCAGGACGTGATAGGCCCGCGCGCCAATGACGCCTGCGGGGATAGCCCACAGCGCTATAGCGGCGATGTCCTCTGGATCGTTGCCACGCTCAGCCCACCGCTTTTGCCCGACCCAGATCGCGGAAAACGCGCCGATCGCGATCAGCATGCCGTAGATATTGAACGGCCCAAGGGTGTTGAAAGACGGCGACGGTATTTGGGCAATCACAACTATCAATTTACCTGGATCGCCGAACTGGGCAAAAGAAGAATCATTTAAGACCCGAATTGCGATGGGGTGAGGGCCATCAATGTGTCCGCTGGTGCGAGCACCGCTGACTCGAGCGCATCGCCACCGGGAAGCAGCTGTTCTATATAGAACGTGGCCGTCACCAGCTTCGCAGCCAACCGCGGATCGTCATCCCCAGCAGCGATTCGAGCGTGGGCTGCCAACGCCTGACGTAGCATCGACCACCCTCCGGTGAGCGTTCCGAGCATCGTCAGGTATGGAGTCGCTCCAGCAAATGCATCAGCGGGGTTGTCGCCCAGTTTGGCGAGTAGCGCTGTCGTGGTCGTCCGAACCCGTTCGGTCGACTCGGCCAGTCGCTCACCCAGGCCCTTCAACTCGGGTATGTCCCCCGCCGCTGCGGCACTCACTGAAATGTCGTCGAGCAGGTCCGTAATCGCTCCGCCACCACGAATAGGGAGCTTTCGGGCCACAAGGTCGAGCGCTTGGATTCCGTTCGTGCCTTCGTAGATCGGGTTGATACGGGCGTCGCGGAAGTGTTGGGCCACGCCGGTCTCCTCGACGAACCCCATGCCGCCGTGGACCTGCACGGCGATCGATGTGAGCGTGACTCCAAGGTCAGTGCACCAACCCTTCGTGATCGGCGTGAGCAACGCTGCTCGCTCGCCTGCAGCGACCTGAACGTCGGGGTCCGGGTGATGGCCCTCCGCGTCGACAGCTGCAGCATCAAGAAACGCAACACCACGGGCGGCTTCGATAAAGGCCTTCATGGTCATCAGGTTTCGGCGGACGTCAGGATGTTCAATTATCGGCGAGGACGTTCCAGCTGGCGCGCCAAGGGCTCGCCCTTGCGTGCGTTCTTGGGCGTAGGCCACCGCATCTTGGTAGGCGCGCTCGGCGATGGCCACACCTTGGACGCCGACCGCCAGACGGGCGTTGTTCATCATCGTGAACATGTAAGTCATGCCATGGTTCTCTTCACCGACCAGATAGCCGACAGCACCCTCCTCACCACCAAACTCAATCACGCATGTCGGACTGGCGTGAATGCCCAGCTTGTGTTCGATCGAGTTGCAACGGAGGTCGTTGGGAATCGTTGGCTTCCCGGCGTCATCAAGAAGGAGCTTCGGAACGACAAAGGTAGAGATTCCCTTGGTTCCGGGTGGAGCATCGGGTGTACGCGCCAGGACTAGGTGCACGATGTTGTCGGTGAGGTCGTGCTCGCCGTAGGTGATAAAGATCTTCTGTCCGCTGATTCGATACGTACCATCGTCGGCCTTGACCGCCTTCGTGCGCAACGCACCAACGTCTGAGCCCGCATCGGGTTCAGTGAGGTTCATGGTGGCGCTCCACTCGCCGCTGACCAAGGGCCGGAGCCAGGTCTCTTTCATCTCCTCATCGCCGTGGTGCATCAGGAGGTCGATGCCACCTTGGGTCAGCAACGGGCACAAGGCGAAGGACATGCACGCCGAGTTGAGCATCTCTTGGAGCGCGGTCGCCATGAGCCAAGGAAACCCACCGCCGCCGTATGCGGCATGGAAAGGAACCGACTGCCAACCAGCCTCCACATAGGCGGCATAAGCCTCGACGAAACCAGGTGGTGTCGTTACCGACCCATCGTCGTTTCTGACACTGCCAACTTGATCGCCGGGAACATTAAGGGGAGCGATCGTGTCCTCGATGAAGCGAGCGGCCTCTCCAAGGAGCGGTTCGAGCAGGTCGATCTCAGCCTCAGCAAAATCCGGAAAGTCGAAGATCATCTCCGCGTCGGCGAGTTCTTCGAGAATGAACTGGATGTCCCAGGTCGGAGCAGCGTAATCAGCCACAGGTTGCCTTTCGTCACACGTAGGTCAATCCACTGTACCCGTGAGGCAAACGACGGGATCGCCCCCCGATGGAAGGACTTACTGTCTGGTGATTCGCTTTCGGAACCAGCGAAAGGCTCTGGTGAACAACAATGGTTCGGTCCAGTTCTCCGCGGGACCGCGACGCAGCGCGAAGGCAGCGTTGACCTCGGCGCCGAGCACGAGGCCAATGGCGAGCAAGAACAGCCATAGCTGCAAGGTGATCGCGGTTCCAATGACCCCGAAAATCGCATTCGTTGAACTGCTGAGCGTGCGGAGATAGACGCTGAACGCCAACGTCGCGAGCAAGGCAAACAGTGCCGTGAACCCGGCCCCCGGCAATTCGTCTCGCCATTGCGCTCGACGATTTGGCGCCACGTGGAAGATCGTCGCAGCCCACGAAACCAAGATCAGCACGGCAGCTGGATAGCGAAGCCAAATCCAGAGAAAGGTCAAAACGTCGCCGACGAGGCCGTCGCCAACGAAGTCTTCCCTGCCGAACAGCGGGCCGATCACTAGACCAGCGAGCGTGAGCGAACCAACGACGATGGTGCCGATGGCGAGCAAGATTCCAACCACCTGGGTGCCCACCCAGCCCCGAGTGGTGTCGTGGCCGTAGGCGACGTCGAGCGCTCGGACCACAGCAGCAAATCCCCGAGACGCCGTATAGAGCGTCGCGACGATACCGAGAGTCAGCGCTGAAGTCGACGAGCCGGAAAATAGCGATATCACCGCATCGGTGACGCCTCCTTCAGCACCAA
>CAYUKM010000181.1:0-4938 GCA_964445255.1 uncultured Acidimicrobiales bacterium
GCCGACCTCTTCGAGGGTGCGGGGGCGGCCGTCATCGAGGCCGAACCGTAGGCGGACGACTTCTTGTTCTCGGGGAGAGAGTTGGTCGAGAACCTCGACCAACTCGACGCCCATCATCTTGCGCGTCGCGGCGTCCGCAGGGCGGACAGCCTGTGAGTCTTCAACTAAGTCGGCCAGGCTTGAGTCGTCTTCGCTCCCGAATGGGGTATCGAGCGAAAGCGGATCTTGCGCGATCTTGAGCAACTCCTCAACGCGGCTTGTTTCGAGGTCGCAGACTTGTGCAAGTTCCTCGAGTGAGGGTTCTCGGCCGTACTCCTGTGTGAGTCGCCGTTGCTCTCGACGAACGCGGCTCATGACTTCGACCATATGTACAGGGATGCGGATCGTTCGTGACTGGTCCGCTATCGCCCGAGTGATCGATTGGCGAATCCACCAGGTCGCATAGGTCGAGAACTTGAAGCCCTTCTGGTGATCGAACTTCTCCACCGCACGCATCAGCCCGAGGTTGCCCTCTTGGATGAGATCGAGCAGCGGGATACCCCGGCCGACGTACCGCTTAGCGATCGAAACAACGAGCCGAAGGTTTGCTTCCGTCAGGTCAGCTTTGGCGGCCTCCCCTCGTCGTACATGGCGCTCAAGGAGTGCTCGCCTCGCCGGGTCTACCCCATCGAGGGTTTCGGCGGCGGCATGGAGAGCCAGCTCTTCCTCGGCCTTGATGCCTTTGGCGATGCGTTCGGCCAGGCGGCCTTCCTCAGCGCCAGTGAGTAGCGGGACTCGTCCGATCTCTTTGAGATAGACCCGGGTGGAGTCCGTGGAATTGATCGAGCGTTCAGAGTTCAGTGCGTGGGTACGCTCACGCTGAGCACGCTTGTCCCCAACGCTGTCCTTCGCGTTTGGTTCTGCGTTACTCATTGCCCCGGCTCCCCCTGGTCGGCAGCACCCGCTGATATCCAGTCGGCGAGCGGTGCAAGATCCTGAGGATCGGAGACTGGTTCTCGAAGGTCGATCGACCATTGACGGAGGAACTTGACTTCCGACAGCACATCCTTCACGTTGCCGGTACGGCGAGCTTGGGATTCAAGGTCGCCAGCGAGGCGGTCTGCGCAGCGACCCAAGACCCGCGAGACGATCGCGGAGGCGTCGAGTTGATCATCCGGGGAGGCTGCTAGTTCGACCAGGAGGTCTGCTTCATCCGCTCCAAGCATGCCTATAGCATCGCGCACCGACTCGCCCTCCCGCAGCGCTACGAAGATCTGTTTGCGACTAGGTGCGGCGAACATTGGCTCCGCGAGCAGGTCGACGAAAGGGTCATCGCCCGAGATCACCAACTGCAGAGCTTGGTCTTCGATGTGGTCGGATCCGATCTGCGGAGGAGCGACCGACAACGTTTCGGCACGCTCCTGGTGTCGAGCTCGCGGCCGGGCCTGCATCTCTCTAAGACGAGCCGCATCGATCTGGCAACGATCCGCAATGGTCATGATGTATTCGTCACGAACCAGGGTGTTGGGATGTTCGGCCACGAGAGCCAACGCGTCTTCGGCAGCCCGTGCCCGATGCTCGATCGAATCGAGTTTGTGACGGGCGAGTTCTCGTTCGAGGCGAAATTCGAGGAACGACAGCGCACCCGTTACCGCTTGTGCGAGCCGCTCGGGGTCGGATCGAGAGAGGTCGTCGGGGTCGACGCCGGTCGGTAGGTCGGCGACCATAACCTCGATCTCGTACTTCTGCTCCCACTCATAGACCCGCTCGGCCGCGGCCTTGCCGGCATCGTCGGCATCGAAGGCCAAGACGATTCGGTTCGTGAACCGCTTCAGCAGCTTGAGGTGGTCGTCGGTAAGCGCCGTGCCACAGGTTGCCACCGCACTTCGTATCCCGGCGCGGCCAAAGCCGGTGACATCGGTGTATCCCTCGCAAATGATCGCCTCGCCCGACGAGACGATGTGTTCCTTGGCCCAGTTGAGCCCGTAGAGAACACGGCTCTTCGAATAGACCTTGCACTCCTGGCTGTTGATGTACTTCGCGCCTTCGCCACCGGGCATGATCCGCCCACCGAACCCGACGGCGTCGCCTCGCTCGTCGAACACCGGGAACACGATGCGGCCGCGTTGCCAATCCATCTGCTTGCCGATGCTGTTGATCTTGCCGAGGCCGCTATCGATCAGGTCGGCGTCACTGGTCCTCAGGCGGTTGGCGAGATAGTCCCAGCCTTCAGGGGCAAAACCAACCTGGTAACGACGCACCATCTCGCCATCGAAACCGCGCTCACGCAAGTAGTTGCGAGCCACGCCAGCCATGGGGTCGGACAGCAGTAGATCGTGGTAGATCTCCGCTGCCTTGGCCACATGGCCGATCAGCTTCTTCTTGCGGCTGCGGGCGGCTCCCTCGTTGGCGTCGGTGTAGCGCAACGCGATTCCGGCATGGCGAGCGAGGTGTTCGATCGCTCCCGGAAAGTCAAGGTTCTCGAGTTCACGGACGAAGGTGATCGAGTCGCCGCTCTTCTTGCACCCAAAGCAGTGGTAGAGCCCCTCTTCAGAGTTGACCGAGAACGAGGGCGTCTTCTCGTTGTGGAACGGACACAGACCGCTCCAACGACGACCGACGCGCTTGAGCTGGGTGTGCTCAGAAATGAGCTTGACGATGTCGGTCGATTGCCGAACTCGCTCCACGTCTTCTTCGACGATCCCCATGGCGTCCACGCTAGTACCCGACCCCGACGTTTCGTCGGGCGGGCGTGGAAGCGATCGGCACCGAACCGGGTTATACCCGCCGTGGATAGACGCGCCCTTCTTCTCGGCCCGCTACCGGCCGTGGTACTCGTCGGCTGCGGAGTGACTGCGCTACCTGAACAAGAGGCCGCCAGCGACAGCACTACGACTACGACATCCGTTGTCCCAGCTTCGGTGCTGGCCACCGATTCGCCCAATGCGCCACGCCCCGAGACGCCGCTGACCGTCCCGCTCTCGCTCTATCTCATGCAGGACTCCGCTGGCACCGAATCGCCACTCTCCTCCCGGCGTACCGAAGACGGTCTCGCCATCATCGCTGAGAACATGGGCGTGGTGTGGTCGCAGGCCAACGTGATCTTCGATCCGATCAACATCGCCACGATCACCGCCCCGACCGACGTTCTCCAAGCCATCGCTACTGGCCTTGATACGGGCGCATTCTTCGATCAGGTCGGCCGCACCTTCGATATCCCCGACCCCTCGGCCGTCAACGGCTTCTACCTACGTACCGCGGGTCGGGTCAACGGTTTTGCGCCGACTGGCTCACGCGTCTTCTTCGTGATCGACGAGCCGAGCGTCCATGACGAACGGGTTTCGAGCCACGAGGTCGGCCATATCTTTGGTCTGCATCACCAACTCGAAGACCCGGGCACCCTGATGTTCTCGGGCACCAACGGTACGGTGCTCACCCAGGACGAGATCGTCGTCGCCCGCTACACCGCACAAGGAGTACTCGATGGAGTTCGCTAAGCCTGGTCGCATCCCAAAGGCTCTCGGGGCCTTGGGCCTAACGCTCGTATTGGCTGCCTGTGGCGCAGACGCAACCGAAGCTGGGAGTTCGACCGCTGCAGAAACCGATGGTGCCACAGCGCAAGATCAGGGTGCTACGAACGCCGCGGCGGTGAGCATCCCCAACGACGGTACGACCGCCTTCGAGGGCCACACCCCACGAGGCTTCATGGGCAGCGGAGTGGGCCTGTTCGCGGGAGACAACCTCAACCCGAACTTCCCAAACGGCGAAGGCCTTCAGATTTTGCTGCACTTCGCGCTTCCCGAAGGCACTGCCGCCCCTACGACAGCGACGCTTAGCTCCGACGTGTTGAGCACCCGAGGTGACGTCTTCGAGGCCCTAGGCGAGCTCCAGGCCGCTCCGGTGAGCTATGAAGCCTTCAGCTCCGCATTGTGGAACATCGAGCCCATCGGTGACGCAGTCACCTGTGAACGCCCCACTGGTACCTCGCTTACCTGCGACGTCACCGACGCAGCCCAAGCCGCGATCGACGCAGGCGCAAACGCCGTCCAAATTCAGCTCACCCTCGAACAGCTCTCCGACAACGACGGCGAACAAGACCTCGTCCTGTTCAACAACGGCGATTCAAACCTGAACGAACCAGGCCTCTTCACCCTCGAACTCAGCTAGAGATTTGTACGTAAAAACTGACCGTATAGGTCTGAAATTACGTACAAATCTTGTTTAGTCCGGGAGGCGTTCGGAGAGGTAGCTGACGAGTTGGTCGATGGCGACGCGATCTTGTTCTCGGGAGTCGCGTTCGCGGACGGTTACGGCACGGTCTTCGAGGGTGTCGAAGTCGACCGTGACGGCATACGGGGTACCGATCTCGTCTTGGCGGGCATAGCGCTTGCCGATCGACTGGGTCTCGTCGTAGTCGCTCATCCAATGGCCCTTGACGGTGTCGAACACTTCGTGTGCGGTCGGGGTGAGGGTGTCCTTCTTCGATAGCGGAAGCACCGCCACCTTGTATGGCGCGAGACGCGGGTCGAGACGCAGCACGGTGCGGCTGGTGTCTTCGTCGATCTGCTCTTCTTCATAGGCAGCGAGCAAGAACGCAAAGGCGGTGCGGGTAGCACCTGCAGCCGGCTCGATGACGTGTGGGATCCACTTCTCGTTGGCCTGCTGATCGAAGTATTCGATGCGCTCCCCCGAGTGTTGGGCGTGTTGGGTGAGGTCGTAGTCCCCACGGTTGGCGACACCCTCGAGCTCGTCCCAGCCCCACGGGAACAGGTACTCGACGTCTGCGGTACCGGAGCTGTAGTGGCTCAACTCATCGGCGTCGTGCTCACGCATGCGAATGACGTCTTCGGTCATGCCCAGATCGAGATACCAGGCCATGCGTTCGGCCTTCCAGTACTCGTACCACTTCTGACTTTCGTCTGGAGGAACGAAGTACTCCATCTCCATCTGCTCAAACTC
>CAYUKM010000182.1:0-4927 GCA_964445255.1 uncultured Acidimicrobiales bacterium
GGTCCTCACCACCCATGGTGGACCCGAGGTTGCCATTTTGGATGCCATCCAAAATGGCAACCTCGGGTCCACCATGGGTGGTGAGGACCTTGGTTGAGGCAAACGAGCCGTCCGCGAGTTCGATGACGACGTCGGTGAACGTGCCGCCGACGTCGGCTCCGATCCGAATCCCCCCGGTGTTCGCCATCGCTACAGATCCTCGACCTTGGGGAAGTTCGCCGGCGGACGAATGTCGACGGTGGCTGACCGCTGCTGGGCCAACATGCCGCCGTCGATCTTGATGACGTCGCCGGTGATGTAGGACGCGTCATCGGATGCGAGGAAGAGCGCGGCGCCGGTCATGTCTTCGGGTTCGCCAACGGAGCCGAGCGGGATGTTGACGCCGCTGATCTTGCGGTACTCCTCGCCTTGGCTGTTCGTGTCGATCGATCCGGGCATTAGTGCATTCACCCGGATGCCGTAGCCAGCGAGGTCGATGGCCATCGCTCGAGTCAAGGCTTCGATGCCGCCCTTAGTTGCGTCGTATGCGGTGAAGGCACGGTGGGCTCGAGTGGCACCGCCCGAACTCATGTTGATGATGTTGCCGCCGCCTTGCTTGGCCATGATGCGAGCTGCCGGCTGTGACACGAGGAAGTGACCGGTGAGGTTCACGTCGACGATGCGTCGCCACCAGGCTTCGTCGGCTTCGAAGAAGTGCAGCATCGGGCCGACGAGGCCGGCGTTGTTCACAACCACGTCGATGCGGCCGTGGGCCTCCATCGTGGCGTCGATCATGGCGTTGACCTGATCGGCGTTCGAGACGTCAGCGACTACACCCATCGCAGTGCCACCCGAGTCAGTGATTGCCGTAACCACTTCATCGATGTGGTCGGCGTCGATGTCGTTGATGACGAGCTTGCACCCTTGCCCAGCGAAGCGCTCGGCGATAGCGCGCCCGATGCCCTTACCTGAGCCAGTAACGATTACCACTTGACCGTCGAGGGACGGGTAGACCGTTGACATTGATCTTCTCCTAGAGTTGCTTCGCGAGTTGAGTGAGTAACGCCGAGATGACGGGCTCGTTGCGTCGGTAGTACGTCCAACCCTTGCGCGGGGTTGCGATCACGAGGTTCGCTTCGACGAGAACCTTCAGGTGTCGTGAACCAGCGGGTTGGCTCACGCCGAGCTTGTCCACGATGTATTGGTTGCACGCCCCGTGTTCGATCGGGTCGCCATGTTCCTGCGGTGGGAAGTGGGCGATGGGGTCTTTGAGCCACTCCAAAATTTGGAGCCGGCGGTCGCTGGCGATCGCCTTCAACGCAGTTTCGAGATTGATCGGCTGCGTCGTTACGGTTTTCATAACCATATAGTTAACTTGTTATACAGCTAGGACACAAATACAGCAGATGGGGACAGGCCCCATGTGGATAACGCTAGGTGGTTTGCAAGGAGGCGGTTTGCTCGGCTTCGTAGAGCGCGTAGGGGTCGTGAAGCTTGCCCACGGCCTCGCGCAGTCGTTCGGCGTCGGCGAGTCTGACGGAATTGTCTCCTACCTCGGCGCCGTCGTGGGCCAGGTTTGAGGCGAAGATCCCGGCCGCGCTGGCTGGGAGGAAGTCCTCGTAGGTGATCGGCACGACGGCGAGCACCCCAGCTTCGACTAAGTCCCAGGGCTCGTTCAGGCCGTTCGGGTGCGAGGTGCCGGTTTGGGCGAAGCGCACATAGGCGTCGCCAGCACGGGCTAAGTCCTCGACGTTGTGGGCGAGGGCATCATCAAGAGCCGAAGGATCTCCCGACGCGTTGTCGACCTTGGCCCGACCCTGTGGCGTGAGCGCGATGCCCCGCTGTTCGACCTCACCGAAACGAACCCGCACCGTCCGCTCGCCTGGCGACCCGTCCGAGTCGATCACGTTGCGAGTTTCATCGAGAGCCCGAAATGACGTTTGACGAAGGAGCACGTCTGGCCCGGACCACTTCGGTGGCCCCTGTATGTGTTCGATCATCTCGACGCCCTCGTTAGTCATCAGTTGATGCAGCGCATCGATATCGACAACCCGTGGGGTGAGATGGTTGAGGTGCGTGCTGCGTCCTGCGGCGATGTCGGAGGCAACCGGTGACACGGCGTCCAGCTCCTCGTGCCACGCGTTCTCGAACGGCGTCGGGTCGAGGTGGAACACCTCCACGGCAAGGTCGAGCAGCTTTTTACCATCGCGCTCGGCCTCGGATTGATCGAGCAACTGATCGAGCCCTTCGGGGAACAACTGGCGCTCCGCCGAACGGCGCTCGATCTCCGATGTCAGCTCGGGTGAGAAGAACCGCTCGTCGTCGGCGACGAGTACTGAGGTAAACATGCGGAACGGGCTCGCATCGAGCGCCGCTTGCGTGATGGGCCGAAAGGCGGTCGACACCACAGGGATGGGCTTCGCGCTGGTTCGCAGGTCGTAGTAGCCAACTGGTTCCATTCCGAACGCTCGAAACAACTTCGCTATTTGCGACATCTCGTCGAAGCTCGCCACTCGCACTGCACCATGACGCTCGCCACCGAGACGCATCTGATCCCGATGCCCATCGCCTTGCTCGGCGTTGATGCGGTTCGTCGCGTCGACGAGATGGCCGTACTTCGGGACCTCGTCGGCATACATCGCGGACAGACGTGCCGCGAGCTCGGCTCGCAGCGCATTCGTTTTCGTTTCCATTATTCAGACGTTAACGCTGCTAGCTGCGGGCGAGGACGGATTTCGCCTGGGCGACGGGGACTCGGAGGTCGAAGTCCGAGCCATCGTTGACGGTGCGCTCACCGTCGACACCTATGAGGGGCAAATCTCTATCGACTTGTCAGGGACGGAGATGATCAACGATGCCTATGCACTGTTTGTGCCGACGGCTAGCTGTTGACCCAGTTGGAAAAGCTATGGTCGGGTCATGACCAGCATTACTGAACAAGTCATCGACGCAACGAGCTCCGATACCGGCGAGACCATGGCGGTTACCGTCAGCGCTCCCGACGACGGGCAACGGCATCCGACCATCGCTGTCTTCCACGACGCGCCCGGCGTGCGCGACTCAATCCGGACGTTCAACCGGAACCTTGCCGCTGAGGGCTACCGGGTCGTGATGCCGGACCTCTACCACCGCCACGGCCGAATGCTGGGTTGGGAAGCTGCGGACGTGACCCCCGAGATCCTCTCGGAGATTGTGTCGATGCTCAACTCAATGACCGACGAAGGGATCCAAACCGATCTTGACGATGCGCTTGCGGCCATCGACCTGCGAGACGACGAAAAGCTCGGCACGATCGGTTTCTGTCTGGGAGCTCGAGCCATCTATCGAACCCTCATGCGGTTGCCTGACCGCTTCGCCGTGGGCGCCACGTGGCATCCGTCGTTTCTCCATGTTGAACCCGACCCGCCGTATGCCACGGCTGCGAATCTCAAGCAACCGCTCTACATCGGGATCGGAACGGCTGACCAAATGCAGTCGATCGAAATGCAACAGCCGTTCTTCGATGCCGTGGCCGACCTGGAACACGTCGAGGTGGTGTTTTTCGACGGTGCCGACCACGCGTTCACCTGGCCGAACTCCCCGAACTACCACGAAGAGGCCGCGACCGTCAGCTGGGCCAAGACCACCGCTCTGTTTGCCGAGCATCTGGGCTAGATACCGCTTCTCGGTGCTGATCCCTCGAGTCGAACGGCTCGGTCAAGGGGAGCTGACAATAGGTCGACACCTATGTGATGGCGGCTGCCTTAGACGAAATCCCCGATCTGGACCTCGGCCAGGTCGTTGCACAGTTGGCTGCGCCCGTGGCCGATGTGCCCGTCGCGCAAGCGCAGCCGTTGGAGTACGCGCCAGTGGGGCGAGACTTCGGGGGTTCGCTCGCCACTCACTTCTTTAGCCCGGGCCTCGTGGTCGCCTATACGGTCGAGCAGAACGGTCGCAGACGTTTTGTCACCGAATCTATGCGCATTGCGGCTGGCGTTGAGCCCGACGTTTTGTTGCAGCGAGGGCGTCTAAACCTTGGGGCGGGACTGCGTGATCTGTCGTTCAACGAGCGCCAGAATCAACTTGAGGTCGGTGGGTATGGCTCCTTGACGGCGAGTCTTGTGCTCGTCGACGAGATCTGGGAGAGCGACGCATTTATGAAGCGCTTTCCTACTGCGCCCGTTGTTGCCATCGGCACGGTCGACATGCTCCTCGTTTGTGATCGAGCAAGTCCCTATGGGCTTCGCGAAATCCGTCGTGCAGCCCGAGAGGCGGCGCGGTCCAATGGGCAGGAACGGGCATTGACCGAACAACTCTTGGTGCGTGATCGTGACAGCCAGACCTGGGGCGTTCTGGAGCAGAGGGAGGTCGCGGTCGAACAGAACGCTGCGCTGAGACCGTTTAATCATCCGGTTGGTCCGCGTGCCGTGTCAACCGTGCAAGACCGCCAACATCGGACGCCACACCTCCCAGTCGATGACGAGTTCGTGCGCGGCGTTCTCGCGCTCACCGACGCAATGCTCGTCGGGGACGACATCCCCCTGACCTTCATTCATACGATTCGGGAACAGGCGCTCTCGAACCTTGAGTCAGACGGTCGCTAGGCTGCGGCACATGCATTTTCACGAACTCACTATGGATTCGCTGGAGGGGGCTCCTGTCTCCTTCCAGCAGTTTGCTGGCGAGCACTGCCTCGTCGTCAACGTCGCCAGTCGTTGAGGGGCTACCCCTCAGTACGCAGGTCTGCGTGCACTTCACCACGACGTTGACGGGCTCAACGTTCTCGGTTTCCCGTGTAATCAGTTCGGGGGCCAAGAGCCTGGCACCGCCGATGAGATCCGGGCATTCGTCGCCGACAACTACGACGTCGACTTTCCGATGTTCGCAAAGATCGATGTGAACGGTGACGACCAGTCGCCGCTGTATTCGATGCTCAAAGCCCAACAGGCAGGCGACGGCGATAGCGCCG
>CAYUKM010000183.1:0-4912 GCA_964445255.1 uncultured Acidimicrobiales bacterium
GGCGGAGAGCCTTCGACGTTCGAGGGTTCCACCCTGGAAGTCGACGAATCGACGACGAGTTCAATTGCGGATGCAGCCCGGAATACCGCCTCCCCGACGACTACTTCAACAACCACTACGATCCCGGAGTTTGCCGAAGTAGTACTCGCCGCACCTGGGGTCAATTCGGGCGAACCTAATGTGGTCACCGATATCGCATCGGCTCTCGACATTCTTGCGCCAGGCGGAACCATCGTTCTCGGCCCCGGCACGCACCCCCCGCTGCAACTCGTCGGCATTATCGGCGAGCCGTCACGCCCTCTCCAGATCGTCGGAGCGGACGGCGCGGTCCTACGCGGCGAAAGCCACTCGAGCGACGCTGCTCTGTTGATCTCTGAGTCTGCCTACATCGATGTCCGTAACATTCACGCCGAACACGCACTTTGGGGAATCATGATTGAGTCCTCAGAGGGCATCGCAATTGCCAACAACGTGGTCCGAGACGTTGGACAGGAGGCCGTTCGGGTGCGCGATGGCTCGTCGCAGATTCGAATTATTAACAACACGATCTCTGACACTGGCCAACGATCCGATATCGCCGAGCCAAACGGCGAAGGGGTCTATATCGGTACAGGAACACCGAGCGGAGTGGATGTCGTCACCGACATCGAAATTGTCGGAAATGACATCTTCCGGATCGCCGACGAAGCCATCGACATCAAAGTGGCAGTGTCCGATGTACTCATCGCCGACAATCGCATCTCAGACGTCGCAACTGCGACATCAGGTGCAGTCGTAATCCACCTGAACGCATCGGCAGATTCTTCGGACCCCAACATCGTCGTCGAACGCAACATCATCAGGAACGTCACGCGAACGTCTCCCTATCGAGATGGCAACTGCATCGTGGCAGCTACGACCGTCACGATCGTCAACAATGTCATTCACGGTTGTGAGCACCGAGGGATCTATCTACGTGGCGAAGGAGGGGTCGCCACGATTCAACACAACACACTCATCGAAACCGGGACCGATGGCGCGATCGTGGACGAGATCTTGTCATCGACTGTTGTCAGCCAAAACAACCTGGGAGCAGGCGGCGAAGAAAACCATGCGCTTGTGCACCTCAGTGACTTGGTCGACCCGACGGTTGGTGATTATCGCCTCCAGGCGACGGCACAGGTTCCAAAGATAGCCCCGTCAGTCGGGGTTCTTGAAGACTTCACAGGTGAACTACGACCTTCCGAGTTAGTCACTTTTGGTGCTTTCGAATACACTAATAGTGTCACACAGTGACATTGACGTTCCGCATTTGGTAGTTTTGGTTGGGAAAATGTAGCGTCATCCATTCGCAAAGGTTGCGAAGCTCTCGACGAGGAAGACTTGTGTCTCAGTTTCACACGGCGGGCGAGCCAGTTGTAACCGTCCTGCTCAAAAACTGCCATCAGTACCGAGTTGCGTTCTTTGAGCATCTGCGAGAGATCCTTACCTGCAAGGGGATCACCCTTCGCGTCGTTGTCGGCGGAGGCCTCGCAGAAGATGCTGCGAAGGGCGACATCGCCCAATTAGATTGGGCTGAGCAGCGATCGTTCCGAACCGTCGACATCAAGAACACTACGCTGTTGTGGCAGCCTGGATTCGACCTCGCTCGATCCTCGGATCTCATCATTACTGAGCAAGCTTCCAAACAACTCTTCAACATTCCGCTCGCCTTCGGCCAGCGCCTCTTCCGAACCCGCCATGCGTTCTGGGGGCACGGCAAGAACTTCCAGGCATCGGTTGAAGGCGACCGTGGTGAAGGGCTCAAAGCGCAATTGACAAAGCGGGCGCACTGGTTCTTCGCCTACAACAACGTGAGCGCCCAAGCGGCGGTCGAGTTTGGCATGGCGCCCGATCGAGTCACTCCCGTGATGAACACCACCGATACCACACACCTACGCGATGTTCGCTCGGCTCTACCGGCCGATACTCCACGGCAGGTTCGCTCTGAACTTGGCCTCACGGATGGACCGGTCGGGATCTACATGGGTGGTCTCTACAGCCTAAAGAGACCACAGTTCCTGGTGGACACCGTCCAGCAGATCCGCGACCGGTGCGATGATTTTCAGATGATCGTCATCGGCGGCGGTAGCGAGGAGTCGACCGTCCGTGAAGCCGCGTCTGCGGACTGGATCCACTACCTGGGGCCGATCTATGGGGATGAGCGAGTGCGAATTGCGTCAATCGCCCAGCTACAGCTGATGCCCGGCCTTCTGGGGCTGAATGTAGTGGATGCGTTTGCCTTAGGTATTCCTACGGTGACTACCGACATCGACTATCACAGTCCCGAGATCGAGTACCTCATCGATGGCGTGAACGGCCTAGTGGTTCGTAATGCCACGCCCGCAACCTTCGCAGATGCTGTCGTGGCGCTACTAGATGACGAGGACCGACTCACCCAGCTGCGAGTCGGCGCCGAACTCGCAGGACAGGAGCTCTCCGTAGAGGACATGGCCCAACGATTTGCCGACGGCGTCGTCCAGGCTTTGCTCGTCGAGTAAGCGACCCCCTATGGCTGTTCAGAATCGTTACTACGCTTCTTGAAGTGACCGCCGACAGGAGTGGTATGCGAGCAATCCGCGGTCGTGTAGCGACACATCGAGATAGGTCTTGACGTGGTCGACCGATCCTCACGTGGGCTTGCCCAAAACACTGGATTCATCCTCGTAGCAGAGTTCGTCGTTCAGCTCACTCGCGCCGCAACGATCTTCATCCTCTTTGACCGATTCTCCGAATTCGACTCGGGACGATATGCGGCGCTTCTTGCCCTAACCACCCTCCTCGGGCCGGTGAGCCAATGGGGAATGAACCATGTCGGCGTACGTGCGGTGGCTCTTGATGTGCCATTCGCTCAGATATGGGCGAAGGTCACCACGGCGATTTCGGTGGGCGGCGTGTTTGGAACCGGCGTTGCGGTATTGCTCGCCTGGTGGCTGTACGACGTTGCCCTATGGATCGTGGTGGTGTTCGGAGTAGCCCAGCTCATTGGCTTCAGTGCTGCCCAGGCCTCATCCATGATGACCGAGGCCCATCACCGCTCCGACATTGGACTTCGAATCAACATTGCCGGGGCGATCGTTCGAATTTCACTCCTAGGACTCTTCGTAGGGCTTGGCTTTGACCAGTTGAGCGAGTGGGCATTGTTTTTGCTCACCGGGATGTTGTTGTGGGGGGCCACAGCGGCCATACAGGTCGCTCGCGCCTTTGGCGGTGCGTTTCGCCTGTCCGCTCCAACCAGCGAGGACCTTCGACACGGCTTTGGCTTTGTGTTCGTGCAGACGTCAGCTAGCGGCCAAACCGACATCGATAAGGTCGTTCTCGAAGCAAACGGTCTGACTGTGGATACCGCCAACTATGCGCCAGGATTCCGAATCGCTGAAATGGCCACGATTCCGCTAATCGCTCTGGTACGGGCTACCTACGCAGAGTTCTTTCGCCGCGGCAAAGCGACAATCTCAGCCTCGATGGCCTTCGCTCGGAACCTTACGGCGCTCGCAGCAGTCTACGGCGTACTCGCCGGTCTCGGCCTGTTTCTGCTGGCCCCGCTCGTCGAGATCGTGATCGACGAATCCAAGCTCACTGAAACCGTCGACGTCGTGCGTTGGCTTTCCTTTATCCCGCTCGTCAAAGGACTCCAATACTTCCCTGGAAACGCACTCACCGGCTCAGACAATCACAATGTCCGATCGGGCATTATCTTCTTCACCGCTTTGGTTAACCTAATCACGAATCTGATCTTCATTCCCCAGTTCGGGTGGCGAGCCGCGGCGGTCACAACCCTTGGATCCGAGCTACTTTTCGCAGCACTGTTGTGGGCCGCCGTGTTCGAGCTAGCGAAACGGGAGCGATCAGGCGCCTGAGTTGCCGGACATTCGGACGGTCGCCTTGTCGCTAGCCTGCCAGACCGGATCTAGACCGATCGAAGAGAAGTTATTGTCTCGGATATCAACGACAATGTTGCCACCATGAGGACCTGAGTCTTCGATACGGATTCCGTGGTGCTGCGTATTGTCGATAACGTTGCCCGTCACCGTGGCTGAGGATCCAAGCACGATCGCCACTCCATCACGATATGGCGAACTTGTCGAGACATTAGAGATCGCGTTGTCGCTGATCACAATGTTCGCATCAGCCGCCGAGAAATCGTCCTCGGCGTGGACCACGATGGCGCCGCTCGTGTCGGTTCGGATGTTGGAGATGGTGTTGTTGCGGATCTCGACATCGGTGACGGGGACCTTTACGTCGATGGCTTCCGTCGAGGTTCCGCTGATGTGATTGTTGATGATCCGGACGTCGGAGACCTTGTCGCCATCTCCGCGACCCGTGCCGAGGTAGATACCCTCCCCGAATAGCGAGTATGGGTCACCCGAAGAATGAAAACCCGGCCGATTTCCAGTATCGGAGATCCTTGAGTTCTCGATGATGACGTTGCTTGACCGCTCAACTACCCGAATGCCCTCTTGGCCGAGGTCACTAATGTCGATGGAGTCGATCTTGATGTTGTGAGATGCCTCGACCCGAACGCCCCAAAGTGACTTGCGGACCATGATGTGTGACACCGAGATGTCGTTGGACGACGAGATCTCAATACCGGCACCCCTGGTGTAATCACCGCTGCTGAATTGGGGAGGATTGCTCGGATCTGAGGCAGTAATCGTCAGACCCGTTGCGTTCTCAAGCGTCAACAGCGGGTGCGTCCCGGGCGTGAACTCAAACACGGTTCCGCGCGGAGCAGAACGTAGCGCCGTCGCGAGCGTCGTGTTTGAAAACCCGGCGCCGTTGACTGTGCCCGAAGTACTGACTACCGCCACAGACTCTGAACTGGATTCTGCAGGAGCGGTCGTTGTCGGAGGGGTAGTCGTTGTCGGAGGGGTAGTCGTTGTCGGAGGGGTAG
>CAYUKM010000184.1:0-4891 GCA_964445255.1 uncultured Acidimicrobiales bacterium
GAGGTGGATGCTGATACCGGTCAGGTCGAAGTACTGCGTCATATTGCCGTCGACGACGCGGGCAAGATCCTGAATCCGTTGATCGTCACCGGCCAGCAGCACGGTGGTATCGCCCAAGGCATCTCCCAAGCCCTTTATGAAGAGGTGCGCTACGACGACTGGGGTAACCCAGTGACGTCGAATCTCGCCGACTACGCCCTGCCCGCGGCAACTGAGTTCACGTTCTTCGACACCTTCAATACCGAGACGCCGACGTTCCGAAACCCGCTAGGGGCGAAGGGGATTGGCGAGTCGGGCACGATTGGGTCGACCTCGGCGGTTCACAACGCAGTGTTGGACGCCATTTCGCACTTGGGTGTCCGCCATCTCGACATGCCACTCACTCCGCAGAAGGTGTGGCATGCGATGAATGCCGACGACTTGTAGTCGCCCACCTTACAAATCACGCAGATTGTATGGTTAAGATATAGGTGTGACGATGCTGGATCGATCAAGCCCTATGCCCCTGTGGGCACAGCTTGAAGCTGAACTGCGTGTGCGTTTGGAAGCGGGGGAGTTCGACGATGGTTTTCCAACCGATGCCGAGCTCGTTAGTCGCTATGGCGTGTCTCGCCACACTGTCCGCGAGGCGATCCGTCACCTGAACAAGACCGGCATCCTCAAGCGCGAGCGTGGCCGTGGCACTGTTGTCAATCGGGCCGAGTTCGAGCAACCGCTTGGCGGCCTCTACAGCTTGTTCCGTTCAATTGAGGCCGCCGGCGTTGAGCAAACGAGTCAAGTGTTGCAACTTCTTGTAACCCAAGATGCCGAGGCGGCAAGTCGCCTCGGACTTGATGAGGACACGGATCTGTTTTTCCTCGAACGTATTCGCTCTGCTGGCCATCAGCCATTGGCCGTGGATCGGGCGTGGCTGCCACTTGAGCTCGCAGCGCCGCTTCTTGACGCCGATTTCTCACATACTGCGTTGTACGACGAACTCGATCGGGCGTGTGGAATCCGACCGAACCGAGGCTGGGAACGCCTCACCCCGGTGCTACCCAGCTTTAGCGATAGAGAGCGTCTCGAACTCAAACGTAACGACGCCGCGTTCTTCCTCGAGCGGCTAGGGAAGTACAACAACGAGGTAATCGAGTGGCGTACTACCACTATCCGTGGGGACCGATATCGGTTTGTTGCGGATTGGTCATCTAATGACGGCGGCGGATTGCAGCTGAACGCATCCGTCTAGGCTCATTGGCCTAGAGAATTCCGAATTTCGGCCTCAAAACCTATCTAAATTCGCCGACTCTTCAACGGTGGTGATCGCTGTCACGGCGAGCACAAGTTGTTATCCACAGCCTGTGGGTTTAGGGTTTTGGTCGGTATGAGTAGTTACGGTTCCGTTACGGATGGTTCACAAGAAGAACACGAGCCACAGTTTTCTGGCTCAGCGAAGCGTTCCGTAGCGGTCGTCTTCGCGATGGTGGCCCTTCTGGTGGTCGTCCTCTTCGGGGCCTCGGTCAGCGCGGCCCAGACCGAGACGGTTGAAGTTGGCGACGCAGCAAACGCGGCGCTCGCGGGAGCGACCGAGTCTGACGATGCTAGTGACGCAAGTAGCCCGGAGGTCACTGCACTCGAGGTTCAGATCGATGAGCGTGACGAGATAATTGACACTCTTAGTGACCAAGTGGCCCTCCTTCAGCAGGCGCTGATCGGCTTTGGTTCCCAAGAAGACGATGTCTTGGAGGCAGTTGAGGCTCCAGAGGCCCTCGACCGACGAAGTCCAGAGTTTCAGGCACAATCGATCGCCCAGTGGCAAATGGGCTACGCAATCGGTGGTGGAGAACACCTCGATGCCTTCTTGAATACGATCCTGCCGTGCGAGTCCGGCACCCAACCTGATCCCGATCTTGCCGTAGGCCGCACCGATGACTGGGGACGCGCCCAGATCAATCGTCCAGTGTGGAAAGCACGCTTCGAATCGCTGACTGGCGCGGTGTTCGAGGAGAACATCACCAACCCGGTCCTCAACGGTTTCATGGCAGCTCACGTCGAACAAGAACAAGGCCTCAGCGCCTGGACTTGTTGGCGGCTCCGCTAACGGCCAAGTCCTTCTCAGGTGATGTCCGCTAGTAGGTCTTGGGCCAGCTTCGGGAGCTTCTTGCCGGCCGGCCAGACGGCCCGTAGATCGCGTTCGATCACCAGGTCGGTAACTCGCACTTCAACGAGCTGACCCGAATCGATTTCGCTCGCCACGGCGAGTCGGCTGATGACCGTCGGTGAGTTGCCGGTGAGCACTGCGCTTCGAACCGCAGAGGTCGAACCCAACTCGAGCACCGAGACCGGAGCGCCGTGGCCAGCACCGAGAAGTGCTTGTTCGAGGGCCTCACGAGTTCCCGATCCCTTCTCACGCATAACCAAAGGGGTTTCGGCCAGCTGCTCCATGGTCACCCTTCGGCGTCGCTTCGCCCAGGTGTGTCTTGGTGGCACTACGGCGACCAGCTGATCGTGGGCGACGATCGTTTCGTCCATTGAAGGGGTGGGAAGCGGCGTCTCGATAAACCCAATGTCGGCCTCGCCTCGTTCGAGCTGTTCGAGCACGCTCGTTGAATTGGCGACCCCGAGCGCGACCGTGTCGGTTGGATGGGCGCGCGTAAAGCGACCGAGCCACGCTGGTAGGAGGTATTCGGCGATCGTGTAGCTGGCGGCCACGCGTAGACGGCCCACTTGTTCTGCCTTGAGGGCGACCAGGCCCGCTTCAAGATCGTGGGCGGCTCGGAGGATCTCGTCAGCCCAGCCCGACACGACGATGCCCTCTGGCGTGGGGATGCACCCAGTCGTGGTGCGTTCGAGCAACGTCACGCCCAACTGACGTTCGAGATTGCGAATGCGGCTGCTCACGGAGGGCTGGGCGATGTTGTGGACCTTCGCTGCTTTGCCCAAGCTGCCCACCTCAATCACGGTCGTAAATAGATCGAGTGCGGTTAGGTCGGGAAAGCTCGCGGAGAGTGGCATGTCATAGATAATACCTATGGGGTCAGAGGGCAAAGGTACCGTCTATGACATTGTGTCGGCTGACACAATGGATGGGTGACGCGTCTCGGCTTTCTTCTCGACTCTGACAATTGCATTGGGTGCCATGCCTGCACCGTTGCCTGCAAGAGCGAGCACGACGTGCCTCTTGGGGTGAATCGCACCTGGGTCAAGTACATCGAGACCGGCACCTTCCCTGATGTAGCGCGCAAGTTCAACGTGATGCGCTGCAACCAGTGCGACGATGCGCCATGCATGACGATCTGTCCGACGTCGGCGCTCTTCCGCTCCGACAACGGCGTGGTCGACTTCCAAGATGACGACTGCATTGGTTGTAAGTCATGCATGAACGCGTGCCCCTACGACGCGCTCTACATCAACCCGGAGACCAACACCGCACACAAGTGCAATATGTGTAACCACCGGTTGGAACAGAACCTCGAGCCGTCGTGTCAGATCGTGTGCCCGACAGAAGCGATCATCATCGGTGATCTCGACGACCCCACATCGAAGATCAGCCAACTGATCAGCCGCAACGACGTGGCCGTTCGTGCTCCCGAGCAAAACACAAAACCGAAGGTCTTCTACAAGGGCGCCGACCAGGCAGCGCTCGACCCCACCCGGACCGCGATAGCAAACGACGGCATGATCTGGGCTGATACCACGCCGAACCATCCGAGCGTGCCGGTCACCCTCGGCAAGAAGCCGACCGAACTCGACGGTGTGGTGGCCCGTACCACCTACACCACGAGCCATAAGCCCACGTGGGGTCAGATGGTGTCTGGCTACCTCGTCACCAAGGCCGTTGCAGGGGGAGTGATGATCATCGCAGCCCTGCAGGTGTTGCTCGGTAACGCCGATGCGCAAGCTTCGGTGGGGATCATGGCCCCGATCGTCGCGGTGGTGTTCTTAGCGATTACGAGCGGATTGTTGATCGGCGACCTCAAACAACCGAAGCGTTTCTACTACTTGTTGACGAAGGGCAATTTCTCGTCGTGGTTGGTCAAGGGGGCGTACGTGCTAATGGCCTTCGGGCTGGTCACCGTTGTGTGGTTCATCGCGGGCGTGATCGAGTTCGAAGGGCTCCTTCAAGCCCTAGCTGTGCCAGCGGCAATCACCGGAGCAGCAACCGCCGGGTACACGGCATTCCTCTTCGCACAGTGCGAGGGTCGCGACCTCTGGCAAACACCGTTGCTCCTGCCAATGCTTCTCGCTCGCGCCCTTACCGCTGGCGCGGCCACATGGCTCATCGCCGACATCTTCGTCGATGTGCCCGATGTAGAAGCGTTGTTCTGGGCGCTCATCGGAGGCACGGCCAGCGTGCTCGTCCTCAGCTGGATGGAAGCCGTCAGCCATGGCAGCCGTCATGTGGAGCTCGCCGTTCACGAAATGGTCAAGGGCAAACACGGTTCGCTCTTCTGGGGCGGAATCATCTTCGGTGCGATCATCCCGTTGGTGATCGGCATCGTCTGCGTCTCCGTGGTCGCCGCGCCGGCAGTGACGGTCGGGCTCGGCGTCATCGCCGGTCTCTTCGCCCTCATCGGCATGTTCCTGTCCGAAACCGCCTTCGTTCGCGCCGGCCAATCCGTGCCCCTCTCCTAGGAACCTTCGATGACCGACTTGAATAAGTACCCGCCGCTCGAGGACTGGCACGACGTCACGAGCCTCGATGCCAAGGCATGGCCGGACCGTGTCGAGAAGCATCACACGTTGGTGCCGACGAGTTGCTTCAACTGCGAGGCGGGCTGTGGTTTGACCGCGTGGTTCAACAAGGACACCGGCGAGATCGAAAAGGTCGAGGGCAACCCAGAACACCCGGCGAGTCGCGGGCGCAACTGCGCGAAGGGCCCGGCGACGCTCAACCAGATCTATGACCCCG
>CAYUKM010000185.1:0-4889 GCA_964445255.1 uncultured Acidimicrobiales bacterium
TCGGAGGGGTAGTCGTTGTCGGAGGGGTAGTCGTTGTCGGAGGGGTAGTCGTTGTGGTCACGCTGCTACGGGGGACCGATGGCCCCGCGACTGTCTCCTTTGGGGGTGCAGCTGACCGGTTTGTGACCTCTGTTGATGTGGTGGTCGTCGCGGCGGGTGACGCGTCGCTAGCACTCCGCTCCGGCGCCACGGTTGTGGGGGATGTCGCGGCGGATTCGGATGCAACGCCTCCGACGTTGTCAGTTTCGGCGTCTGTGTCGCCGACCCGAGCACTCTCGGATGAATTGGCTTGTAAGGCTTGCCCTTCGATGGACAGCGTGATCTCGCTTCCTGCGTCGCCCCTTGGGCCCGGATCGAGCGGCGTGGCGACAATGGCCTGGGCCATACCGGTCCGCACCTCGCGTCCAAAGCCATTCTCGGATGGGTCTTCGCCGGAAGTTCCGATCAAACGTCCCACGCTCGTGTCGACACCAACCAGTTCGACAGCAAGACGGCTAGGGCCGATGGATGTGGTTAGGCCACCTGCGGTGGTTACAGCAGCGGCAATTATCACCAAAAAAGGGATCCCCACTCGCTGGAAGGCTTTCCGCACACTCACGGCCCCTGTCTATCACGTTCCGTAACGCAAATGACACCTTCGACACGAAACCTTCGCATTTGCACGAAACCTTCGCATTTGGTTGTATCACGTTGCGAAGCCCCGTCACGCGATCGAGTTGCGGGGTCGACCAGAGAACCCCCATCGGCGTCGTTTTCGCGTCGCAGGCTCGCTGCCGCGAAACGTGACATCAGCCGGGATCTTTACCGATACTTTTCGCTCTGGGAGCGGAGGTGACGAGATTTGTCCGATCCAACGGTAGAAAGAAGAGTACGAGCGAGATCAACATCCGAGGAGCCCTGCTTTGCGCAGCCAAGGACGACAAACAGCCAGTCCGCTTCGGGTCTACTGGTCTGTCACGCCCGAGCAAGGCTCGAGTACCTACATACGTACTGTTGTCAGCGGCCTGCGCGATCGCGGCGTGACCGTGAACGCACTGAGCGTGTTCGAGCTGCTCCGACAACGAGGCCAGATAATCCACATCCAGTGGCCAGAACACATCTCCCGTGGCACAAATCCGTTCACGACCGCGCTAAAGCACGGACGCGCGCTCGGCCTTTTGGTCGCCTGGAAGCTACGGGGACATCGCCTCGTAGTTACTGCCCACAACCGAACCCCGCACCACGAGACCAATGCGTTCGACTCAAAATTTCGTGCGGCCGTCTACCGCAACGCCGACGCCGTGATCGCCCTGGTGGCCGGGCACTTCGAACTTCTGGAGCAGGACGGCACAATCGATGGTCGGATCCGCCGAGAGGCCATTCCCCATCCTCTGGTGACAGAGAGGGTTGCCACCAATCGCGACCGCTCAGATGGTGCGCTTGTCATTCTTGGCCAAATTCACCCGTACCACCTCATCGAAGAGTTCATCGCCGCATGGGAGGATTCATCCGTGCAGCGTCAGGTCATCGTCATCGGCGCCCCGGGCGACCCGGAACTAGCCGAGCGACTCCGCAGGAAGGCTTCGACCAACGAGGCTCTACGGGTCTATGCGGAGTTCATGCCCGACGATGAATTGGCAGATGTGCTCGCTGACGCCGTGGCTATCGTGGCGCTACAACGCAACACATTCAATAGTGGCGCGCCCTTTGATGCGTTACCTCGAGAGCTACCCGTGATTCTGTGTGAGGGCGCTCAATTCGACGACTTAGCCCAATCCGTCGGCCCCGACTGGGTATTTGCGGTTCCAGAGACTCTAGACGCTGACGATCTCACGGATCTTGAGGCTTGGTTGCGGATTGAACGGGAGGCGCCGGTCCTCGAACGGTTCCTACCCGACAACGTGTGTGATGCGCACATCGGGTTGTACGAGTCGCTTAGCGATTAACTGAAGACGTCCTGATCGCGCAACTTGTCGATGAAGGCGGGCGGCCACGTGACAGCTGATTGCAGCAGAACTAGACCGCCCCGTAGTTTCTCACCCGATAGCCACAGCTGACCGCCGCTGCGAAACAACATCTGCGCACGATCCCACTGCTGACGCTCGAACTGTTTGTACCACGGTTCCAATGCTTCGTCGCGAAGGAACTGGTCATAGCTGGGGACGTCTCTACCCTCGACCCTGGCCCGATGACAGGCACCGATGAATCGGAGATTCTCTCGCTGCGCATCCCAATTGCTCGAGGACATCGAACCCTGATGAATCCGAAAGCCGAACTGCCGATCTGTTGACGTAATTACGGGCCCCACAAACGACATTTGCGAAAAAATCCGGCAGTCGAATGACATCTCGAAAGGTTTCTCGAATCCCCCAATTGATCGCAGCGCCGCAACGTCGAGAATCGCTCCCGGCCACAGAAGCTCGAAAGGTTCACCCGAAGCATGGAACGAGCGCCACTCGGGAATGGTGATGGGACCAAGCTTTTTGACGGAGCCGAGTGCCGGAGCAAGGGGGTCACCCGCGATGCGGTGTGCATAGCTGGCGACCACCACCGGCGTTGGTTCATTCCTATTAAAGGCCTCGATAAGTACTGGCAGTCGGTTCCCTAGCACCACATCATCGTCGCCCATGAAGTTCACCAATGGCGTCTCGATGGAGGCAAGTGCTCGATTGTGCGAGCCTGAGATCGGCAACATTTCGTCCAGCACGACAAAGTTCGTGGGGCCTTGCCAGGCCTTGGCTTGTTCCAGGGTGCGTTCCACGATCTCAGTAGGCGAGCCATTAAACACGATCTGCAGGGAAACCCCGCTTGGGGTCGTCCGAATCAAGCTCGCAAGACACGCCTCAAGGTACTCTGGGCGATTCACCGTATTGATGTTGACGGTGACATCCTCAACAGTAAATTGGGGCCGATTTTCGTTAGCGTTAGTCATCCCAAGTTCGGAGAAAGAACGAAGGTGTCAGATCCTTCTCAGCTCCGCTGAGTGTAGCCTGACAGTCCCTTCAGTTATCGGTTGGCCGCACAGTTATGAATCCTCCCCCCACCCGAACGGTCGCGGTTCTCATGAAGAACCTCAACCAGTATCGCCTGCCCTTCTATCAACTGTTACGTACAGAGCTAGCCCTCTCAGGAGTCAACCTGCGCCTCGTTACCGCAGATGGTTTGAGCGAAGACGCAGCCAAGGGCGACATCGCCACGCTTCCGTGGGCTGAGCATCGACCCATGCGCGAAGTCAATGTGCAGGGAAAGTCATTGCTGTGGCAGCCCGCCTTTGACCTAGCGATGCAAAGTGATCTCATCATCACCGAACAGGCATCCAAACAACTCTTCAACATCTTTCTCGCCTACGGGCAACCAGCGTTTCGAGCAAAGCATGCCTTCTGGGGGCACGGAAAGAACTTCCAGGCGTCGCGTGAGGGACAATCGGGAGAAGGTCTCAAGCGTCGACTTACTCAAAAGACTCACTGGTTTTTTTCGTACAACGACTTGTCTACGTTGGCGGCAATTGAAGCTGGCATGCCTCCAGCCCGCATCACGGCAGTGATGAACTCGACCGATACCCGCCACATTCGCTCGGTGGTCGATGACATCGACACGCAAGCGCAACGTCGCGAATTGGGGGTTGGGAACGGTCAGATCGCCTTGTTCATGGGTGGCCTCTACCCCTACAAGCGACCCGATTTTCTCTTGGAAGCTGCGGTCGCAATCCGAAGGCAACTACCAACTTTCGAACTCATCGTGATCGGGGATGGGTCGCTTGGACATCTCCTACGGGAAGCTTCCGCCACGCACGAATGGATCCATTGGCTTGGCTCGAAATATGGCGACGACCGGCTAGGACCAGCATCGCTCTGCTCATTGCAGCTGATGCCAGGTTTGATCGGACTCAACATCGTTGATGGTTTTGCGATTGGACTACCGACCGTCACAATCGACGACGATTTTCATAGTCCCGAGATCGACTACCTCAAGGACGGCGAAAACGGCCTCATTCTCCCTCACGGAACCTCAGCAGAGAGCTACGCATCGCGCGTGGTGGAGCTCCTGGCCGACGGGCGGGAGCTATCCGCTCTGCAAGTGGGGGCCAAGGACTGGGGAAAGAGATTGTCGACCCAAGATATGGTCCAGCGCTTTGTCGAAGGGGTGCACTCAGCTCTGGCCGCGGGGCCTAGGTAGTACTAGGCCATCGTGATCATTGTGCCGAGAAACCACGAACTGTGTGGATATCTCGCCAAAAAGATCGGATAATGGTAGTTGGACGGGACGCCAGGGCATGTAAGCGCGTGCGTAGGGTAAGCCGTCAACCAACCGGCGGCTTTGATGACAAAGTAATCAGGAGAACACATGTCAGTGATCGTCGTGACCGGTTCCGGAGGCCTTATCGGCTCTCAGGCAGTCACCCACTTCGCGTCCGAAGCCGACGTCATCGTCGGCATCGACAACAACATGCGCGCGGAGTTCTTTGGACCCGAAGCATCGACCGATTGGGTAGTAAATGACCTGTCGTCCCAGTACGACAACTACCGCCATGTCGCCGCAGACATCCGCGATGCCGACGCGATGGGTGCCCTCTTTGCCGAATACGGCACCGACATCTCCCTCGTCGTGCATACCGCTGCCCAGCCATCACACGATTGGGCAGCTCGCGATCCCCACACCGACTTCAGTGTGAACGCGAACGGCACGCTGAATCTCCTCGAGGCCACTCGTCAACACGCTCCCGACGCGGTGTTCATCTTCACCTCGACAAACAAGGTGTATGGCGATACGCCAAACAACTTGCCGCTTATCGAACAAGAGACCCGCTGGGAACTCGATCCTGCACACCCGTGGGCCGAGCACGGTATCCCTGAGGAAATGTCGGTCGATCAGTCGACCCACAGCCTCTTCGGCGCTTCCAAGCTCGCCGC